>JALXEW010000320.1 GCA_027069285.1 Ardenticatenia bacterium | reverse complement strand
GCTCCGGCCCAAAGGAAGCCGATCCATCGCTATTCGCCATCGGCGGGGTCGGCATCGCCCCCGGAAAGCATTGTCCCCAGGAAGCGGTTCAGCTGGCAACCGAATTGGCCCAGATCATCGGCAGCAAGCCCTACTTCCTCGATCCGATCGAGCATGACGGCATGGTCGCGGCCACAGTTGGACTCCCGATACTGATGGGGTTGAGCCTGATGCGCGTTGCCTCCACGTCCAGCTCCTGGGACGATATGCGCCACCTCACCAACACCGCCTTTGCGCTTGCCGTCTCACCTATGGCCGCCGATCCGGACGACATACGAGACGTTCTGCTGCGCAACCGCGAGAACCTGCTCCACTACCTGAAGGCCGCCGTAGCGCAACTGGATCAGATGCGGGAACTCATCGAAAACGGTGAGGACGGGATACTGGAAGCCGTCTTGATCGAGGCTGCACAGGATTATCGCCATTGGTGGGATGGGCGAGAGATCGGCCAGTGGGAGCCGAAAACCGCCCTGCGTGAGATGCCTCGTCTCGAGGCGGGGATCCTGGGCAACCTGGGCCGCTTCTTCACCAAGTTGACCACCCGTCGCACCGACGAGGAAGAAGAGGAATAACCATGTCCGGCGGCAACTTCGATGGCCCGGTGGGGCGTTTTGTGCTCAAACCTCTTCTGATCATGCCGGAGCAGAAGCACATCGGGGAGTTGGAGCCGCCGCTTTCCGGCGGGGAGATGGTGGCCGTGGTGGCGCAGGCCAGACTCGCCCTGGCCCAGACCGTGGTGCTGCTTGTGCTATTTGCCTACGCACTTCTTCGCTTCTTTTCCAACGACATGTTTGGTGAGCCTCTGGGCCAGATAGTCCAGTGGGTGTTGATCGGGCTTTTTGCGCTCTTTGCCGGCCTGGAAGCAGTCATAGGCATTCGCAACGACGTGCTGCTGACTAATCACTTCAGCCTATTCGGACTCCTGATAGGGACGCCGATATTGCTGCGAGGGCCATCGGCCAGGTTGCAAAGTGGCTTCTACCTGGCCGCAGTGGTGATCGGGGTTGTACTTGGCCTGGTGACCGTGATGGCCGGTATATTGGGGCAGGGCTGGGTGGGGTGATGTCTACCGGCGTCCCCACTCCACCTCCACGACAACCAACCTGTGATCCGACGGATCACGCTCGATCACGGCAGGTATGCGGGGACGCAGCCCTCGTAGCCATATATAATCGAACCTGGCGACGCCTGCCCCCATCCGCCTGAGCGTGATCGCCGCATCCTCCGGCACATCCATCTCGGCAAATGGGTCTACATAATTCCGGAACGCCACCTCGTTATAAACCGGTGAGCCTGGCACATTGTTAAAAGTCCCGCCGAGAACCACCGGCAGTGGCTCGGACATCAGGGCAGCATTTCGCTCAATCAGCGTCAGGATCTCCCGTATCTGCACGAACTGATCCTGCTCCTGTGCCGATATACTCCCACCTTCCACCAGCAACCCAAGCCACGTATTGTAAACATCGATCCCGCCGTTTGCCATTCGGACTATTGCCCTTTGCACGCCCGTCTGAAGCCCCATACTTGGCAGCAAATGGCCTTCGTGCTCGGCCACCGGTACCCTTGATAGGATCGCCAGACCCTGGACTGCCTCGTTGGTTGGGAAGAAAAGCGGCTCCATCCGCAACCGCCGCCCCATCCAGAGTGCCTGATCCACCCCGAACGATACCAGACGCCCCGCGTCCACCTCTTGCAGCAGCACCACGTCAACGCTGGTATCGCCGATTACGTCGGCCATCTCGTCCAGCGCATAGTCGAAAAACAGGCTATACCCGCCGTGGATGTTATAAGTGCCGAATCGCAGGAGAGATGCACTCTCGATGCGATCCGGCGGCAGCGGCACGGCTGCCATACCGGCGCCGATTGCCAATGCCGTCACCAGCGCCAGAGTCGCCAGCGTTTCCAGAGCGGGGCCGTTGCGCCAGGGTATCTCTCGTGGCTTCAGTATGGCCGGCAGCGTGCCGAGCAAAGCCGCTCCAAGCGAAAGCGCCAACCCCATCCCACGGAAGCCGTTTAGCGGCGGCGGTGCATATGCGTACTCAAACGTGAAAAAGTCCCCCCCCGAAAGTGCCAGGAACGTGACCCAGCCGAGCACCAATGCGAACCCGGTCGGATTATATTTCACATTCCCGGCGGGCCTTACCGTCCACCAGAGCGTCAACACGGCCAGCAGTTGCGCGATGATCATAGCCGCCCCGGCCACCGGCCCGCCGAACCTTCGCCCGATGACCAGCATTAGCGCCATCAGCAGGAACCAGGCCCATCCCCTCCAGGCCGGATCGAACATATCCAGGAAACGCCTGGCCCGCTCGCGTACCGCCGGGATGAGGGGGAGCGTAGTCGCCGCCATGATCCACGGGGTGACGTGCTCATATGACACATCGGCCCACCTGGCCGCCACGTTTGGGAATGCCAGCGCCGTTAACTCCAAAAAGAGCAATCCTCCCAGTGCCAGGCCGCCCCATCCGGTTACCATCCCCTGAGGAGCCTCATCGTCATATTTGCGGATGCCGCCCCAGGCCAGGAGTGAGATCGGAAATAGCGCCACCGATATTATCGCCTGATATGGCAGGAAGTCCGGCCATAACAGCGCCACGTCCCACGTATCTCCCATCGCCCGGAATAGCTGATCCAGCGCCAGACCCAGCGTCAAGGCCGCAGGGAAGTGATCGGGGCGCCTCTGGGCCGTCAAAGCCAGGTACAGGCCGGATGCACCCAGTACGATGGCCGCCCCGTAGAACCTCTCGAACTGGTCGGCGCCCATATATATCCTGGCTATGGCAGCGATCAGCGCCGAAAGCGGCAGCGCAAACGGCCACCTACGCAGGATGAGGCCGAATAGGGGGAGCAAAGCCGCCACACCGACCGCGATCAGCAACACCTGCACCTGGCGATAAGTGATCACGCCGGGAATATCCGGCAGGGGTTGTTCCGGCCCTATCAACCTTGCGGTGATCTCGGCGCCGGATAGCCGTGAGTAAATGCCGCCGTAGAGCAACCTCACCGCCTGGACAAAGAACAGCCCGATCGCCCCGGCTTCCACAAAGCGCAGGATGCCCCGCACGGCAGCCACTCGTTTCCCCATCGGCCTGCCTCCTGAGTATGATCGGTGTGTGGCGATACAACCGAACCGTAGCGCATTTTGCGCTTTGGGGCAACTATGGGGCGTTCAGCAACGTCCCGCCTACACGTGCTGCCTGGCCCGGATCATCCTCGCCTTCCAGGACGACCGCTACGGCGAAAGCGCCATCCTCGGATGGGGTGAACCCCAGGAACCAGGCCAGTGCCCGTTCCTCCGGCCCTGTCCAGGCCAACCCGGCGTGCCCGAATATCCGTATCCCAGGCCGGGCTGCCGGTGATGCGGTGCCGGATTCGACTGCCAGCAGCATGGCTTCGTGTAGTCGTCCGAGCGCCTCGGACGTAATCGGCCTGTCGCCGGGAACAGCGGTGGATACAGACTCCCATTCCCCTCCGGGCCTCCTGATCGCCTCGGCCAGATGCAATGGGACGGCCTCCCCGCCGTTTGCCAGGGTTGCCGCCAGCTCTACCATCTGCAACGGGCTTACCACCAACCCCCCCTGGCCCAGGCAGGCCGCGATCAAGTCGTCCGGCGTCTCCGGCACCGGTGGGCGCGTCCCCATCTCCGTTCCCAGGTCGAAAGGTGGCGCCGAGTACAGCCCGAACCGCTCCAGCGCCGAATCCAGCCCATTTGGCCCCAACCGCTCACAAAATTCCACAAATGGCGCCGGACATGTCAATGCATAAGCCCCCGCACCGGTGATCTCATCCGGCGCATCGCCTACACATCCTATCGTCAGATGATTGACGTTCACCGGCGTGTTCCCGCCTGGAAATACCTCCTCAAGCGCATCCGGCCATAACTCCAAAGCGGCGCCCAGTATAATGCTTTCCAACGCGGCGCCGGGCTGATATTGGCCCTGGGTCACTCGATTCAGCAACGGCGCGTCCGGGGCGTCGCTTAAAGCGTCCCACTCATCTTCCAGACGATTCGGATCGTATGATGGAGCGGAGAACATTGCCAGCACCTGGCCATCCGGCACCGAGACCATCACCGCCGCCCCGATCCTGCCATCCAGCAACTCCCCGGCCAGGCGTTGCAGCTCCAGATCGAGCGTCAGCCGTACATCCCCGCCCACCTGACTTCTGTGAAGCAGCCGATTCGTCAGCGCCTGTGACCAATCGAGCCACTCATCGCCGCGCAGAACCGAATCGAAAGCTGCCTCCACCCCTCCCACTCCGTGCCGCAGGCTGTAGTATCCCACGGCTCCTGCCGCTTCCGGGTGGGGGTATGACCTGCGGAGCATCCCATCGGCACCCGGCTCCGTTGCGGCCAATACCTCCCCGTCCCGGTCTACGATCCGGCCCCGGAGTATGCTCCGCTCGAACTCGATCCGCCTGGGATTATCATCGCGTGCCGTCAGGGCTGGTGCCCGGATCGCGCCCCAGTAACCTATTCCGAGCGCCACGGCGACGAACCCCGCCAGGAGAGTCATCGCCACACGGTCGAGAGCTTTCCTCATAACGCCGCACCCCGTTGATCGGAAAGCACCAGGAGAAGCCCGATCATGGCAAAGGAACTCACAAGCGAACTCCCGCCATAGCTCACAAAAGGCAATGTGATCCCGGTCAGCGGCGCCAGCCGCAATATCCCGCCCATGATCAACAGCGCCTGGGTGCCCAATGCCACGCTCAATCCGGTCGCCAATAGCGCCCGAAACGGCAACCTGTTGATCGTTGCGGCCCGCAGCCCGCGCAGAGTCAGAACCGCCAGCAAGATCACCGTCCCCAGTGCCCCGGCGATCCCCCATTCCTCCGCCACCGCTGCCAGGACGCAATCGGAATGCACCACCGGGATGTACCCCGGAGAACCCTGTCCGATCCCCTGGCCTATCACCCCCCCGGCGGCCAACGCCATCAGCGACTGCACGATCTGGAACGCCCTCCCTTGCGATTCCGGCCAGGGATTCAGCCATATATCCACGCGCAGCCGCACCACGTCGAATAGCGAATACCCGGCGAATCCGGCCATCACCAGCAGTGCCATCCCCCCTGCGACATATCCCCATCTCCCGGTTGCCACGTAAAGCATCGCCAGGAACACGGCGAAGAACACCGTCGCCGAACCCAGGTCGTGTTGCCAGATGAGCAATACCATGCAAAACCCCCACGCCATCAGCATAGGCCCTAAAAACGCGGGGGTTGGCACCCGCCAAGCCTTAGCCTGCCGGTCTGAGTCGGCTATCCCGACGTACTCGCCCAGGTAGCTTGCCAGGTACGCTATAAAGAGCAGCTTGAGCACCTCGGAAGGTTGGAAGTAAACCGGCATGACGCCGCCGAACACCTGCGCCCCCGGAACCAGCAGCCATAGCCTGGGGCCGCCGCCGGACGGATTTGTCCCCGCGATCAGGGTCACGCTCAGCAGCGCCAGGCCGCCGATCAGCCAGGTATACCGGTACCTGCGGAGCCAGCGCATATCGCGTGGCATGAACCCGACCGCTATGAGCAGGCCGGTCCCGACGGCCAGCCATATGGCCTGTCGTGTCCCGAAAGCCGGTTCCAGGCGAGAGATGAGGTTCACGCCCCAGCCGGCCAACGTCATGGCGAGCGGGAATAACAGCGGGTCACGGTTCGGCAGCCGCCGTGACAGGGCCTTATGCCCTGCCCACGCGCAGGCGATCCACACCGCGACCGGCCATAAGGCGGTGAGAGGCTCATCGCGTACCGTGAGCAGTGCCAGGTGATTGGTCGCGATGAATCCACCGCCGAGTATCAATAGCAATCGTTCTCGCCCGGAAGTTGTGAGCATATCCCTCGGCGGCCAGAAGCCAGGTCAGAAAAGCCCGTCGGTTCAATCCGGCCAATTATATGTAAGTGGGCGTGGGCAGGCCAGCACGCTATCGCGAAATTATGGGAGATACCTTTGGGAACGCAGAGGGCGCCGTGGGATTCGGCGCCCTCCAGGCGTTAACCGATATAAAGGCCGCCCGTGTGATGTGATCTCAGCTTCTCTGTAGCACGCTCAGGCGTTCCTGCAAAGTTCGCCGTCTGGCGCTCAAGTCTTCCAATTTGGCCCGCTCGCGCTCGACCACTTCTGGCTTGGCCTTTTGCACGAAATTCTGATTCGCAAGCAGCCTCTCCGTGCGGGCGATCTGGGCCTCAAGCTCGGCAAGCTCCTTATTCAGGCGCTCGCGTTCGGCATCCAGATCGATCAGATCGGATAGCGGGACGTAGCAGCTCACATCGCCGACCGCTATCGTGGCTGCATATTCGGGTGCGGTATCCAGGCCGGTCACCACGTCCAGCTTGTCCACCCCTGCCAGACGTTCGAAGAGGCTGCGATGCTCGTAGATCACATCCGTGCGACCGTCCGGGGCGGTGATAATGGCCTCGATCCGCAACCCTGGCTCCACCCGGTACTCGGCCCGCACGTTGCGGATGCCACGGATTAGCTCCATCAGCATTTCCATATCGGACTCGGCCTGCTCGTCGAGCCATGAGAGGTCGCTTTCCGGCCAGCGGGCCATGATCAGCGCGTCACCCTCGTGCGGCAGATATTGCCATATCTCCTCGGTGATGAAGGGCATAAATGGGTGCAGCAGCCTGACCGTCGTCTCCAGCACGTGGGTTAGCACGTGGCGTGTCCTGCGCCGGGCCGACTCGTCATCGCCGTAGAGCGCGATCTTGGAGATCTCGATATACCAGTCGGCGAACTCGTCCCACAGGAAATCGCGTATCTGGCGACCGGCCTCGCCGTACAGGTAATTATCGAAGAGCCTCTGGACGTTGGCGATCAGGCGGTTGAGGCGGCTCATTATCCAGCGGTCTGGCAGCGTAAGCCCGTCGCGTGGGGGCGGGCCGAGCGGTTCCTCGTCATCCAGATTCCCGGTGATGAACCGTGCCATCTGCCATATCTTATTGCCGAAGTTCCGTGCCGCCTCGATCTTCTCGTTTGAGAGATTCATATCGTTGCCGGGGGTGCTGACGGTTGCCAGGGTGAATCGCAATGAGTCGGTGCCATATAGCGACGTAATATCGAGAGGATCGCTCACATTGCCCTTAGTTTTGCTCATCTTTTCCTTGCCCGCGCGCACCAGCCCGTGCAGGTAGACCGTGTGGAACGGCTCCTTGCCGGTGAACCAAATGCCGGTCATGATCATTCGGGCCACCCAGAAGAAGAGGATGTCATAACCGGTTTCCATCACGTCGGTTGGATAGTAGCGCTGGTAATCCGGCGTGGATTCATCGGGCCAGCCCAGGGTACTGAAGGGCCACAACGCGCTGCTGAACCAGGTATCCAGCACGTCCTCGTCCTGGTGGATTTTGGGGCTGCCGCACTTCTCGCACCTATCGGGGTCCTGGCGGGCAACGGTGATATGTCCGCAATCGTCGCAATGCCAGGCCGGGATGCGGTGCCCCCACCAGAGCTGGCGGCTGATGCACCAATCCTCGATATTTTCCAGCCACTGGAAGTATATCTTCTCGAACCGTCTTGGCACTATCTTGATACGTCCCTCGCGGACGGCTGCGAGTGCCTTTTCGGCCAGTGGCTTGATCTTGACGAACCACTGGGTGCTCAGCATCGGCTCGATCATCTCGCCGCCGCGCTGACTCCGTGGCACTTTGTGCCGATACGGCTCGGTCTTGATTGTCAGGCCTGCCTCGGCCATATCCGCCCAGAGTTTCTCGCGGCACTCGTACCGATCCAGGCCGGCATAAGGCCCGGCGTTCTCGTTCATAGTGGCGTCCAGGTTCAAGACGTTGATCAGCTCCAGGTTGTGACGTCTGGCGATGTCGTAGTCATTAGGGTCATGGGCCGGGGTGACCTTGAGTGCGCCGGTGCCGAATTCGCGATCCACGTACTCATCGGCGATGATCGGGATCGGTCGGTTCAGGATCGGCACGCGGGCCGTCTTGCCGACCAGGTGCTTATAGCGCTCGTCATCCGGGTGAACCGCGACGGCGGTATCGCCCAGGATGGTTTCAGGTCGGGTGGTTGCTACGGGTATGCCCTTCTCCTCGCCGTCGACCGGGTAGTAGAAGTAGTACAGAGTGCCTTCCTCCTCGGAGTGTTCTACTTCGAGGTCGCTGACGGCGGTCTGGAGCTTGGGCGCCCAGTTGATCAGACGTTTGCCGCGATAGATCAGTCCCTGCTCCCACAGGCGGACGAAGGCCTCACGCACCGCTCGGTTGCGTGCCTCGTCCATAGTGAAGCAGAGCCTATCCCAATCGCATGAGGCACCCAGGCTGCGCAATTGCTCTATTATGCGGTTGCCGTATTTTTCCTTCCAGGCCCAGGCCCGTCGCAGGAACTCCTCGCGCCCCACATCCCAACGGGTCAGGCCCTCGGCCTCCAGCTGCTTTTCGATTTGCAGGTGTGTGGCGATCGAAGCGTGGTCGGTGCCCGGAATCCATAATGCGGCACGGCCACGCATCCGCTCGTAGCGGATCATCAGGTCTTCCATCGTTACGAACAGGGCGTGGCCCTGGTGCAACTCGCCGGTTATGTTTGGCGGCGGGATGGCGATGACGAATGGCTTTGCATCAGGTCCGGCTGCCTCCGGCTTGAAATATCCGCGAGATTCCCAGAATTCGTACAGTCTTTTCTCCGCCTCTGCGAAGTCGAAAAGCCTGGGCATATTTTTACGTCTGCTCATAGCTCCACCCCTCCGTGAATTTTTACGAACCGCGCTCCTTCTGCAACAAAAAAACCTCCCTCGCCCCAAGGACGAGAGAGGCACTCTCCCGTGGTACCACCCTGGTTCCCCGGCGGCACGAATGATGCCGTCGGAGCACTCTGACGCTATAACGGGCGTTCCCGGAACGGCCTACTCGGCAGGGCTTTCGACCGTTCGACTCCGGAGCGACCTTCGGCGGTGGCGGTCGCGGGGGCTTCCAGCCTGCGGCCTCCCTTCTCTATCGAGCGCTTGACCGCCTACTCCTCTCCATCGCAGTCGTTGATTATTGACTTGTTGATAAAGCATACCACAGCGTGCCGGCTATGTCAACGTGATCCCCTCGCCGAAGAGTGCGGCGCTTGCCTCCAGCAGCAGGCGGGGGTGATTTTTGAATACGGCCATCACCATCCCCCGCAGCCCCACCTTTTCCACCGGGTTCTCGACCGCGATCTCCATCAGTGAGTTAAGGGTATCATCGGAAAGCGCCCGGAATAGCTCTCGTGCCCGGTAGGAGCGCTTGTGGAATCCGGCGTTGGCCTTGAGCCACTGCCTTTCGTAAGCTTTGAGCGAGCGGCGCGAGGTATCACCCCGGCGGATGGCTTCGACTGCGCATTCGGCGGCCAGCTTCCCTGCCTCCATGCCGTACCCGATCCCGCCGCCGGTCATCGGATCGGCCTGGTGGGCGGCGTCGCCGATTACCATCAACCCATCGGTCGCCAGCTTCTTTAGCGGGCCTCCGACCGGGACGCCCCCTACCACCAGCCCCACGGGTGATGCA
>JALXEW010000319.1 GCA_027069285.1 Ardenticatenia bacterium | reverse complement strand
CCTACCGTTAGGCCGTCGCCGATGCCGGTGGCGAGCCTCACATTGAGGCCAACCGGCATCCCGACCGACACGCCGACGGCCACCCCCACGCGCACGCCCACGCATACCCCGACGTATACTCCCACGTATACCCCCACGGCCACCTCAACGCCGACCCCGACGGTCACGCCGACGCTTGAGCCGACCACCTGCGGGCCTCCGCCCGGATGGGTCACATATACCGTGCAGCCGGGAGAGAATCTCTTCAGGATCGGGTTGCGATATGGCGTGAGTGTGGCCGAATTACGCCTGGCCAACTGCCTGAGCGGCGATACCATCTACGCCGGGCAGCGCATATACGTTCCCTACGCGCTCCCAACCGAGCCACCTGTACAGCCGTGGATATGGCCCTCGACCGGCGGCTCATGCCCAGCCAGTCCCCAATGCCGAAATCCCCAGGTCATGATCACCTCGCCCAGGCCCGGTCAGGTGCTCAGTGGCCCGTTCCAGGTCTTCGGCACCGCCAATATAGAGAATTTCGGGCGCTATAAGCTGGAGTATAGGGTTGACGGTCGGCCTGATTATATTACGATCAGGGAGTACTACGAGCCGGTGGAAAACGGGCTTTTGGGCGAGATCGATCCCCGTCCCATCGGGAGTGGGGTATACTGGATACGGCTCGTGGTGGTGGATCAGCTTAACGGCGTGCCACTTGAACCCTGTGCGATCCGAGTCTGCTTCGACATTCGTTAGAAAGAGCCGGCGGTGACCGAGCCAAAACCGGATATATGGGCGCTCCAATCGGCGCGCGATGTTGACGGGCTGATCGAGGCCCTCTCACATCCCGATCCAGACGTCCGTAAGCGGGCGGCCTCTGCCCTCAAAGAGGTGGGCGATAAACGGGCGATCCCCGCGCTGGAAGAGGCGATGGGCCGCGAACCTAACTGGCAGGCCTATGCCAACATGGCGGCGGCTAAGGCGGCCCTGGATCGGGATTCTAAAGCGGAATGGGCGGTTCGGAGGCGGGAAATCCATACCCTGATCGCCATGCTGGAAAGCGATGACCCCCGTGAAGTTATAGCCGGCGCGGTGGCGCTGGGCGAGCTTGGCGATCCCATAGCCGTTGAGCCGTTGATCATGCTCTTCCGGGACCCAGGCTCCGGGGACTTGGAGAAACTGGCCGCTGCCGAGGCCCTGATCAAACTCAACAGCGCCCCCGGGGTGGTGACGCTCTTGGCGGCGCTCCGCAAAGATGAGTGGCAGGTCAGGCGGAACGCGGCAGCCATCTTGGGGCAGCTACGGGCTACATGGGCAGTCCGCCCGCTCATAGAGGTGCTGAAAGACCCTAACCCGATAGTCAGGCGCACTGCAGCAGCCGCGCTCAGGAGAATCGGCACCGATGAGGCCCTGGCCGCGCTTGGTGAGTCGTGGGACTAGGCCCGGAGGCCTGTCAATTCCTCGTATTCCGCCTCCAACTCGGCCATTTTGGCCTCCGCTGCCTGGCGTGCCTCGTCCAGCAGCTCATCCCAGTACGCCTTGAGGCGGCGTTTGAAACCCTTCCCGTAGTCCGGGAATAGTAACGGCGTCATGCTCAGGCCCAAAACGGCGCCGACCATGATGCCGGATACGAAAGCCGGTAGATTCCTCATCGATCACGCTCCCAGGCATATGCCGCAGTGCCGGGATTATAACACATGATAAGCCGGGCTGTTCCGGTGGAAGTCCACCTTGTAAGGCTGGCGGCCCTCCGGCGAGATGGGCATTGGGCATCCGTTTGTGATTCCCGGTGGGGCGGGTTACCATTGCGCCGTAGCCTGTGAGCACCATCCGTGAAGGGGTGAACTGCGATGAAATACCGAAAATTGGGTAGATCCGGCGTTCTGGTCTCCGAGCTTGCCCTGGGCACCATGATCTTCGGCGAATCCAGCCCCAGGGCTACAGATGAGGCCACGGCCCTGCGCATGATAGATAGATTCCTGGATGCCGGCGGCAACCACATAGATACCGCTAACGTCTACGCCGACGGTCGATCCGAGGAGATCGTCGGCAAGGCCATGAAGGGCAGGCGAGATAAGATATTCCTGGCGACCAAAGTGCACTTTCGCAAGGGGCCTGGGCCTAACGATATAGGCCTTTCGCGTGTGCACATAATGCGCGAGGTGGAAAATAGCCTCCGACGGCTCCAGACCGATTACATTGACCTTTATTACGCCCATTGCTGGGATGAGGTTACCCCGATCGAGGAGATGCTGCGGGCTTTCGACGATCTGGTCACCGCTGGTAAGGTGCGCTATATCGGGGTCTCGAACTTCCACGCCTGGCAGATAATGAAAAGCCTGGCAATAAGCGACGCACACGGGTGGGTGCGATTCGTGGCCGCGCAGATGCAATACAGCCTGGTGGTGCGCGATATAGAATACGAATTCACCCCGTTGGCGCTGGATCAGGGCGTTGGGTTGGTGCCCTGGTCTCCGCTTGGGGGCGGATTCCTTTCCGGCAAGTACCGTCGTGGCGAGAGGCCGACTTCCGGGAGGCTGGCCTACCTGGGCGACGAATCCGAAAGTTCATGGCGCCGCCGGGCGGTCGAGCGTAACTGGCAGATAATAGATGCCGTGGGCGAAATAGCCGAAGAGCGCGGCAAGACCTATGCACAGGTGGCGTTGGCCTGGCTTCGTGCGCAACCGGGGGTGGTTTCCATAGTCATCGGCGCCCGCACCGAGGAGCAGCTTGAGGATAACTTGGGTTCGGTCGGCTGGGATCTGACCGGGGATGAGCTGGACAGGCTGAACCGGGTCAGCGCCCCGCCGGATATGTACCCGTATAGGATGATCAAGCAGTACGGGCGCCGTATGCCCGTGTAGCATGTGGGGTCTGTGAACGGAGGGGCATATTATGAAGACGTTGCGTTTGATCCTGGCGGGCATCGGCGGGGCGACGGTGACTTTGGTGGCCGCCATGATCTCCAGATACTATCTGGGCCGTCGTCGTGCCGATAAAGCCTGGGAGGCATCGAACTACGCGCCTCTGACGAACCTGGGCGAGGTGGATAAGCTTACCATCCTGCCCCTGATAGACTTCTATGCCGCGCGACCGGACCTGGCAACCGAGCCGGGCGTATCGTACCTGGTGCGGGCCGGGGATACCACGATCCTGTTCGATGTGGGCTATAACGTGCGCGGTGAACACCCGTCTCCCTTGTTGCGTAACATGGAAGCCCTGGGGGTCGGGCTGGACGAGATAGATGCCATAGTCATCTCCCATGCGCACGGTGACCATATGGGGGGGATGGAAAACCAAGTGAATCACACGTTTTCGCTTTCGGCCAGGCCTGTGGAGTTAGGTGACATCCCGGCCTATGTCCCGGTTCCGCTGATCGCTCCGCAGTTCGATGTGCGCGTGGTCGGCCCCCCGCAGGTGATCGCGCCTGGAGTTGCCACGTTGGGCACGATCCCGCGTCAGCTTTTCTTCTTCGGCTATACCCTGGAGCAGGCCATAGCGGTTAACGTCCGGGGACGCGGCGCGGTGCTGATCATCGGCTGCGGCCACCCAGGCATCGAGCGGATAATCGCCCGCGCCGAGGCGGTGCTCCCGGCGCCGATTTACGGCCTGGTGGGCGGGCTGCACTATCCCGTGGCTGCCTCCAGGGAGATGATCGGGCCTATCCAGGCACAGAAGTTATTCGGCACCGGACGCCCGCCCTGGCAGCCGATCACCGAGAGGGATGTGCTGGAGGCTATAGAGTTGCTGCAAGGCCGTAAGATCGGGCTGATCTCCGTCTCTCCGCATGATAGCTGCGATTGGACGCTGAACACGTTTCGGGAGGCGTTCGGCCCGGCATATCGTGACTTGCGTGTGGGCGAGCCGATAGAAGTTTCGGCCCCCTGAGCCGGGCGCGGTTGCAAAATGGAAGCTGGTTTTGAGGGGTTGGCATGAGCTGGCAGAGGATACATCCGTTCCAGGGGACGCGGCTTACGGTATTTCAGATGGTGATCATATTCACGTTTGCGGCGCTCCTGTTGCGTGTGGCGGAGTTGCAATTCATGGAAGGTGAGCGGTATACCCGCCTGGCACGTGAAAACAGCATCCAAGCCGTGCCGATCCCGGCTCCGCGCGGGGTGATTTACGACCGTGATGGCGAGCCGTTGGCACTCAACGTCCCGGCCTATAACGTGATCGTGATCCCGGCATATCTGCCGGATACCGAGGAGGAGGAGCTGGAGGTGTTGGCGCACCTCTCGGCACTGATCGACGTGCCGGTCAGCCCGGAGGCTGCCGAATCGGTCGGCAGGTACGGGGAGCGTACGCTCCTGGAGATGGTGCGCGAGGGGCAGGGCATCGCTCCATATCGTCCGGTCGTGGTCGCACGCGACGTCGATCCGGAGGTGGCGATGCGCGTGCTCGAGGAGCGACTGGATATGCCCGGCGTGGACGTTGAGGTCAGGCCGGTTCGCGAGTACCCGACCGGCGCACTGACCGCCCAGATCGTCGGCTACCTCGGCCCGATCCCGGCGGAGCAGGTCGAGGCCCTCGAGGCGCAGGGCTACGATGCCGCCTATGACCGGATCGGCTACGCCGGCGTGGAGTATTACCTTGAGGATGAGCTTGCCGGACGTAAGGGCGAGCGTGTGGTGGAGGTGGACGTCGCCGGATTGCAATTGCGCACTATCGAGCAGACCGATCCGATCCCGGGTACCAACGTCCAGCTAACTATAGACGTTGACCTTCAGCGTGTGGCGCAGGATGCCATAGCCCGCCGGATTCAGATAGTGAATGCCGATGCCGGGCGCGTGGTCACCCAATCCGGCGTTGTCATCGCCATGAACCCGCAGACCGGCGAGGTGTTGGCGATGGTCTCATGGCCAACGTATGATAACAGCCGGTTCGCCAGGTTCGTGGATTACCAGTACTACCTGTCGCTGGCCGAGGACCCGTTGTTGCCGCTTGTCAATCACGCCATTAGCGCGTTATATCCGCCAGGCTCGGTCTGGAAGTTGATCGTGGCATCGGGCGCGCTCGAGGAGCACGTGATCGACCCGGCAACGCAATTGCGGTGCGAAGGGTCGCTTGTACTTGAGAACCGGTACGCGCCTAATGACCCGGCACGCGCCCAGACGTTCGTCTGCTGGCTCAAGAGCGGCCACGGGGACGTTGACATGCTGCGCGGGATCGCCGAAAGCTGTGATATTTACTTTTACCAGATCGGCGGTGGTAATGACGATGTGCCGCCGGAGCTGTTGGCGCCGGGTGGATTGGGCATATATAACATGTTCCGCTACGCCACCGCGTTCGGCATCGGCATGTATACCGGGGTTGAGCTACCGGGCGAGATCGCCGGTCGTATGCCCGATCCGGACTGGAAGCGCCGAACCCACGGGGAGAACTGGTCAACCGGCGATACGTACAATGCCTCCATCGGCCAGGGCTACGTCAACGTGACCCCGATCCAGCTCATCAATGCGGTTGCGGCCATCGCCAACGGCGGCAATCTTTACCGCCCCACCATAGTCCATAGCTACCTGGATGCCGAGGGTAACGTGGTTCGTGGGTTCGAGCGGCAACTGATCCGCACCATCGTGTTCCCGGATGACGGTAGCCTTCCGGTTCTGCTGCCGACCGAGGATGTGATCATAAACGGGCCGGATAGCATATTCTGTGTCTGCGATCCGGCCAGTGAGAGCTACGATCCCGATCGATGCGATCCTGAGAATTACCACCCGCGCTACGACGCTAACCCCGATCCCGATATTGAGGAGTGGGTTGATTACACGGTCAACATATGGGATCCGGCGCTTTTCGATATGGGGATTTGCAGTCTGGACTTGTACGATCCGGGATATGTTCCGGCGTTTGTATCGCGTGAGCATCTGCAATTTGTCCAGCGGGGTATGCGTGAGGTGGTGTTGAGCGGGACCGGACGCCGTGCCAATCTGCCGTATGTGGCCGTGGCCGGCAAGACCGGGACGGCGGAGTATTGCGACGACATAGCGCGTCCTCTGGGCCTTTGCGTGCCTGGGAACTGGCCCTCGCACGCATGGTTTGTGGCCTATGCGCCTTACGATAACCCGGAGATCATCGTGTTGGCGTTCCTCTACAACGGCGGCGAGGGTTCGGTAGTGGCTTTGCCTGTGGTACGCGAGGTGCTGGAGGCGTACTTCGCGATGCAGGCTCAGGAGGCTACTCCCACTCCTGCCGAGGTTGCCCCTACGCCTGCGCCGTGAAGGTGTGGATTGGTCGGGTGTGGGCATAGGCGGCCCATGACATGGGGTGTCGGCGCATGTGCTATGGCCGGACATCAGGGCCTTCCACGCAGTTAGCCTCTGGTGTGTGGATTTCCCCCTATTGCTTGACATTATTTTGACCCGATGATACAATACATTAAATGAACCAGGCTTATAGGTATAGAATCTTAATCTCCTAATTGAACATGTGGAGGCCGGTGATGTATCCTCTCGTCGGGAGATGCCCTGTCTGCGGTGAGCAGCTGCACGTAACCCGCCTCGAATGCGGGCAATGCGGCACCGCCATCGAAGGTGAGTTCTCGTTGGGGCGCCTCTGGCGCCTGACACCTCAGCAACTGGAATTCGTGGAGGTCTTCCTGCGTTGTGAGGGGAAGCTCAAGTACGTCGAAAAGGAGCTTAATATATCGTACCCGACGGTCCGCAACCGCCTCAGGGAAATCATCCGTGCGCTGGGGTACGAGGTGAGAACCGAGGAGAGAATCCCACCCGAAGAGGAGCGCCAGCGTATCCTGGACGACCTGGCGGAAGGGCTGATCACCGCAGAGGAGGCATTGGAGCTTCTCAAGTCCGGTGAGTGACGATCTGGGGGCTGAAAATGACGGATAGGTTCGACCTGGCCGGTATGGAAAATGTAAAGGTGTCCGTTGGCGACGTGTCGGGCGATTTGCGAGTTCGCGGGTGGAGACGGAGGCAGGCTGCCGTGGACATGGGCGGGGCTACCGAGGCCCCCGTGCTGAGCAACGGCGAGCTTTCAATCCCAGCCTGCGCCGGCGATTGCAAGCTGCGGGTGCCGGAAGACTCACAGATAGTGGCCGGAACGGTCGGCGGTGACTTCGAGCTTGCCGGCGTTGCCGGTAGTTGTTCGGTTGGCATCGTCAATGGCGATGCCACGATCCGGAAATGCGGCGCCGTCACCGTGGAATCCGTTAGCGGAGACCTCAGGGTCAGACGGATGAGCGGGGCGCTGAGCGTCGGCAAGATCGCCGGGGATGCGACATTGCGCCAGATAGCCGGCCCGCTTGATGTCGAGGAGATCGCGGGAGATGCCTATATCCGCAGGCTGGGGGCTGCCGGCAGGGTCGGCTCGGTGGCGGGCGACTTGATACTGGATACCGATTTCCAGGCCGGGATGACATATGAGTTCGGAGTGGGCGGAGACCTGGTGTGCAGGGTGCCGCCGAATGCGAGTGTTCGCTTCTCGCTTCCCGTTAACGTCGAGCTATCCCTGGATGCGGAGCCTGCCTCCCGTGAGGAGAGGGATGATAGGTTGCTCATCACGTTTGGGCGCGGGGACGCAACAGTGAAGTTGGATGTGAACGGCGAGGTCAGGTTGCTACAGTGGGGTGGCGCGGGCCGGCGACGCCGTTATTCCAGGTGGACGCGCCCGGGCGGGTGGACTGATGAGCACGGCGGCTGGCAGGTTAGCTGGCGGGCGTCGGAGCCATCCGAACCTGCCGATGAGCCGGTTACCGAGGACGAGCGTCTGGTCATCCTGCGGATGCTGGAAAATAAGCAGATCACCGTCGAAGAGGCCGAGAAGCTCCTCAGCGCCCTGGAGGAGTGACGGGGGTACCGGTATGAGCGCTGCCTGGCTGATCCGCCGCCGGTTCCACGATGGGCTTCAGCCGATTAATCTGGGCCGTGACCTGGCGGAGTTGGCCGATCTGATCGAGCTTTGCTTTGCCGATTCCGGCGATCCGGACCTGCGGGGCGTGGTCGGTGAGATGAGGGCCATGTCCAGGATTGGCCCGTTGCTGGAGCTTCTTGGGGGGCCGGGAAGTATGGGCCTGGCAGTGGGGTACGTCTGGCGGGAAAACGGCCATGTGGTCGGCAACGTTTCCGTATTCCGCGCCGATGCGCCGCCGGAGGCCGGGGTGGGCTGGGTGATCGCCAACGTCGCCGTGCACCCGGATTACAGGCGGCGTGGGATCGCGCGGCAACTGATGGGGGCCGCAATGGACTATGTGGCCCACCGTGGCGGATGGGCCGCATTGCAGGTCAGGCGTGATAACGAGGCGGCTTTGGGGCTATATCGCTCGTTGGGCTTCCGGGAGAATGGAGCATGGCTGTTCTGGTACCGTCCGTCCGGCCTGAGAGTCCCCCGCGAGACGTTGGGGGCCGGCGGGCGTTTCCGGATATTGCCCCTGAGGCGTGGCGATTGGCGGGCGGAGTATGAGCTGGCCCGGATTGCCCGTCCGAACGGGATGGGGTGGCTTAGGCCGGTTTCGGCCAGGTACTTCCGCAGGTCAATCTGGTCTGAGCTGTGGGGCCTGATGTGCCTGCGGATGGAAAGGCGATGGGCGATCTGGGAAGGTGGCCGTTTGATCGGAGCGGTGACGTTGCGACGGCGCCTGGATATGCGGTCTGACGAGGTGGTGTTGCTCGTTCACCCCGATCACCGTGGTGGGCCGGAGGCCGAGTTGATCCGATTCGTGACCGAGAGGTACGTCGGGGCCGGCAGGGTATTGGTGGCCGAGCATCCGGCGGAAGACGAGGCCGCCGAGGCGGCTTTCAGGGCGGCGGGTTTCAGGCTGCGCCGCGAGCTGGTATACATGCGTTGGGATGCTTAGGAGAGGAGGATATGAGCACGGCAGAAGAACGTATGCAGATATTGAATATGGTGGCCGAGGGAAAGATCACCGCCGAAGAGGGTGCCAAGCTCCTGGAGGCGCTGAAGAGCGGCAAAGGCGGCGAATCTGAGGCCAAATCCGGTTCGGGTCGCAGGGCCAGGTGGTTTCGCGTGAAGGTGACCGATCTGGCATCCGGGCGCACCAAAGTCAACGTCAAGATACCGATGGGGCTGCTTAACGTTGGCATTAAGATGGGTGCCAAGTTCGCGCCGGAGATGGGCGAGGTGGATTTGAATGAGATCATGAGGGCCGTCCAGGGCGGCGCCGAGGGCCTCATCGTTGACGTGGTTGACGAGGAGGAAGGGGAGCACGTGGAGGTGTTTGTCGAATAGCCGCCGACGCTATGGCCTGCCCCTGCGATGGACTGCGGTTTGGGCCGGCGCGGGCAGGGTGATTCGCCTGTTTGCCGGCGGCGATGAAGTGGGCCTGCCGAATGCGGGTGCCGGTGTTTGTGACTGTCCACGGCCACGAGCGGTCGGCGTCTGGGTGGCGCTCACGCCTTCCTGCCGGGCTGCCGTTGGATTTATGGTTTCGGTCGGGGATGCGCTCGGAGTCGGCGTTTGAGTTTCTGTGGCACGCGCGACCGTCAGGCGCGGGGTTGGGCTTGGTGTTGGACTTGGGGACGGGGTGCTTGTGGGGTGGGATGTCGGCGTTGGCGCCGGGGTTGAGGTA
>JALXEW010000318.1 GCA_027069285.1 Ardenticatenia bacterium | reverse complement strand
GCGTCAGATGTGTATAAGAGACAGCCCGTGCGGACAGTTGTGGCCGTCATCGAAGTCTCGATCTCACTCTGGCCGGGGCCGCCCACCTCATGGTGATGGAATCTGACCTCAACGCCGATCTGCTCAAGGACGCGCGTCATCTCGGCGCGGAGGTTTGCCAATCTATCCATCGGTGGGATCGCATGGTAGCCGCCGCGTGAGGGGATATAGTGGCCGTGGCCCCCCTCAGCGCTATCCCAGTCGGCCTCCGACGAGTAAACCCGGTATATTGCCCGGTCGGGGCCGTTATCTATCACCACCTTGTCGAAGATATAGAACTCAAACTCAGGCCCCCAGCGCGTCTCATCGCCTATATCTGTGGCACGGAGATATTCCTCGGCGCGGGCGGCCACCACCCGTGGGTCGCGATGGAACGGCTGACGGGTGTCGGCTTCCAGGATATGGCATATGAACGAGATCGTAGGCTCCTCCCAAAAAGGGTCTACGAAGGCGGTGCCGAAATCCGGCATCAGCACCATATCTGCCGCCTTGACCGATTTGAGGCCCACGCTGGAGCCGTCGAATCCGATTCCTTCCTCCAATATCTCTGCGCCGAATCTACTTGCCGGCAGCGTGACGTGTCGCCACCTGCCCCACAGATCGCAGAATTTCAGGTCTATGGCGGTTATGCCGTGTTCGCGGATGTAAGCCTGAGCCTGTTCCAGAGACTCGAACATGGACAGGACTCCTCACAGGGATTGCGCTCGCTCTTCTGAAGCATTTTAACACGGCGAAAAAGCCCGAATCAATGATGTGCGGCACCACTATACGGTGATCAATGGCCCCGTTTGCCCCCTTTGGGATGCCGTGACCGGGCTTCGGCGCCCGATCCCCATGTCGCATTTGCCTTATCCCCCGTGCCTGATAGCTTCCCTCAGAGGGCATGTTATCGACTTTGCAGGTTCGGCGTGTTGACGAACCGGGTGCCATACCGTTACAATCTCCTGTATGACGCGGCTCACACGTGAATTCTTCGCACGGGATACCCTGATCGTGGCGCGGGAGCTGCTGGGGATGCGGCTTGTCCGCCTGTTGGATGGCCGGCGGGTTGCCGGGCGGATCGTCGAGACCGAGGCTTACAAGGGACTGGAGGACGAGGGCTGCCATGCTCACGTCGGACTCACGGCCCGCAATGCGCCCATGTTCGGCCCGCCGGGTCACGCATACGTCTACTTTACCTACGGGGTTCACTGGATGTTCAACATAGTCACCGAAACAGACGGGGTGCCCGGCGCGGTGCTGATCCGCGCATTGGAGCCGGTGGAGGGCCTGGACCTGATCGCGGAACGTCGTGCCGGTCGCCCCCGTTACCAGTGGACGTCCGGCCCGGCCAAGCTGGCCAAAGCCCTGGACATTGATAAATCGCTAAATGCCGCAGACCTTTGCGCCGAATCCGCCGTGCTCTTCGTCGAAGAAGATGAGCCGATCCCGGACGTATTCGTGATGCGCGGCCCGCGTATCGGTCTCAATCACGTCCGCGAGCCGTGGAAGTCCATCGATTGGCGATTCTACGTGGCCGGTAACCCATACGTATCCCCTGGAGGCAGGCCGGTAAGATGAGTCCTCAGTTGAAAAAATGGCTCAAATTCGAGCGGATTGTCCCATTGGGCACGGTCGCGACCGCTTTGGCCGCCGGGATCGCGGACGTGCTTGATCTGATCGAGCTGACCGTGGCGGAGGACGTGATCATCACCATCCTGGGCCTTCTGGCCGCCGATGCATTAGTCGAGCGCACCAGCATCCTGGAACGCATCCACGAGGCCGTATTAAGCATCCCAAAGCGGGAGATGCTGCGCGGACGTGATCAGATCGTGCGCATCCAGGATATGGCCGCAGGTGCCAGGGAGATCGCCGCAGCCGGCATCTCCCTGATCTCGCTGGTCAACCCAAACATCACATTCTACCGCCGGAAGCTGGACGCGGGGTGTAACATGCGTTTTCTGCTACTTGACCCGACAAGTCAGGCGCTGGAAACTTGGGATGCCATGCTCCCGGCGCCCACAACTGCCCAGGACATCAACTCGGTACTGGCGAACCTCAGCACCCTGCTCAAACACGAGGCTCCGGGTCGCTGTGAGGTGAGGCTATCGCGGGTTTACCTCCCGTTCAGCTTGGTGATGGTCGATCCCGGACTGGATACCGGCAGGATGACGGTCGAGATGCACGTTTACAAAATGGGCACCGATGAGCGGCTCCACTTCATATTGGATCAGGTGGGCGACCGGAAGTGGTTCGACTTTTTCCGTGGCCAGTTCGAGGACATCTGGGAGGATTCCAGGCCCTGGGACGGTACCTACCCGCTGACTCCGCAAGGCTAATAGCGGGGCAAAGCGCCCAGGTGCTCACCGGTATTGGCGTCCAGCGGCACCATCACGAAGACCAGCGTATCCTCCGGCCCACTGATCATCCATCCGCCCTCGAAATTTTGCCATGCTGCCTGATACATCTGCTCCGGCACCAATGCCCAGCCGACTGCCTCTCGGACGAAATCATTCGTGCGCCATGCGAACCCGAATCCCCTGATAGGTTGCAATAAACCGGGCGGGGGTTGGAAGGCCGGATCGCTTTCCGGCATACCGTCCTGCCAGACGTCCACAAGTCGCCAGTAAGTATCCACCTGCTCCCCGGCCAGCAATCTCAACCCGCCCAGGACGTAAATTTCGCGCGATTCCAGCCAGAACATATAACCGTGCTGGAACGGTTGGTACACCATCGTGATCCTCATGCCCGCGTCACGGGGGCAAAGCATCCGTTGCAGCACCGCCGGATTATTACGCCATTGCCCGGCGAAAGGCTCCATCGGCCCGATGGTGCAGCCCAGATCATCCGGAT
>JALXEW010000317.1:11203-32013 GCA_027069285.1 Ardenticatenia bacterium | reverse complement strand
CCGTTGCTGCCTTGGGAGGGCAGCGTCCTAGGCCGCTAGACGAATGGGGCCTTTCCACACCGGTATTGTATCGGGGGAGCGCGGTGGAGTCAAAAAATTTCCCCGGCCCGTCACTCCATCGGTGATGATAAAGTCTGGGCCAGGCCGAGTGTCATGGATGCGATCGTGCAGAGGTGCTCACCGCCGGCTTCCAGCCACGCATTCAGGGTGGGGCTTTCGGAGCGACCGGCAAGGGCATCGGCATAAATCCCCCGTCCCCACGTGACGTAACTGCGGGTTTCGGCTGGCCAGTCCGATTGGGCCATATCCAGTACCCCAGGCCCGCCGTTATAGCAGGCCATTGCCGCATCGGCGCGGTAATTTGTTCGTTCCAGGCATTCCTTGAGCACGCCCAGTCCGCGCGAGGCATTACTATCCGGCTCCAGCATATCCTCGCCCGCCTCGAAGTGATAGGGCATCACCTGCAGGAGGCCTTGTGCCCCTGCCGGGGACGTGACATTTGGGTTGCCGCACGATTCTATCTGGATTATCGTGGCGATCAGGTTGGGGTTTATCTCATATTCGCTCCCCCACCTGAGTATTTCCTCTGTCCAGTAGTGAACCTGTGGGGTGAAAAGCGGCGCGATCTCCACCTCACCGTTTGCCGGGTAGCGCCCGTCGAGATATGGGTATTGGAATAGCCATGCCCTCAGAATCAGCGTCAGGCTGGGGGCCAGGACCCATGCGGCGAAAAGCAACAGCACCCAAACAGGCAGAAACCGTACCAATATCACATATGCGACCCTTTTAGCGAGTCCTGGTTGCTCGTTGGTAGGGGGTTGTTCGGTTCTCACCCGTCTCCTGAACACCATCGCGCTCCGTGCACACGTATTGGCTTTTAGCCTCTATAAGCATTATAGCACACCGAATGGAAAATAAACTCAGAATTGCGTGTAGGTAATGTTAGAAGCTCAGAAGAGCGTTCTCGGCCTAATCTGCAGGCCATATCTGCAGGCCGCCGTCCGGCTCGGTAACTATCCTCGCCAACGCCACAAAATCGGTCTCTCGATAGGCCACGGGCAGCAGCTCATCGCCGTCGGTTGGCCGCCAGCTCACCGCCAGCGTGTGGGTGCCGACCGGTACATCGCCGGGGATCTCGAGCGTGTAGCCATCCGGCACGAACTCGCCGGCGCTCCAGATGTCCGTCGGGTACGAGTCCTGTCTTGGTCGCCCCTCTACCTCGGCCCAGACCGTGCCATCCTCGTCCATCAACCGGATCACCACGGTATAATCCCCGCCGGGCGGATCGCCTGCCTGCCAGAATAAGTCTACGAAAAGAGTGCGATCACGTGGCAGAACGCGATAGCCGCGCAACCTGATATTACCGTCCGGAGTGAGGAAGACGGCGGTCGAAACCTGGGCATCGCCCGGCAAAGCGGCGGGCATATTCAACGGCACCCGCAGTCTGCCCACGGTTGACGTCCCCATGATCGCTCCCCATGCGTCCGAGACCGATACTCTCAGGGCATACGCGCCCGGAACCAGCCCCTGTCTGGTCACCAGGGTATGGCAGGTGAAGAACTCGCCGGGATGCCATGCTGAGGTATCGATCATCCGGGTGCCTGTCCCCACAGGGCGCCCGATCCGATCCACGATGCTCACCTCGACCGCGATCTCCGATGTCGGGCGTTCTGCAAGCGACCAGCTCAGCCACACCCTCACAGGCTGTTCATCGGCCAGATCAAACCCGTCTGTAGCGGCTTCCATCAGGCGCAGATTTTCCCCCATATCCCCGTTAACTTCCATTCTCACCCATTCGCCGGGCGTGACTGCCCGCTCGTAGATCACCAGTGGGCCGCCGTTATATCGTGGGTCGGTGAAGGCCGTGACCGGTCGGTAGGCGCCGGCGAACCAGGCATCTTCGGCCAACGACAGCCCGTGCACGAATGGCCCTTCCCCGCCTGGGGCCGGCAGCACCAGATATTCCGGCATATATGCCGGAATCCAGGTGTATACGTCCCTGCGGGCCAGGGTTGCGGTCAGGGTGGGTTGCAGCAACCCGTCGCCGTCGATGATCCGTCTCTCGCTGTAGAATCCGATCCTGCCCGCGCCCATCACCCCGATGGTCGCGCCGAGTGGTGTATGCACGTCCAGCCATCTCCCGATCTCGTATCGGAGTGGCCCATCGGTTTGCGGCAACGCGATCCCGCCGCCGGCATCCGCCCATCCGTGCAGGGCCGCCCCGAAGGCCCAGAGCGTTCCCAGTGGCGAAAGCCCAAGTATCACCCCGGCGGCGATCAGTGGCTTGGCGGCCTTACCGTGGCGCAGCCATTTATAGAGCCATCCCAGTCCGAAGGCCGAGAGCGCGGCTATGGCCGGGCCGAGAGGTGCGTAGTACCAGGGCATGGCGGGGAAGCCCAGCAGCCAATATGCTGCCACATGCAAAAGTGCCCATGCGGTCACCCAGATCACCCACGGCCTTTGCCTCCATCCGGCCAGCAAGCCGGCCACCGCTGCCGGGAGCGCGATCCAATAAGTCGGGGCCTGCCGCCCGATGCTTGTGATCATCTCGACGAGGCCACCGGCGATCCCCGGTTGGGTGCCCAGGGCGGCCTGGGCCGTCCTGGCCAGGAGCGTGTGCGAGAGGGGGACGCCGTAAGTTACCCACGTCCAGACCGCGAATATTGCCGGCGGCACGAGTGCCAGTCCGAGCGTGCGTGCCAGGTGCCTTCGGACCTCGCGTGCAGGCCACGTTGTCGCCAGGATCGGCAGCACGGCCAATGCCGATTCCGGTCTGAGGAGCGAGGCCAGCCCTATAGCTGCCCCTCCCAATTCCATATACCCGCCGCGTGCCACGTAAAAGGCCCAAAGTACCAGGGCCAGCGCCGGGTTAGCCTCCAGGCCCAGGCCCAGCCACAGCGGGGGTGATAGTACGTAGAGGATGGCCGCCAGGACTCCCCAGGCATATCCGATCTTGCCCTCTCCCGAAGGCCCGTGGGATTCCGCGACCATCTTGTAAAGCACCCAGGCGCCGCCGGCTATAGAGAGGGTATTGATGAGTGCGCCCACGGTTGGCAGATCGGCGCCGAAGGGACGTGCCGCCGCAAGCAGCAGGACGTATAACGGCCCAACTGCGCTCCAGACGCTCTCATTGGCGTTATAGATCAGCCCTAATCCGTCGCTGAGGTTGGCCGCGTAGCGGTACGGGATGTAGGCCGCATCCGGCTGAGCCGATCTCATCAGCCCAAGCCAGATGCCGAAGGAGAGGGCCACTATGAACAGCCCGATCCCAAGCTCTATAGGGGAACTTTTGTCGCCGGTAGTTTGGGTATCCCTGTCGTTATCCGGCTCCGTTACCTGGAGCATGGCCGCCGATCTCCTCCATCACCCTCTCGACGGCATCCATAGTCGGCTCGATCTCATATCCGGCGCCGACCGATTTCATCGCCCCGGCGATGTCCTTCAGCCCGCTACCGGTGGCGAGTATCACCACGCGGGCATCTGCCCGGATGATGCCATCCTCGAGGGCGCGGCGCAACCCGGCCAGAGGTGCTGCTCCTGCCGGTTCGGCGAATACCCCGGTGGTTTGGGCCAGCAGCGGGATGGCGGCCAATATTTCCTCATCGCTGACGCTGACAAAGGCGCCGTCGGTTTCGCGCACTGCCCGCATTGCCTTGACCCGATCCCTGGGCAGTCCCGCGCATATACTATCGGCGATCGTGTGGGCCTCGACCGGTTCCATATCTTTGGCTTCGATCCCTGCTGCCCATGCCCGATATAGCGGGGAGCTTCCCTCGGCCTGTACCCCGATCAGCCGTGGCATTCGCCCGATCCAGCCGAGTTCCAGCAGGTCGGCGAACCCCTTATGCAGGCCCCCGATTATGCAACCATCGCCCACGCCCACCACGACATAATCCGGCACGTCCCAGTCGAGTTGCTCGGCGATCTCGTAGGCGGCGGTTTTCTTGCCCTCGGTCATATACGGATTGACGCCGGTATTTCGCAGGTACCACCCATACCTTTCGGAAGCCTGCATACAGAGATCGAACGCCTGATCGTAGGAGCCTTTGACCAGGAGCACGGTGCTGCCGTAGACCAGTAATTGCGCGATCTTAGCCTTTGGGGCGTCTGCGGGGACGAAGATCACGTTTTGGAATCCGACCGATGCGGCCAATCCGGCCAGTGCGGCTGCGGCGTTACCGGTACTGGCGGTGGTGATCACATCTGCGCCATCCTCGCGGGCTTTTACCACGGCCATCGCGCTGGCGCGGTCCTTCAGCGAGGCAGTTGGGTTACGCCCGTCATCCTTGACCCATAGCGCAGTCATGCCCAATTCCGAGGCCAGGCGGTGGGCAGGATAAAGCGGCGTCCAGCCGACCGTGAGCGGCGGCAAAGGGCTATCTTCGCGTACCGGGAGTAGCGGGCGGTAGCGCCACATTGAGCGTTCTGGATCGGCCTTAAGTGCTGCTCGTGTGAACTCGGCGGTTATGGCAGCGTAGTCGTAGATCACGTCCAGGGTGCCTACCGGCCCGCATGTGGGACAATGGTACTTCACCGCCTGCGGCGAGTAGATCGTATCGCAGACGGTACATCGCAATCCGGTTACGTATTTCATCATATCATCACGCCCCTGTTTGGGATCATGGGCCGGGTGGGAGCGGCGTTATTTTCTCAATCGGCGCACGCTATTGCTGCGGCATTTGGGACAGGTTCGTTCGCGGTCGGGAGCGTAGACATCGGTGTATTCGTATCCGCATCGCAGGCACTTGAATCGTGCCTGCTTCCCGGCGCCTGCTGTTGCCATCTCACTTCCTCCGCTTGCGCCAGCGTTTGGCGATGATAGCCTTAGTTTCCTCGATCTCCTCGCGCGTGACCTGGCGTCGCATCTCCTCGATCTCGCGCATCACGCGGGCGAACTTCTGGCCCTCGGCGGCGCTGATCCATTCCAATTGTAGCCGCTCTGGCCGGATTCCCCAACGTTCCATCCTATCCCACATCTTATCCACGCGCTTCTGGGTATGGTGGTTGGCGGTCATATAGTGGCAATCGCCAAAGTGGCAGCCGGAGACCAATACCATTGCCGCGCCCAGCTCGAATGCTCGCCAGACGAAATCCTCATCCACGCGACCGGAGCACATCGTGCGCACCACGCGCGTATTGGCCGGGTACTGGAGGCGTGAGACCCCTGCCAGGTCTGCTCCGGCATAGGAGCACCAGTTACAGGCGAATACCAGCGTCTTCTCCTCCGGGTTCTCGGCGAGTGCGGCCTCGACCTGTGCCATGATCTGTAAATCGGTGAAGTTACGCATCACGATGGCATCTTGCGGGCATTCGGCTGCGCAGGCGCCACATCCGGCGCACGAGGCCTCGGTGACCACGGCCTTGATCTTCTGCTTTGGATCGGCGGTGATAGCCCCGTACGGGCATACCTTGACGCAGATGCCGCACGCAGTGCACAAATCGTGATCCACCCAGGCGGTGATCGCCTCGACCGAGACGCGGTCTTTATTCAGCAGCCGTTGCGCACGGGCTGCCGCTGCGCTCGCCTGGGTGACGCTATCTTTGATGTCCTTTGGCGACTCCACGCATCCGGCGAAGAACACCCCTTTGGCCGGCGCGTCGACCGGCCTGAGTTTAGGATGTGCCTCCAGTAGGAACCCGTCGGAAGTGTTGGAAAGCGTCAGCAACTTCTTGATGTGCCCGTCCTCCGGCGGCACAAAGCCGACCGAGAGCACCACCATATCCAGTTCGTGCGTTTCCAGGCGCCCGGCTGTGGTATTTTCCACGGTGACCAGCAAGTTATGTGTGGTTGGGTCTTCACGGATTTTACCCGGTAGTCCGCGAACGTATCGGACTCCCTTTTCCTTGCTGGAGCGGTATAAGTCCTCGAATCCCTTGCCGAATGCCCGGATGTCCATATAGAAGACGGTGATCTCGGTATCCGGGTAGTGATCTTTGAGCAGCAGACTGTCCTTGACGGTATTCATGCAGCAGATGTTACTGCAATAAGGGTGTCCGCGTGATCCGTCCGGGTTGGGGCCATCGGGCGAGATCTCGGTTCTGGAGCCGACGCACTGTATGAATCCGATCCGCTTTGGCTGCTTCCTATCGGACGGCCTGATGAAATGTCCCTCGGTTGGGCCGCCGGCTGAGATCAATCGCTCGAATTCCAGGCTGGTGATGACATTTGGGTATCTGGTATAGCCGTATTCATCCAGCCCGGTCGGATCGAATACGTCGAGGCCGGTTGCCACGATTATCGCCCCGACCTCGAACCTCTCGATCCGGTCCTTCATATCAAAGTCAATGCACTTTTTATCGCAGGCTTCCAGGCATTTGCCGCAGGCGATTGGCACATCGCCCAGGCACTCGTCGATATTGATCAGGTACGCCGCAGGGACGGCCTGGGGGAACGGGATATATATAGCCCTGCGGGTTGAAAGGCCCATCTCGAATTCGTTTGGCCTTATCACCGGGCAGACCGGGACACAATCGCCGCAGGCGGTACACTCGGACTCGTCAACGAAGCGGGCCTTACGGCGCACCGTGACGTGGAAATTGCCCACGTATCCGGTTATGTTTTCGATCTCGGTATAGGTCATCAGCTCAATGTTGGGATGCCGACCGGCATCCATCATCTTTGGGCCGAGAATTCATATGCTACAGTCCATCGTCGGGAAGGTTTTATCCAGCATCGCCATCTTCCCGCCGATGGATGGCTCCTTTTCGACCAGGTAGACTTTATGGCCGGCATCTGCCAGGTCAAGTGCGGCCTGTATGCCCGCGATTCCCCCGCCGATGACGAGCGCGGCCTTTGTGACCGGCACCTCCATCTCCTGCTCCGGGCGCAGGTAGCGGGCGCGGGCGACGGCCATCTTCACCGTCTCCTGCGCCTTATATGTGGCCGCGTCTGGCTCGCGCATGTGAACCCATGCCACCTGCTCGCGGATATTTGCCATCTCCAGCAGGTACTGGTTCAATCCCGCCTGACGCAGGCACGCCCGGAACGTTGGCTGGTGGAGACTGGGCGAGCACGCCGCGATCACCACCCGATTGAGTTTGTGTTCGGCTATGGCCTTTCTGATCTGGGCCTGGCCGGGATCGGAGCAGGTATACCGGTTGACCTGCGAGGTCACCACACCGGGCAGTGATTCGGCATACCTGCGCACCGTCTCGACATCGACCGTTCCGGCGATATTACGTCCGCACTCGCAAACGAAAACCCCAATACGCAGCTCTTCGTCGGGCATGGGAACCCTCCAGGTGCACTAATGTTCGGCGCCATCGGACGCCAACTTTTCGGCCAGAAGCGTGGTGAGGTCCCGGATCTCCATGCTCAGCCTATCGCGCACACCCTGGTCGTCCTGGGCGCAGCGGAAGTGAATCTGGCACTTGGGACATGCCGTCACCAGCACATCCGCTCCTGTCGCGACGGCTTGTTGCAGCCGCTCCACCTGGATTCGCTTGTTGACCGCCCCGCACTCGATCCAGGAGCCGGTGCCGCAACAGAGCGCCTCCCCGTGGTGATCGGCCATCTCCACCAACTTGTATCCGGCGCCGGATAGCGCCTTACGTGGCGGCTCGTAAAGGCCCTGGTAGCGGCCAAGCCAGCACGAATCGTGAAACGTGACGGTGCCGCCGTCGTCACTTTTCAGGCTCAGTGCGCCGCTTTCGATCGCGTCTGCGATCAACTGGCTTATGTGCAGCACCTCCAGGTTGGTATCTCCCACGTAGGCCGGGTACTCGACCTTGAGAGCGTAGGCGCATTCCGGGCACGCGGTGACGACCCGCTTGGCGCCGCTTGAGCGCAGAAGCTCGATATTGCGCCCGGCCAGCTTCCGGAAGCCCTCCTCGTCGCCGGACCAGAGCAGATCGTGGCCGCAGCAGACCTCATCGGCCAACACCTGCGGCTCCACCCCGATCGCGTTCAGAATCCGCACAACGGCGCGTGCTATATCGGTGCCCTCGGCGCCGATGTCCTTGAAAAGCGGGTCGTAAAACGGCAGGCAGCCGACAAAGTAGACGGTATCTCCGTCGTCGGAGATGCGCAGCCCATCTGTCCAGTCAAGGCGGTTGAGCGTGGTACCGTCGGATGCCATCAAGTGCATCCATCCGTGGATTATGCCGCTATGGGTGCAGCGGGCATTTGCCCCGGCAGCCGAATGGGCCTCCAATCGCAGGTCGCGTACAAAAGCGGTGAATCTCACATTGGCGGGGCATACCTGAGTACATGCCAGGCATCCCAGGCATTCCCACACCCAATCCGATCCCAATGTGGATGCGCCGTCGCCTTGCACGACCGATTCGACCAGTCTCCTTGGGGAGAAGCTACTGCCTTGCACGCTTAGCGGGCAGACTGCGGTGCATTTGCCGCAGGAGAGACATGCATTCGCGTGCGTGGATACGAGCAACTGCTCAAGAGTCGTTTCCATATCGTTCTCCCGCGACCATCTCTTCCAGGAATCCGTCCACATCTCCGGGCGCGATCTGGATCATGCGGAGCCTATCCGGGCCGATGCCGAGCAAATGGGCCAGTTCCGCCGTCTGTGCGAAGCGCATAGTCGCCTGTGCGTTGTAATGGCACTCATTTTCCCGGCAGGCGATGAGTATAACTCCCTTTGCCCCTAGCGCGAACGCCTTAAGTGCCAACCCCGCGTGGAACCTGCCCGCGCACATCAGCCTGATCTCCACAGCATCCAGAGGCCACGCCCGATGATCGCGACCGGCGAACTCAGGGCCGGTATAGCCGCCCCAGTTGCACGTGAACATCACCCATTTGCCTGCCGGTCTGATCGCTTCCAGCATGGCGCCGAGCGTCTGGTCGGTCACCTCGCCGCTTTGCATTGCCCCGGTTGGGCATACCGCCGCGCACGCCCCGCAGCCGGAACAGAGGGCAGAGTCCACCTCGACGTGCACGCGCCCGTTCTCAACGATCCGCAGTGCCTGGATTCCGCACGCCTCGACGCAATCGCCGCAATCGCGGCAAAGCTCCGGGGCGATTGTAGCGGTCAATTCGGCGGGCCATTCGACCCCTTGCAGTCGCGCCAGCCCCACGGCGATCAGATCGGCTGCCAGGAGCGTGGCATCGTTATTGTCTGTTCCCTCGTATCGGAATGCGGCGTGCTCCCTGATGTTCACCATTTCCAGCGGCAGCCGCAGCTCCTTGAGCACGGCGTTCTTACAGCGCAGCCGCTGTGTGGTACAACTGGTGCACACCTGGTCGAGGGAGCAACATGAACATGCCGCCAACACTGCCCGATCCAGCCCGTGAGCTGTGAAGGCATCTCGGATGGCATCGGCGCCATCGGCATGGCAGGCGAAGTCCACAATCTGGACGTGGGCCAATTCAAACCCGGCCCCCATCGCCTGGGCCACCTGTTCCAGATCGATCACGTCCGAGATCACGCCGCCGCACCTACACAGGAAGAGGCCGATCCTACCGGCTCCGTTCGGCCTCGGACGGCGGAATACCTCCGGTGCCAGATTCCATTCCTCGATCAGCCGGGCGGCCAACATATGGGCACTGCCGACCTCATCGGATGCGATAGCGCGGACGCCTTCCGGAGCCGGGCGGGTATCTGCCCAGATCACGGCCTTTGCCTCGACGGTTACATGGCGTTCCGTTGCGCGGTGATCGATCGCGTTTGCCGGGCAGGCCGGGACACACGTCATACATTCGGAGCAGACCCCGCATCGCAGGCAGCGCTCGGCCTCCCGCAGTGCGGTCTCCTCGTCGTAGCCCAGCTCGACCTCGGCCATACCGTTCAACCGCGTTTCGAGCGGTACTTCGGGCATCTTCTCGCGCTGTCCGGGATTGACTCCCCAAAGCGCCAGCCGTGCCTTTAACTCCTCGTCCGAAAGCTCGACCCGCCTGGGGGTAATGGCCTCCGGCCTCTCGGCTGGAAGGCCACGCAGGTAGCGATCGATGGATTCGGCCACGCGATGTCCGGCGGCGATGGCGTCAATAGCGAACGAGACGCCGCCCGCAACCGCGTCCGCACCGGCGAATACGCCTTTCATCGCAGTGGTGCCGGTTTCTGGGTCGGCTTCGACGGTGCCGCGTCTGGTACGTCCGATAGGGCCATCTTCGGGCAGGAAGCTCAAATCTGGCCCCTGGCCGATTGCGAATATCACCACGTCCGCAGGCAGCACATGCTCGGTTCCGGGCAACTCATCCATATCCGGGCGCCCGTTTACAAACCCGCGAAAGTCCACCTCGACGCATCGGACGCCGGTTACGTGGCCGTTTGCGGACGTGATCTCCTTGAACGTGCGACCGGGGTACAACTCCACGCCCTCATACCTGGCCGCCTCCAGTTCCCACGGGCTGGCGGGCATCTGCTCTGGCCGCTCCAGGCACGTCATGGCGACCGATTTGGCTCCCAGGCGCAACGTGGTACGGGCCACATCGATCGCCACATTGCCGCCGCCCAGGATCAGCACATGTTTACCGCTCAAGTCGACCGGTTCACCCAGGTTGACCTTTCGCAGAAGCTCCAGGCTCGTCCAGACTTCGGGGAGCGAGGCGCCTGGGATATTGAGCTTTTTGGCGCGATGGGCGCCGGTTGCGATGAAGATGGCGTCATAGCCGTCTTCCAGCAACTTGCCTATATCATCGACGCGGGAGTTCAGCCTCAATTCGACGCCCTGGGCCACGATCTGGCCCACCTCCCACTCGATCACCTCATGCGGCAGCCTGAATGGGGGGACGCCCACCCGTAACATGCCGCCGGCGACCGGCAGTGCCTCGAAAACCGTGACCGCGTGTCCTTTGCGAACCAGGTCTTGTGCGGCGGTCAGACCGGCAGGGCCGGCTCCTATCACGGCGACCCGTTTCCCACTTGGCTGCACGTCCTCGATGGCCTTTTCCGGCGGCGGCAACTCATCTCGATGTTCGTATGCCCAATCGGCCACGAATCGCTTAAGCGCCATAATCGCGACCGGCGCGTCCACACGCCCCCGCGTACATTCCTGCTCGCAGTAGTGGATACAGATCCGCCCGCATATCGAGGGGAACGGGTTATCGGCCTTGATCAGCTCGTATGCTTCGGCGTATCGCCGCTCCCGGATCAGGGCGATATAGCCCTGGGCGTGCTGGTGAACCGGACATGCGTCCTGGCATGGTGCTATGCCGGATTTATGGATGTGGTATACCGTGGGAGCTTCCAGCGCTCCTGGCGCGGTGACGGCATGTGTATGCGAATCGCCGTTTGGCACGGTCACCGGGCACTTTTCCACGCAGCGGCCACATGCGGTACACAAGTCTGCATCCACATATTGCGGTGCCTGCACTATCTCGGCCTTCCACACGCCGTTTGTGCGGTCAAGCCCGGTCAGATCGGATTCGAGCCAGGTACGTATACGGGGGTGGCGTGTCAGCCTGATCAGTTCCGGGCGGGATTCCCAATCCGGAGCGGTGAACGATGTGCGTGTCGTGACGTGGTGGACGGTTGCGCCGCCGTCTGCCAGCTCCAGCGCCAGCTTTATTGCGGCCTCATCGCCGCCGACGATCAAAGCGTCGGCCCGATACGATTCCGGGGATCGCGATGCATCGCTCATTACGGATTCTCCGTCATCGGCCTGAGAGCCGGGGCCGCATACAAGCGGCCCCTACACGCGAGTTTGCCGGTCGGTTTTGACCTACCGGCTTCCGGTGATTTCGACTACCTTCTTTGCGTATTCCAGGCCGGTATCGAATGCCTTCCGGTTCAGCTCCAGGGCCTTCTTGGGCACCGTTTCCAGCACAGCCTTCCGCATCGCCTCTGCCGAGACCACATCGGTTGCCCCGGCCACGAATCCCAACATCACCACATTGGCGACGATGCGGTTGCCCAGCTCCTCTGCCACCTTAGTTGCCGGCATCCTGAGCACCGGCGCCCGATGTGGGACGGCCTCCGGGTCTACGAGCGTCTCGTCTATGATGATCAGACCGTCCGCCGGGACTTTGCTCGCGTACTTATCGTAAGCTTCCTGCGACATGGCGACCAGGAGATTAGGCTGCGTCAGATACGGGTAGTGCACGTCCGAATCGGAGATCACGAGTCTGGCCGCACATGCCCCACCGCGAGATTCTGGGCCATAGCTTTTAGTCAGGACAGCCGACTTCTTATCGAATTTCGAGGCGGCCTCGCCCATAATATGGCCTGCCAGGATTATCCCCTGGCCGCCGAAACCGGATATGCAAACTTCATTCCTGGCCATATTCGGCTCCTGATCACCTGTTATCGTTGGGGAGCAGGTCTATGAAAGTGGGTTTTTCCACGTCCACGAACTTGCCCACCACGATCTCGCCCTCGTACCTGATCTCCACATCTCTTGGGTCGGCGCCGTGGCGGATCACGCTTTTACGCCGGTAGTACTCCATCTCCTCGACGCCGGTTGGCATCTTATTCCTGCGCCCGTAGAGTGTGGGGCATGGGGATATGACCTCTACCAGGGCGAATCCCTTCTTTTGGAGGGCCTCGATCATGGAGCGTTCGAGGCGCCGGACGTGCAAAGTCGTCCAGCGTGCCACGTAAACCGCGCCGCTGCCCGCCGCCAGGTACGGGATATTGAAGGGGTGCTCTCGGTTACCATATGGGCTGGTGGTTGTGAAGGCGGTAGTGGGCGTGGTAGGGCCGAGTTGGCCGCCGGTCATCCCGTAGTTGAAGTTATTGACGCATATGACGGTGATGTCCATATTTCGGCGTGCGGCGTGTATGAAATGATTGCCGCCGATTGCGATCAAGTCCCCGTCGCCGGAGAACACCACCACTTTGAGTTCGGGATTCGCCAGCTTGAGGCCGGTCGCGAACGGGATGGCGCGGCCATGTGTGGTATGGAACGAATCGAGGTTTATATATCCTGCCACGCGCCCGGCGCATCCGATTCCGGATACCACCGCCACCTTTTTCAGATCGAGGCCGGATTTCATCAGTGCTCCCAAAAAACAGTTGAGCGCTATCCCAAGCCCGCATCCAGGACACCAGATATGTGGCAATCGGTCCTGGCGCAGGAGCACATCTCGCGGGTGGGTCTCGGCGATCTCTCGTTGGGCCAGTTGGGTCATTGGGCTGCACTCCGGATCGCTTCCAGAATCACCTTTGGGTCGTGGACGGTGCCGCCTGGGTGGGGTACCGGTATGGTGCGGGCGCGGCTCCCGACGACTCTTTGCACTTCGAGCGCGATCTGTCCCATATTCAATTCGGGCACCACAAAGGCCTTCACCTGCCCGGCAAGCTCGATCAATCGCTTTTCCGGGAATGGCCAGACCGTGACCAGCTTCAACAGTCCCACGCGGATGCCCTCCCGGCGGGCCATTTCTATTGGCAACATGCTCACGCGGGCCGTGATACCATATGCGATGACGACGACCTCGGCGTCGTCCAGGTCGCGTTCGGTCAAGATGATGATGTCATCGGCGTTATCGCGTATCTTTGCCACCAACCTCCTGATCAGCCGATCCTGAGCCTCGGCATTCATAGCCGGGTATCCGCGCTCGTCATGTGTCAGGCCGGTGACGTGTATATGGTATCCGTCGCCGGCGACGGCCATCGGTGGCACCCCATCCCCTTCGGCCTTATACGGCAGGTACTCATCCGGCGGCACGGTAGGTTTGCGGCGATCGACGGTATGTACCTGTTCCGGCGGCGGGATCACCACCCGCTCGGTCATATGTCCCACGGCCTCATCGGCCAGGATCACGACCGGGACGCGGTAGGTTTCGGAGAGGTTAAAGGCGGTGATAGTCAGATCGAAGAATTCCTGTGGCGAGCTGGGCGAAAGCGCGATGATCTCATAATGGCCGTGGGAACCCCATCTGGCCTGCATTACATCGCCCTGCCCGACCGCTGTGGGAAGGCCGGTGCTGGGGCCGCCGCGTTGCACGTTGACCAGCACGCACGGGGTTTCGGTCATAATGCCCAGGCCCAGGTTTTCCATCATAAGTGAGAAGCCGGGGCCGGATGTGGCGGTCATGGACTTGGCTCCGCCCCATGAGGCGCCCAAGACCGCCGCCATTGAGGCCATCTCATCCTCCATCTGGATGAAGACGCCGCCCACCTGTGGCAACCTTCGGGCCATTCGCTCGGCTATCTCGGTCGCCGGCGTAATGGGGTAGCCGGCAAAGAACCTGCATCCGGCGGCGATAGCTCCCTCGGCGCAGGCCACATCGCCTTCCATAAAAAACTCGCCCGTAAGCACGCCCTTGCCGTTGTTACTCATCGGACTTCGCCTCCTCGGTCACCTCTTCGACGTATACGGCGAACTCCGGGCATATCATTTCGCATAGCCCGCAGGCGACGCAGGCATCGGGATCGGCGAACTCGGGTAGGTGATAACCTTTCTCGTTGAGCTTATCGGAAAGTGCCAGGGCGTTCTTTGGGCAGTAAGTGATGCAAAGCTCGCAGCCTTTACACCTGGCGGGGATGAAGAAGACCTTACCTCTGGGACGCTGCACCGCGTCCAGATCAAGAGGAGTACGCCATAAACGCACCATAAGCAGTTCCCCGGGCTAGCTTATCGGTACAAATTAAGGGCAGCCGGACTGCGTTGACGGTGACGAAGGCTCGCCCTCAGGAACTCCCCCTCACTGTAATGAAAGGTAGCACGATACGCAAATGGTGTATAGAGCCAAAATTCCATAGCCTGTGATGACACCTGACACTATGGGACGGTCTCCCAAAAACGGGCATCGGGCCGTCAGGAGGGGTTGTCTTGCCGGCGTGTCGTAAAGGCCCGTCGTACTGGGGCGTGGCGGTCTTTTTGAGGCTACCTGATGTGTATAACGCCTTCCAGCACCAGGCAATCGCCCGGCAGTGGGGTGCCATCGGCATCCCTGGCCGCGAGCCTGGCACCGCCGTAAACGTACCATCCCACGCGCAGCCGGTATTCACCTGGCGGCACGTCGCCGATGGGAAGCGTAACCTCGTCCGTTACCACCTCTCCCGGTGCCCATCGCGACGTGGGGTAAGAGTAGTCGTGGGGCATAGCGTCCCGCTGAGCGACGATCTGATCGGTTTCGGGATCGAAAAGGTGGACGAAGAAATAGTAGTCCTCGTGCATGGCCTCGATCGCTCCCCATGCGAATTCGATGGTGAGCGCATCGCCCTCACGCGCGATCCGGTATCCCCAAAGCCGTATCATATCGCCGAATTCGGCGCCCCCGCCGGGCCAATCCGGTGGCTCGAACAGCCTGGTGCTTTCCGTGACGCGCATTTCCAGGATCGGCACCCAATTCTCGGCCCCTGGCGCCGCCATCTCCAGCGTATAATTGCCGGGTGGCACATCCGGTGGTGGGTTCAGCCTTATCCTCCCCTCGATCGTGGCGCCGGGCGGCCATATAGTCGAGTCGCTCCCCGGCGCGAGAGGAGTCCGGGCATCCCATGCGATCCCATCTGTCCCTCGCAGCCGCCACGCGATCCGCCCAGGCCCGACTTCAAACCCCTCGTCGGTGACCCATCTCACGATCACGGTGAACGGCTCCCCTTGCTCCACCGAGTCCGGGCCGGAGGTAGATAGCACTCCCAGGCCCGGCGCCACCTCGAATAGCGGCTCCGAGTCCGGCGCGGCGGTCAGCGCCGGCAAAGCCATCCCCTCCACCTCTATCCTGCCGATCTCGTCCATAGTGGCCGCGTCGTATACGGCGATGCTCAGCCTGTACCCGTTCCCAGGCGGGATTCCGGGATCGGCTTCCAATTGCACCCAATCCCGGAATAGCGTCCCTGCCTCCCACAGCGACGAGGGGTAGAAGCCGTAATTGCCCATCTGCGCATCGTGTGCGGCCCACGTATTCCCATCGGGACCGCGCAGCCGCAGGCCCAGGTTGTAATTACGCGCGAGTTCCTCGGTGACCGCCCACTCCAGGCGCACATTCAGGCGACCGTCGCATTCCGGCGTGGGGCGCTCCGAGCAGGGATATGCCGGTTCCAGGGTGACTGCCAGCAGCCGCAGTGGGCCGAAATCCGCGATTCCCTCGGCTTCAGGTGGGGACTCATGCGGTTGCTCCACGGTGACCGGCCCCAGAACCATATCGACCCTCGGCTCCCCGACGCCGGTCAGCGGGCGCAGCTCATCCCCATCCGGGCCGTATACTGCCAATCGCAGGAGGTAAACCCCCGGTGGCGCCCATTCCGGCACCTGCATTTCCACCTCGGCATTTGTGCTGATGTTGAAATCGGTCGGGCCTATCAAGCGTGCCGGGCGTCCTTGAGTGGTTTCCGCCGGCGAGATCAGCCATATCCGGGCAGTGCAGCGCGTATCGCCGCACATATCGATGCCATCCCATCTTGACTCGAATGAGAGGCTTTCCCCCGCTCGGAGTCGGTTCGGCGTCAACGTGTAATCTGCCAATCGCAGCCTGCCCTCGAACGGAAGGCCGTCCGGCTCATGGTGGAAATAGCCCTCCTGTGCATAGTCCATGACCAGCGGACCGCCTGGCGGGCCGGTATCCGGTGCCAGGTGCAGTGCCGCGCCCAGTATGACCGCCGCAGTTACCGTGAGCGCCGCCTTCACCCATATCCGCGCCGGTGGCTTATTGGAGTTTCGCTTTGCCTTACGGCGCGGTGCGGCGGCGATCAGCATCACCACGGCGATCGTCCCCAGAGTCGCGATGCCGTCTATCATGGCCCGCGCGGGCGTGTTTTCCAGCCACAGCGTCACCGTGTGGCTTCCGGCTGGGACTGTTGCAGATGCCCATCCCAGGCCCGGCACGTGGGAGAGCCGAATCGGGGCGCCGTCCAAAGTGGCACGCCATCCCGGCCAGTAGAGCAGTGGAAAGGCCACCTCTGCCTGTTCGGATTCCACGTTCAGTTGCCAGACCTGTCGGATGGCCGAGCGTTCTAACTGCGTGCCCGTTACCTGGCCACTTATCGGCTTGGGGCGAGGGGATTCCCCTTGTGCCTCCGGGCCGGAATAGGGCCTGGGGTTTACCCAGGCCGGCAGGTACTCATGCCGGACTGTTGTGCCGATGTTACCCGTAGTCAGCTCGTAGAGCTGTAACCGATCCGGTGCGACCTCGGAGTCGGAAAGCCTGATGAAATCCGGCCTCAGCCCGATGAGCGCCGATGCGCCCATCGAAACCGCCAGCACCATCGCCACGACCATCCCTCTTGACCGGCTCGCTCCTGGCATAGAGGACGCTAAATACCCGGTGAGGGCTGCTGTAAACAACGCCTGCACCGATAGGAAACGCCACGGGAACTGCACAAATGGCAGAAGCGGCAAATGATCCCACAGCGGCCCGGATAGCGGCGTGATCATCAGCGTCGAGATGCCCAGCCCTGCCGTTATGAAGAGTGCCTGCGCGGGTGCTTTACGATCCGGATTTTTCGCGCTGGCTAACCGTGCCGTGAGCGCGATCAGCCCCAATGCGGCCAGTACGGCCTGTACAAGCCCCATGCTGAACGGAGTTGCCTGGCCATCAATTGCATAGCTTACCACGGCGGATGATTGCACCAGATCGGCGGTGCGGAAGTGATTGCTATAGTGGAAATAGCCGGTTGTGACCGGTCCAAGCTGGGCCAGATCGCGATCCATCAGCGCGGGCAGCCAAAACCAACTCGAAGCCACCAGGCCCAACCCGAATCCGAGCGCAACCCCGATCCATATCCGCCCCGTCCGCGATGGCCTTGTCGCGCGTATGAGCATGATCATGGCGTAGAGCAGCGCGAAAGGGGTGAAGATCAGCGCGGAGATATTATGTGTCAGCAGCAGGGCGCCGTATGACGCGGCAAGCAGCCCGATCCGTCTGGCAGTAGGCCTCTCGATCAGGCGGTTGGTTGCCAGGAGGACAAGTGGATAGAATAAAAATGCCCAGAATTCCGATAGCGAGTCCCCCCGCACGTAAACGTTGACCATGTGGAACGGTGCGAAAGTATAGGCCGCCGATGCCAGCGTCGCGCCCCATTGGCCGAGGCCCAGGCTTCGCCTTGCCCAGGCCCACATCGCATACGCCGCCCCCAGGAATCCCACGAGATGCGTGAGCTTGAGCGCGAGCACGTAGGAAAACCCCCAAAACCTGAACGCGCACGCCGTATAAAATGGCAACGCGGCATAGTAGTGGAAGAACGGATAGCCCAGCCCATATGCCGCGTCCGGCATCCACCTGACCGGGAAATGGCCGTCGGCCAGCGCGCTCGCCATCTGGTGCAATCGGAAGATGAGAAACGGGCTATCACCCCCGCCCCTGGTATTCAAGAATCCCGGATCAACGAAAAGCGGGGCGGCTGCCGCCAACGCCGCCGCTAAGGCCACGAAAGCCGCGACGTTACCGCCGCCCCGCGCAGCATCGCTCTTCATGGGGCCGATTCAGAGTTGCAACCTTCTGCGCACGACGAATACCAGCAACGCGATCCCGATCCCCATCATCATACTCATCGCCAGGATGGCACCCAGCAGCGAAATGCCGAATCGCCATAGCGTGGCGGTTTGCTCTGGCGGGAGTATGAACGTTGTCGCCTCTTCATCCTCACCTTCTGGCACCGCCCCGTACTCCACGCTCCACGTTTGCCCGGCCTTAATGGTCATGGTCAGCGGGGAGGGTGTGGTGGCCCGGTAGCCGACGCTTTGAGTCCGCAACACATAAGTTCCGGGTTCCAGCTCCTCAAAGCAGTGCGGCTCGCCCACTCCCATCGTCTGGTAGGTTCCGGCCTGACCGGATTCGCCTTCCAGCGTGAAGACGACGCCGCCTAAAAGCTCCTCGCCGGGGTCGCGGGCCTGATTCTCATCGGAATCCAGATAGGCCAGCACACAAAGCCTGCCGGTAGTTGGCGTCTCGACATCCATGCCTGGTCCGGTGACGGTGACCCCGGCGGTTTCGGCTCCGGCCTGCTGGGGTGGGGTGGTTGGTGGCGGGGGTTCCTCCTGCTCCTCTTCTGCGGGGGATTCCTCGGTTGGCGGGCGGATGAGCAACTCCTGACCAACGCTGATTATATTGCCGGTAAGCCCGTTCAACTCGCGTATCTGGTCAACCGTCACCCCGTATGTGGCGGCGATTGCCCATAGCGTATCGCCCTGCCTGACCGTGTGCACGATCGAGCCATCCGGTCGTGGGGGGACTGCTTCGATGCCGGTTCCGCCCCCCTGTTCGGGTTCGGCGGTGGGTTGGGCCTCCTCCTCGGTCGCCACGACGAGAGAGGCGTTATCCCAATAGGTATCGTTACGTGCCACGCAGTACTGGGGGTGTGAGTAGGTGAAGACCGTGACCTGGGAACCCTGCGCGGTCGCTTCCAGCGAGAATTCGACGAAATCGTCCATCGGCGACTGGAAGTCTGACCATTGCACGGTTGGCGCATTCCAATCTGTGCCGCCGGTTGGGTCGATCCCGATGCGCATCTGGGTCACGGCATCGGGCGAGGACGAAGTTGCATCCGGCGATTCCGAATTACCTATCGCCCGCCCGTAGATGGTAAATCGCACACGCGCGTTATTCGGCACCTCGACGGTTTGATAGAGGCCTGCCGTATAGCTTTGATACTGTGTCCAGTACATGACAGATTGGGAGCCGCTGTGAACCAGGGACGAGGCCTCGAAATTCGGCCTATAGCCATAGCAATCCTCGACGTTATCCACCCACCACGGCGTCCACCCCGGCGGCACCAACACATGTCCATCGCCGGTAAAGTCAACGAAAGGTTCCTCGAAGTCGGCGTCGGTCAGCAAATTATCGCCCTGTGCAACGGTTATCGCCCCTGTGAATAGCAGGGCGAACAACAAAGCTGCCGAGGTCACCCCGATACCGATTCTCCCTGGGTTCATAAAACTTTCCCTCATATACCGATTTTACTGCCGTCGCAGCAGCAAGAATACCAGCCCGATGCCTGCTGCCGCAACGATCACCACGATCCCGCTTATTTGGAGCAGCACCTTTGCCACCATCTCGACCGGGTTGGTTGTGCTCTCCTGGGATTCTGCACCGGCTGCCGGGCCTTGTGGTGGTGCCGTGGGTGCCCCGGCAATCCCGGCCTGAGCGCTGGAGACTCCGAACTCGACCGACACCGGCGTCCCCACCCTGGCGATCACAACCAACTCCGGCGGCGTGGTCGGCGAAAGCCCGCTTGGTGCCGAGAGGCTGATAGTATACTCCTTGCCCGGCTCCAGGCCCTCGAAGCAGTGTGGTTCGTCGGAACCCGTGGTGGTATAAGTGTCCACGGGCGAGCCGTCGGCGCTCAGTGTTATGACGGCATTGGCCGCGAGAGGCTCCCCGGCCTCGCGGAATCGGTTCGCATTCGAGTCGGTGTATACCAGAGCGCATACCGAGCCGGTCGTCGGGGCGGCTGCCTGTGGTTGTTCCGTTGGCGGTGGGGCTTCCGTTGGTGCCGGGGCCTCTGCTCCCGATTCCCCTTCCGTTTCCCCGCCGGATTCGGCCTCGGCCTCACCCTCGTCCTGTCCCCCGGCCTCCTCGGCGGGTTCTCCCGCCTGCTCACCACCGGCTTCTTCGCCGCCATTCCCGGCGCCGGCCTCACGTATGAGCAATTGCTGGCCCACTATGATCAGGCTCTCATTCTCGCCCATGCCGTTCAGGGCGCGGATTGTGTCTATATCCACGCCGTAGGCCAGGGCGATACCCGAAAGCGTCTCATTCGGGCGGACGGTGTGGACGATGCTGCCATCCGGCATCGGGGTGACGGTTTGCGTGAAGGCGCTATATTGTGGTGCTGCCGGTGCTCCCCCGCCCCCCTCGCCGCCGACGGTCAGTGATGCCATATCCCAGTAGGCGTCCTGGTTCTCCGCCGCCCATACCTGTGAGGCGTAAAGGAACACGGTGACATGATCCGCCTGAGCCGTGGCTGTGACGGTGAACTGCTGGTACTGATCCAGAGCCGCCGCGCCGGGTGACCACACCACATTAGGGC
>JALXEW010000317.1:0-11193 GCA_027069285.1 Ardenticatenia bacterium | reverse complement strand
CATTAGGGCTGAACGGGTCGGTTCCGCCGGTAGGGTCTATGCCGATCTTGAGGGTGACCGCCGCGTCCGGCGGGTCTGACCATACCCGGTCGCCCTCATGGCAATTTTCGTATCTCTGGCAATGCCATGCCTGTCCCCAGGCGGTGAACGTCAGGTTGGTACCGGGCGTGATCCCGGTGACCACCTGATAGACGCCGGCGGTGAATGTCCCCCAGCCTTTGAAGTACCTGAGCGCGTATTCACCGTCCATCACCCGGTAGGGGTACGCACTTCTGGCGACGTTACTCCATTCCGGGCGGAGATTCTGCCAGGGTTCGTTATGTGGGGTATCGGTCCACCACGAGTGCCATCCCTGTGGCAGGAATATCTCCGGGATGCCGTTTTCGGCGCTATAGGGCGGCTCGAAGCTGCCATTGGTCAGCAAATTCCCTTCCTGTGCCCTTGCTCCCGGCTCCTTAGGGACTAAGGAGACAAACAGCGCGATGATCACCATCGCCACAATGCACAACTTTCTCATAATTTGCCTCTCCCCGGCCAGCTTACCGGCCCTGACTTTCCATTCCGGCTAATCATCTGGGTTTTGTGGGGGGACATCGTAATAAACCATGTCCCCTTCAGACGGCAGCCTGCTTTCCGGCACGGCCAATCGGTTCCCGTCAACCGGGTCGTAAAGGCCGAGCCTGAGCACGGCGCCGTTTGGCTGCGCATTACCGGATAATAATATCTCCCGTTCCTCTATGACCAAATCTCCCCGGCGCCAAAGACCGGTTGGATAAGCCAAAGTGCCCGCAGGGGCATCCATCTGGCCGATCATTGACACCCTATCCGGCGACAGGACGTGCACAAAGGCTGTGTAATTCCGGTCTATATCGCTTCCAGCGCCCCATACCAGTGTAACGCTGAGAACCCCTCGCTCCGGGTATGATACCCCGACGCTTTCCAGCTCGATCCCGTCCTCGAATGACGCAAGTGCCTCGTCATAAGTGGCCGCAGGCTCCACCTCGTACAGATAGTACAGGTGGTAAGGCTCCGGGCACCGATCGTAGCAGGCCAGCGGGCCGATCTCAGGCCGGATTCTGGCCGGGTGCCGGATCAGGTTTAACATGCGCTCAAGCGGCTCATAGGGCCAGAGCGCCAGCAGAATGTTTTCCGCGTCCGGCTCCGGCGGTGCCTCATCGCGGAAGACCAGGATACCATCCTCCCCGCATAGGAACCCCAATGCCGGATAGCGATCCCATATACGCCAGTCTACCACGGCGACGCGATCCGGCAACGGCTCCGAATCCACCGCGTTCCACATTCCCCGGTGCCACCCGGCTCTCAGGAAGCCGTTCACCTCGGATGCGAGCATCCCGACCGCCCCCTCGAAGGCGAAATCCGTCTCCTGAGAAGTCGCATAGCTCGCGTAATCAATTGCGGTCACGGCTGCGCTCGCCGCCACTACAAACGCGATCGCAAGCGGCCCAAGCGCCCTGGGCACACGTCTCCGTCTGGAGATCCATCCCCCGGCAGATTCCAGCCCGATCGCGGCGGGGAATACGGCCACAGGCAACACGCCGACCGCGCGCAGGAAATGTGGGGCATCCTCTGCCAGCAGGGTCGGGCCGAGCATGAACCCCATCCAGAGCAAGGCTGCGACCGAACCCCCATGTCCCCTGTAGGCCCGCCGGGCCATCCAAGCCAATCCCAAACACCAAAATATGGCCATGAGCGGGTCAAAGACCGGCCTGTATGGGGCATTATGCCTGGGGATCGAATCCCCGCGCCAGAAGAACATGCCCAGTACCGCCGGCACCTGGCGTGCCAGTGCGCCAATCATATCGCCGCCGTTCACATCCGGGTTCCAGATGGCGGCCAGCCCGGCGCGTCCCATCACCACGTCCGGCTCCACCGCGAACGCCCAGGCAAGTGGCGCGATCGCGACCGCTGCCCCTAACGCGGCTACGCCCAACAAGGCCCGGTTACGGCGCCACCATCCCGGCCTGGATGCGGCAAGGTAACCGACTGACACTGCCAGCGGGAGCGGGGTGAACCTGGCTGCCAGGTAGGTATGGAACGAGAGGCCGTATAGTAACCCGGCGCCGAGCGCATATATGCGGCTTCGCCTGCGCAATGCCAACGTCCCGGACGCGAGCGCCAATGCCAGCACCGGCGGTAGCAGCACCGCCCTGAACGCGATTCGGCTCAAATGTATCGGCCAGAAGCTCACCGCTACCACGGCTGAGGCCAACAATCCGACACGGCGCCCAAACCAGGCGTTCCCCAGCGCGTAGGTTGCCGGTATGGTGAGCAGGCCCGCCAGCAAAGCAGGTAGTCTCAGGGCGGCAGGGGAAGGCCCCAGCAGCCCGATCACAGCGCCGGCTGCGTATATATACATCCCCTCGCGCCCGAAGTTGGCCGGGAAGTAGATCGGATGCCATCCGCCCAGCACCCTCAGGGCATCCAGGCCGTTGACGGCCTCATCGGTGAACAGCGGCGGTGGCCATTGCCCGAACTCGTGCAGCCGCAGGAGTAGCCCCACCAACATCACGAGCGCGAACAGGAACCGTTCGGTTGGGAACGGTGCGAGTTCCTCTTTTTTCCCCATAAAGATTTTTCCAAAAAACAAGGGAGATTATAGCGCGGGCGTCATCAAAGGTGCCATTGCTCAATTCAGCTCCAGCGCCAGGAACACAACCGGTTCCGGCCCATTGCCCAGATCGAGGAGCAGCACCCGATCGTCGGAGAAGCCGAGTGAGCGGTAGAGCGCCAACGCGCGCTCATTGCTTTGCGCGGCACCTATCTCGACCCTTTCGGCATTCATCTCCCTGGCCGCGCCGATCAGGAACTTGATGATGGCGGTGCCGATTCCCCTTCCACGCCAACCCGGCGCCACCACCACGTCGCTGATCTCCGCCGCCCGTGGCCACAGTGTGAGCTGCCCGAACCCGATCGGTTCCCCGGTGCCGGATTCGGCCACTATGCCCAGTCCACGTCCGGAAAGGGCGATCCTGTGTGCGCGGCGCACCAGCTCGGCCACCCACTCTCGCTCCCTATCCGGGAAACATCGGGTGTGCAGTAAGGTCACGTCTTCCCGGCGAACCGGTCGCAAGTGATATACAAGATTGTCAGGAGTATCCGCTCGATTTTCCTCCGGGTCGGTCATGGCATATTCACAGGCCGCCGGAATCGACGGCTGAGCTGCTATCCGGTGCCAGTATAACCAAAGATCGAAGCATAAGACAGTCCCCCAATGCATACCAAACGTTTCTGTGCTAAAATCTTGGCACCGTTCGTCCACGGCGCGTTTAGCCAGGAGGTGCCGGCGTGGGGAGGCCCGACATGTTCAATCTGGTAGGTATGAATCTCGGCCCTTACCGGATCGTCGAGAAGATCGGCGAGGGCGGCATGGCTACGGTCTACAAAGCTTACCAACCGAGCATGGATCGGTACGTGGCCATCAAAATCCTCCCCCCGCTGTACTCCGAAGACCCTGAATACCTGGGGAGATTCCGCCAGGAAGCCAAAGTCATAGCCAGGCTGGAGCATCCCAACATAGTGCCGGTGCATGACTTTGGTGAGCAGGATGGCATCACTTACCTGGTGATGCGATACATCCGTGCCGGATCGTTGAAAGAGATACTTTCCAAAGGCCCTCTCCCGCTGGGAGATGCTGTGAAAGTATTCACCCAGGTCGCCTCCGCGCTGGATTACGCCCACAGGCAGGGAGTGATCCATCGTGACGTAAAGCCGGCAAACATCCTGGTGGACCCCGACGGCAATGCCTTCCTGACCGATTTCGGCATAGCTAAATTACTGGCCGGGACTGCGCACTTCACCGCCACCGGCGGAGCGGTGGGCACCCCGGCGTACATGGCGCCCGAACAATCGATCGGCGGCGAGATAGGTGCCAGAACCGACGTATACGCCCTGGGCGTAGTGCTCTACGAGATGCTCACCGGACGGGTGCCGTATAGCGCCGATACCCCGATGGCCGTCATACTCAAGCATATAAACGAGCCGCTCCCGCTGCCCAGTACATTCAACCCGAACATACCGGAGGCGGTCGAGCGGGTCATACTTAAGGCGATGGCGAAGGAGCCGGAAGATCGATTCGACACCGCCGGCGAAATGAGCGAGGCACTCCAAAAAGCCGCCGCCGGATTCATCGAGACCAGGCCGGCCACCTTGCTTAAAATGGCGGCGGAGATCGCCCAGGAAAAGCCATCCTCCGAAGTGACACAAGAAGCCATTCGCGCTGCCGAAGCGATCCAGAAGCCGGTTGGCACATCCCCATCGCAACCCCAGGCTCAGGCGTCGACGGTGGTACAATCCGGCGGTGGGGTTTCCATATGGATAGCGGTTGTGGCGATAATCGTGGCCCTGCTGGCCCTGGCGGGAGTGGCCTTCATGGCGGGACGTCTTCTGGCTGCCAGGGGCAGCGCCGTCAGGCGTGACATGACCCACATGCCTATGATCGGCGAGGGAAACGTCGGCCCGGAGGGAGGCCCCATTAGCGGCCTCATACCCGCTCCGGAGCCGATGTTGGAATACATTGATAGAGTACTCCAGCATCCACCGACGTTTTCGGGGAACTTCAACTCGTCTGAAGCATGGGAGCTGGGCGATAACGCCGTCGTGGGGGATGGTATCGTGGAGATCACACTCTCGCGCGAGGTGCCCCAGCACGGCGTCTCCCCTGTGGACGCGCCATTATTCCCTGCAATGGTAGTCGAGGCCGAACTCGCCCCGGCTGATGAAGATAGGCTACCTGCCGATGCCGACATCGTACTGGAGCAGCCGGATGAAAGCTCCATTATAGTCGGCATTGACCTGGATGAACGTTCAGCCTACGTGCTTTATTGTCCCCCACGTGTCGTCGAATGCAGCCCGGTCTTCTATGCGGATGACCACGCCCTGGTTCGGCCCGCCTCCGAGCCGAATCTCATCAGAGCAGCCGTGACATGGCAGGGGGACTTGATCGTCGGCTTCAACCGCATCTGGTTGGGCATGTGGCGCCCGGAAGGTGAGGTCGGGATTCGCGTGGATGAGGTATGGATCGCCGGTGGCATCTCCGAGGGAGCGGATGAGGAAAGGGTGAGCGTCGGATTTGACCTGTTTAACATATGGGAATTGCCTATGGCCGGGCCGATGATGGAAGTAACCCCAGGATCGGCTGAGGATTTGGCGGCAAACCCGGAATTTGCGCCTTTGATAGAACTCATCGGCGAGACGATGGCGACCCCGCCCACGTGTAGCTTCGATTTTGAGGCTCGAACCGAATGCTGGCTCACCATCGAAACCGTTCGTCACAGGACATGGTGTGAGGACGGCACCTACTTCATGTCCTCGGAGGAAGGGGAAAGCGTCGGAGCCGGGCTGCATTGTGAACGTATGAGAGACCTGGTTATCCGGGCCGACGTAATGATACTTGATGCGACGGATGACGCCTCCTACGGGCTGGTTTTCCGCGCGACGGGCGGCAGGCTGCGGACAGAGAGATACTACATGGCCGGATTCACGATTGCCGGTGGGACTCAGCGTGTGGCGCGGTTGGGATACTCTGCCGGCGCCCAGATGGACATTTTGGCGGAAACCCCGGTCGGGATTCCCCTGGATGGCGATTGGCACGAGCTGTTACTGCTCGCGATGGAGGACAGGGCCGTGCTCCTGTGGGATGGGCGACCGGTTCTTGTCTCCCCGGCTCTTGATCCCGGCGACTTCGGCCAGATAAGCCTGACAGTTGTGAACGGCGCGACAGTTGCATTCGACAACATCCAGGTATGGGACCTGGGCCGGTGAGACCTGGCTCCGTGCCGACCGACCCTGGGCGCGTTCCCTATTTTAGGAGATTCGTGATATGCGCGGGACTCGAATCATCTCTTGCGTACTGGCGATCCTGTGCGGGCTGGCCCCGATCATCTCCGGATGCGGCGGCATACGTGCGCAGTCCGGGGGGGCCGTGACAGATACTACAGCTGTCTCCACCCCACCGTCACCGACGCCCAGGGGCGCCGTGATTCCCACCAGGGCGCCGACTCCCACCCCAACAATTGAACCCACGCCCACATTATCCCCAACGCCGGGGGAAACCTGCTCCCTGGGGGGATTACAAGGCCGCTGGATCGCCTATGGGGATGAGGCCACCGGCGCGATCAGCGATGAGAACGAAGAGGCATTATTCTGCTTCCTCGGCGCCGAAGGGGATTGGGTTTCCGTCAGCCTGGAAGCCACATCCGGCGACCTGGATACGTACCTGTCCCTCGTGTCGCTTGACAGGGAAGTCCTGGTCGGATGGAATGACGATGCAGGGCCTACCAACTTTAACTCGGAACTGGAGTATGTCTACCTGCCCGACACCGGCGCGTATGGCCTGGTTGCCGGCAGATATAGCGGAGCCGGCGACTTCAGGCTGCGGCTGGACATAAGCGGCCCGCCGTTTGAGGACTTACCGGAGACCGCCGTACCGCTGATCCCCGATGACAGCGGATCGGTGCTCAGGACCGGCACCGTCGTGTCACTCAGGTTCATGGCGGGCGATGTCAATCTGAGCGGCAGTACCGACGTGAGATCACAAATGTTCCTGAGCTACGACATCTCCTCACTGCCGGCAGGAACCGGGTTGATCGATGCCGAGCTGATCGTGACCAGTTGTCACATCATCGGGGAGCCGTTCGACGAATTCGGCCCTGTCGTGATGGAGTGGCTCCCGTATGGCTCGCTGGATCCGAGTGACTATGGCGAGCGGGCACTCGGAGCGATACCCATAGCGCAGTTGGACGGATGTCCCCAGGCGCCCATCAACGTGCAGCGTCTGGTTCAGATGGCCCTGGAACGTGGATACGAGGCCTGGCAGATCAAAGTGGCCTTCTCCATGAGGGGGGAATTGATAGGGGATGGGCGTGCCGATACATTGATCTTCGGCGCCTGGCCGGTGCTGTTGGTTGACTACTAGTGCAATCTGCGCCGCCCGCTCAGCGCCGCGAGTCCGATCTCGGCCAACTCCTTGATCTCATCCACTCCCAGCAACCGCATGGCCGCCAGGAATAACCCACCGCCGATGGCAGCCGGCACCACCACCCTGAGTAGCTCGTATACCATCCCGTCCCCCGAGAGGAGACCGCTTATCGCATTCAAGCTCCACATGGCCCCCAACGCCATGATCGCGGACGCGGCCAGGGTTTTACCCAGCGTTTGGGCCAGACGTTCGCCTTCCAATCGGTCCACGTGTCGCCTGAGCAGCCATGACGACACCCCGGCGTGCGTCAGGTGCTTGACCGAATCGGCTACCATCAGGCTATAAAGCCCCAGCGGCTTGAGTCCGATCAGCGCGACGGACAGATAGACCCCAAAGCTGCCCAGTCCGACCAGAGCGGGCGTGAGGGTGTCCTGATGGGCGTAGAATGCGAATACCAGGAGCAAATCCACTGCCGCGAACGGAAGCCCGATCAGGTAGAGCCTGAGAACCGTAGCGGTTATGTCGGTATCGGTCGGCGTGAAATCGCCGTGTTCAAAGAGCAGCGCGATCAGCGGATGCGCCAACACCCACATCCCGATAGCAGCCGGCACTATCAGCGCGATCACCAGCCGCAGCCCACGTCCCAATGTACTGCGGAAGGCAGCCACCCCATTATTGGCGGCCTGGCGCGAGAGGGTGGGGAGTATCGCCAGTGAGATGGCGCTTGCCACCAGGCCCTGGGGGAACTGTATGAGCGTGGTCGCGTAACTCATCCACGAGATGCTGCCCTCGCCGGTATGGGATGCCAGGTTATAGCTCACCGGCTGGACTATCAGCACGTCCACTATCAGCCCAAGCGCGACCGGGAGGTATAGCTTACCGACCTGGCGTAGCCCCTTGTGCCTGAGCGGCGCCGGGAACCGGAATCTGGCGCCTCGGAGACCCGGTATCTGGATCGCCACCTGGAGTGCAGCTCCGGCCAGCCACCCCCACGCCATCGCGAATATATCCAGCCGATTTGCCAGCAGGATGGTCGTGACCACTATTGCGCCGTTGAAAACGGCGGATGTGAAGGCCGGGAAGTGGAAGCGCTTGAGCGAATAGAGCAGCCCGGCGAGGATGCCGCTAAGGCTCAGGAACAGCACCGCCGGGATGGTGACGCGGAGCAATCCAGCAGCCAGGCTTAAAACATCGTCCGAAGCGCCGCTACTGATCAGCCATGCGAGGTGTGGGGCGGCGGCTTCCACGATCAGGATAAAAGCGCTGAGCACGAGCACGGCGAGGCTCAGCAGCGCGTTGACCAATCCCCATAGCGCGTCCATATCCTCGGTGGCGTACCTGCTGAACACCGGCACCAATGCCGAATTCACGTGGCCGCCCACCAGGAGGTCGAAGAGCATCCTCGGGACCAGGGTTGCCACGGTGAAAGCGTCTACCGTGCCCCCTGCGCCGAAGAAATCCGCCTTCAACGTATCCCTCACCAGGCCCAGGATGCGGCTTAAGACGTTGCCCAGGGCTACGATCCCGGCCCTTTTAGCTATAGTTGCGGTATCCGGTTGCTCAGTTTCGGTCAGATCGAGCTGACTTATAGGTGGCACGGTGCGGTTCTCCGGTGGGATTGCAGAAATTGTCGGAAACGGGGCCATTCTACACGGTAGCCGGGTCGCGTGCCAACGTCCTATGGGGGACTCTATTGACCGGGATGGTCGAATGCCGTAAAATAAGAGAGCCGGCGACCCGTTTTCGGGCGGCGAGCGCATACCGGTGATGACAACCCGTCGCGTGGATCGCGTTGACCACGACGACGCCATAATTTGGAAGATGCGCGCCTTCGTCGCCCGGTCGGCGAAGGCTTTTGGTTTTTGAGAGGGGATCACCATGTACAGGACGCTTTGCAAGAGCAAGATACATCGTGCCACCGTCACCGGAGCCGACTTGAACTACGTGGGCAGCATCACCATAGACTCCGAGTTGATGCAGGCGGCGGACATATTGCCGTATGAGCGTGTGCAGGTGGTTGACGTTGACAACGGGGCGCGGTTGGAGACTTACGTCATAGCCGGCGAGCCGGGCGGCGGGGTCATCCAGCTTAACGGCGCGGCGGCCAGGTTGGTGGCGCCGGGTGACACCGTGATCATCGTCAATCTTTGTGGGGGCCGAGAATTAGAGAGCGGGGCGAAGCTCATGCAGTTCATGTCATGGTCTGCAACCCCATGGGCCGCAGGGCGAACAGTTAGGGCCACAATGTATGCGAGGCGAACACTCCGGTGAGCTGGGGCCACAGTCTAGCCTTTCCGGATTGCACGAATTTGATTGTAGATCTGACAGCATGGAGACTCGAATGATCTCCGGTAGATCGTTTGGCTGTTGCTTGGTGTTATTCTGAGTTGTCGTCATGGCTTATCTCCTCCTTGAGGACTCAAGATTCACATAGTGAGCTTCGCCCCGCTCGTCGAGCCGCCAGACGCCTTCCCCCCAGATGCCTGTGTAAGGGTTATAAGTGCACCGTGGGTATGGAGCATGAAGATATGCAAATGTTTTGTTCCGCTTTCTAAGTACCTCCGGTACAAAGGTAAATGAAAGGGCACGGCAATCAGAGCATACGTATCTATACTCGCAATCTTGGCAAACTTGCACGTTATCTTTTGAGCTATTCCATATATTCTGCACTTTCTCATAGGACACTATGCTGGTAAGGGGTTCCTGGAGTGCGTTTCCCAATATTATCTCTCGTGAGAAGATGCAGGGTAGCACATCACCATTTTCTGAAATAGTAATCTTTCCTTTCAAGCAATTATTTCCAGTAATACTCAAGTTTATGAAAGATTTGTCCGCATAGAAGTTGGCTTTATTTACAAGACCAAATTCTTTAAATTGTTTGAATGAAGGTGATAAAGCTTGTTCTACACCACGCCCTGTGGGCCGCACTACATCTGCGCCGCCTTCAAAGCCTTTGCTTCGTATCCATTCGACAGTTTTTTCTATGTCCTCTTCATTCCACTTCATCACAACAACTTCAACGCGCGTTTTCACTCCATACCGTGTCAAATGCTCTAAAGCTCGCATAGTCTTTGACCAGCTACCTGGAGTACGTGTTATAGATTCGTGTACTTTTGGATCGATAGAATACAATGACACCGCGACCCTCACTCCGAGTTCTTTTAGCCTCCTTACCTTATCGTCTGTCAATAGAGTTCCGTTTGTGAATATTTCCACTGATTCAAACCCTGTTTTTAGAGCTTCTTGTATCAAGGAGAACAGAGTGTGGCCTTCACTATCCCTGTAAAGGAAAGGTTCTCCTCCAATAAACTGACAAGATTTGGCCCCTGACTGATAAGCTTCGTTAATTATCCTACTCCAATCTTGGAAAGAAAGGGCCATCTTCTTCTCACTTCTATTATTGAGTTCCGTTCGCAGAGAGGATGGTGCTGAGTCAATATAACAATGACGACACCTCTCATTGCAACCTGAAACTACCTCTAGCCATACAAACTCTAGAGGAACCGTTCGCGTCTTGTCCTTGCCAGATGTTTTATTAGGAAGGTGGGATAGAGGAGAAATAGACGCCTTTTCCTCTGTTGCTTCCTCTGCCACTCCTATCTCTACTAATTGCCTCCAAAAAGTTTCATTTTCTTGCCGTTTCTCAATTATGTCCAATGCGCATTGGTTAATGGAGTACACATTACCATCATTCGTGTTGTATAAGGCTGCTCGAGCAGCCCCTACGGCTATAAAAACTCCCTCCTTTAGGGAAAATCCCATAAGCACCTCTCCGTGGTCCAACAACGGTGCCGGCAGTGCTATTGTCTCAGGCGTTGGTACTCACCCGACCCAAACCAGCCGCACGTATGCGTTAACTAGGGGTATTTACAGCGCCAAGCACCTATGACTGTAGCAGATGCTACTAGTAATGTAGCATATGAGGTTTTACGAGTCAAGAGGTCATTTGTTTTCCATAGTATTGACCCAATGGGTAACGTGACTAAGATGTTATATTGTATAGGTAGCTATGAGGTTATCGACTTCACCTTCGGTCAGATCGAGCTGACTTATAGGTGGCACGGTGCGGTTCTCCGGTGGGATTGCGGAAATTATCGGAAACGGGGCCATTCTACACGGTAGCCGGGTCGCGTGCCAACGTCCTATGGGGGATTCTGTTGACCGGGATGGTCGAATGCCGTAAAATAAGAGAGCCGGCGACCCGTTTTCGGGCGGCGAGCGCATACCGGTGATGACAACCCGTCGCGTGGATCGCG
>JALXEW010000316.1 GCA_027069285.1 Ardenticatenia bacterium | reverse complement strand
TTTGGCGTAGGTTCTACTACGGTGGCGCCATAGAGCCGCAGCCGATCATACTGGACCCGTTCATGGGAGGGGGTACGACCATAACAGAAGCGCTGAGGCTTGGTGCCAGAGTGATAGGAGTTGATGTCAATCCGGTGGCATGGTTCATCACCAAGAAACAGGTGGAGCCTGTCCGAATCGAAGAGCTGGATTCCGCCTTTGAAAAGCTTGAGCGTACCGTCGGGGAAAGGATCAAACGGCTATATTCCACCACGTGTCCGAACGGCCATCATGCCGACGTGATGTACGTTTTTTGGATAAAACACGCGCCGTGTGCCAGCTGTGGCTCTGATGTAGAACTCTGGCCCAACTACTGGGTCTCAAGGCGCAAGAGCGCATGGCACGTGGTATGCCCCAGGTGCCACCTGATATTCAGCTCCGAACCCGGTATCAGGGAGATGCGTTGCCCGGAATGTGGCCTCAGATTCGATCCCTCGTCCGGTCTCTCCGGCAGGGGGAAGTTTACTTGCGGGGAGTGCGGCCACACCGAGACCACCCTGGATGCGGTAAAGCGCTTAAAAGGCCCGCTGCCTGTACGTATGTTCGGCCTGGAATACTACTGTGAAACGTGTGGGCGAGGATACAAACGGGTGGATGAGGCCGACCTTATGGCAATGGCCGAAGCCGAGGCCGAGTTCAATGCAAGGAAGGACCAATTGCCGTTCCCTCGGCAGCCGATTCCCGCTGAGGGCCGTAGTGATCCCAGGCCGGTTAATCATGGATATTCCCATTTCTGGCAATTATTCAACCCAAGACAGCTATTGGCCCTTTCCATGTTGCTCGAATCCATAAGGGAGATAGAAAATCCCAATATCAGGGAGCTGATGTTGCTGGCATTCTCTGATGCGCTTGATGCCAATAACATGTTCTGCAAATACGAGGTGGACTACCACAAAATATCGCTGCTTTTTGGCCTGCACGCCTACCATCCGATTGAGCGGCCAACTGAAAACAACGTTTGGGGCACCAGATATGGGCGAGGGACGTTTGTGAAGTGCTTCCAAAAGGTCAGGCGAGGAAAGATATACGGCCACAGTGTTTACGAGCGGGCCTTTGACGGCAAGCGCTCCTTCAAGGTCAAGACCGGCGAACGGATTAGCGGCGTCATCGCCGACGATTTCCAATCGTTAAGGCGCGGTGACGGCAATGTGCTTTTGCACGCCGGCAGCTCGGAGGATCTTTCGTTTTTGCCCGATCGTTCCGTCGACGCGGTGATCACCGATCCGCCTTACTTTGATAACGTGGCCTACTCGGAATTAGCGGATTTCTTCTACGTATGGCTCAGACTCGCCTTGAAGGACATTTATCCCTGGTTCGGGCCGGAAAACTCATGGAGGTCCGAGGAACTGGTTCAGAACGAGAATCTGGGTAAGAGTGAGAACGACTTCACGAACGGATTGATTAGAGTATTCCGGGAGGTACACCGCGTTCTCAAAGAAGACGGCCTGGTGGCTTTCACATTCCACCATAATCAGGTTTCCTCGTGGGCCTCGCTTGGAAGGGCATTGTTGGAATCTGGGTTTGTAGTCACTGCTGCCCCTGTAGTGCGCTCCGAAGGTAAGAGTGGATTCCATAGCGATGCCGGCAACATTAAGTATGATGCATGTCTCGTATGCCGAAAACGGGTGTCAGAGGGACCCCATGCCGACTGGATGGAAGTGTTGGGAGCTGTAACATCCAAAGCTGAGCTATGGATCAGGCGGACTTTGGAATCCGGGATGGAGCTTAACCGGGTAGATGCCAAATCTATTATCCTGGCCCAGGGATTGGTGGAATATACCGCGCATTGGCCTAACGTCACGGCTGAAGGCAAATATATCGGTATCAGAGAGGCGCTTGGTATGTTGTCAGGAATCGCGTTGGAGGTAGATAGTGGTCTACCGGAGCAAACGGAATCGGCCCGTTTGATCCCCAGGCTGATCTAGGGGGTGGCTATGACCATTGATACGATAGGGCGCGGGTGGGCATTCCCACCACATCTTGATGAACGTGGTCAATTCGCGCTGGTAGGCGGCGAGGAAAACATCCGCCAGTCCATACTGATCATTTTGAATACAGCACCGGGCGAACGGGTGATGCGTCCGGACTTCGGCTGCCGGATACATGATCTGGTGTTTGCTCCGGCGAGTCCGGCTACGGCGGCGATGGTCGAGCGGCACGTGGCGGAAGCGTTGGCCAGGTGGGAGCCGCGCATCGAGGTCAAGAGCGTCACGGCCACTCCCGGTGAAAGTCACATAGGCCAGATGATCATCGAGATAGTCTACGAGATCAGGGAGACGCATGAGCCGCGTAGCCTGGTTTATCCTTTCTACCTGATCCCCGATTATGAGGAGGCGCCATGACCCTGGAGAGCCCTCGCCTGGACGATCGTACCTTCAAGGACATCGTAGAGGAAGCGCTGCGGCGCATCCCAACATATTGCCCGGAGTGGACCGACCATAATCTCAGCGATCCGGGCATCACCCTGATCGAGCTTTTCGCCTGGATGACCGACATCATCCTCTATCGGCTCAACCGCGTGCCTGACCGTCACTACGTCAAGTTCCTGGAATTGCTCGGAATACGGCTGCGGGAACCGCAACCGGCCAGAGTGCCGGTTACGTTTTGGCTTTCGGCCCCGCAGCCTAATGACATCACCATCCCGGCGGGCACCGAGGTGGCCACAACACGCACCGAATCCGCCCCGGCGATCACGTTCACCACGGACGAGGACCTGGTGATCCGGGTACCGCATATGGTTGCCGTGCTGAGCAGTAGCGTTAATAAAGAAGGAAAGCGTAGCTATAAGCCGCAGAACCTCAAACGCCTCTCTGTGGGATTTGAGGGATTCCCGGCGTTTTCGGAGCCACCCAGGCCGCGAGACGCGCTTTACTTCGGCTTTGATGAGGACCTGAGCAACCACATCCTGGGTCTGGAGATGGACGTGGAGGCCGCTGGCGGTGCAGGAATAGACCCGGCGAACCCACCGTATGTGTGGGAGGCACTGACATCACTGCGACCGGTCACCTGGTCACAGGTCGAGATAGACGAGGATACCACCGGCGGCCTGAACGTGGCCGGGATCATAAGGCTCCACCTGCCACGTATGGTTCAGGGCAGAGTCAACGAACAGCCCGGATATTGGGTGCGTTGTCGCCTGATCGAGCCGGGCGGTGAGATACGGATGTACCGGGTCAGCCCGCAGATCAGACGGATCGAGGCGGCGTCGTGGGGCGGCACCGTCACGACCACGCACGCGACCGAGGTGCGTAACGAATGGCTTGGCCGCAGCGACGGCAAACCCGGCCAGAAGTTCTACCTGGAGCACACCCCGGTCTTGGAACGCCGCGATGGCGAGACATTGCTTGTGCGCACCGAGGATGGACGTGAGGAGATATGGGAGGAGGTGCCGGATTTTGCCGATTCCGGCCCCGATGACCGGCATTTCACGCTCGATAGCGTCACCGGGGAGATCCGCCTCGGCCCGGCACTCCCCGGTCGCGACGGCACCGTGCGATTCTACGGGGCCGTCCCGCCACGGGGCGCCTCGCTGATATTCCTGCGCTACCGTTACGGCGGAGGCACGATCGGCAACGTGCTTGCCGGCTCGATCAGCGTGCTTAAATCCGGGTTGCCGTACGTGGATCGGGTTAGCAATCGAGAGAACGCCACCGGTGGACTGGACGCCGAGTCACTGGAAGAGGCCAAATTACGGGCACCCGCCAGGCTGCGCTCGCTTGAGCGGGCGGTGACCGGGGCGGATTATGAATACCTGGCGATGCAGGCGGCGCCCGGCAAAGTCCAACGTGTGTACTGCCTTCAGCCGCCGATGACCGGCGCGGGCGAGATAAAGGTGCTCGTGATCCCCCGTGTGGCCCGTCCGGAGGGGTATATCGAACCGGAAGAGCTGGCCCTACCGGATGAGTTGCGGGATCAGCTCGCAACCTATCTGGACGAGCGGCGACTGCTGACCGTTCGGCTGGACGTGATGCCTCCGGAATACCAATGGGTGAGTGTGCGAGCTCGCCTACATGCCTCGCCTGGAGCGGACGAGGAGGATGTGCGCCGTGCCGCCGAGGAGCGGCTCTACGAGTTCCTGAACCCGATAGTGGGCGGGCCGGACGGTGATGGCTGGCCTTTTGGACGGGACTTGCACTCATCCGACGTAATGGCTTGCCTGCTGAGTGTGCCCGGAGTTGACTTTGTGCGCTCGGTTGAGCTTTACCCGGTGGCGTTTGATAAGAAAGGCTCCGCCAAACGTGGTGATGCCACCCAGGAAGTCCCGGTTGTATCGCACGGAGTGGTGGCTTCGTACAGGCATGATGTGCGGGTGGATTGACGATGGAAAATCCACGGGCTATCCTGAAGTTAACCGGACCTGATCTGAAAACAGATCGGATCGACCTGCGCGGTGAGGCATTGCGGATAGGGCGCGCGCCGGATAACGAACTGGTACTGCCCGATCAACAGGTGTCGCGTTACCACGCCCGCGTGTTCTGGCATGAGGGGCAGTATTACGTCGAGGACCTGGGCAGCCGCAACGGCACCCGCGTCAACGGCGAGCGCCTGACACCCGGTGAGCCACAGGCCCTGAATCCGGGCGACGTGATCCAGATCGGCCCTTATACTATGAAATTCTCCGGAATAGTGGTCGAGGTCGCCGAAGAGCCACCTGCAGAAAGGCCTGCTCCCATGCCGCTACCGGAGCCGGAGGAAGCCCCACCTCCACCAGAGGAAGCGGCGCCCCCGCCTTCCGTCCCATCGAAACTACCGGAAGAATCGGCACTTGGGCCGCCGCCTGCGCCACCGGCAGCACCGGAAGCGGAGGCCAGGTACCCGCGTGGCATACCTACCGATCGCAGCTCATATTTGCGATACCTTCCGGCCATCTATGCGGATAACGACTTCCTGGGCCGCTATCTCCTGATCTTCGAGTCGATCCTCTCGCCGATAGAGTGGATTCTGGATAACTTCGACATGTACCTTGACCCGGCGACCGCCCCCAGGGAGTGGCTCCTTTGGATCGCCGGTTGGTTTGACGTGCTCCTGCATCCCGATCTGCCGATTGAGCGTCAGCGGGCCATCGTGGCCGAGATCGGGGAGCTTTTTCTGCGACGTGGCACCAGGCGTGGCCTCGCACGCCTGTTAGAACTTTACTTCGGCGTGGAGCCGGAGATCGAGGATCAGGAAAAGCCGAATCATTTCACGGTGCGGCTGAAGCTGGGACGCGGTAAGGCGGCCCTGAGCCGGGTTCTGGCCGAGCGGTTAATCGAATCCCAGAAGCCGGCTCATACCACCTACACGCTTGAGATACTCTGATCGTTTGGCAGGAACACCGAGAAAGCATCCGCCTCATCACGCACCAGGGCGGATTCCGGATAGCGCAGCACCACGCTCAGCGTCCAGAGGTCTCCGATGGCCCCGCCGGCGTGGATGCCCGCCGCGATCACCAGCCACGCCCCCCAGTCGGGTGGCAGGAACAGGATCAGCACGCAGATCGCCAGCGTTATCACCACCACCGGGGCCACGGTGATGACGATGTACTCGTTCCGCCGGAAGTAGGCATTATCCGCCGTGGTGTAGAGGGCCATCTTGCGGAAGCCATAACGCGGCTTGTGGCCGTATAGCCTCATAAAAGCCCCGTGCACCAACTCGTGCGCCGGGAACGTCAGGATAACCGCGAGGAGCATACCGACGAGCAATACCGCGCTCGGCGTCGCGAATCCGGGGCGAATCGCCAGCGGCGCCCCGATCCTCTGGTACGCTTGAAAGAATGCCCCCACTCCCCACCAAACCAATGCCATCGGCGCCAGGGCCAGCAGGTTCAGTCGGACCAGGCGGGAACGTGGTTCGAGGATCGTCCACCGCTGAGCCAGCTTATAATCGGGTGGGAGTGTGGTGATGGGTTGCACCGGATGCCTCTACCTCTCCTTTCGTGTCAGGCGCACGTCAACCCCATAAGTCTCGCACGTGATCGTGAGATGGAGGACGTACTCACCATCGGCCAACTCGACGTCGCAGCCGACGAATCGCTCCAGCCACTTATCCTGCAGTATCTCATCATCCGGCACATTGTGTGGGACGATGAAGCTGACGGTTCCGCCGATCACGTCAAGGTCAACGCGGTCGTACTTGCTCTCGCCTTGGGCCTCCGGCCCTTCCATCATGGGGTTGGATGTGCCGATGAAGTGGGTAACCAGTGGGATTCTGCGCATCGAGTCTCCTCCGCTTTCATCAAAGGCGGCGCCGGGTACGATTGTGTCACGTTCTGCGACGGCATGCAAGGGCTAGTCTGGTCCCCGTCTCCGTGCCACGTAAAGGCGTGCCAGTTCGTGCCCTTCGTACCATATCTCGTCTGCAAGCTCCCAGCCCGATTCCAGCTCTTCAGGCGGCTCGCATCCGCCGACCAGACATATGTACCATATCCTGGTGTAATCATTGTCCGGTTTGGTTATCACTATATTGTCAAATGAGACTTCAGGCATCAAGTGCTCAAAGTAGTAGCGGTATTCGAGTTGCGAGGTGCGCAGGTAAACCCGATCACCGGGTTGGTAGGCCTCGACTATCGGCATCACAGTCTGGCGCACGAACTGCTTTGGGCCTTCCATACCGTGTGTGTATGTGACGGTTCCCAAAAGTGCGAAGGCCAATGCCACGGCCACCTGTGCGCGCCTGGGGAGTGCGTCTAACGCGCTCCCGATCATGATGGCCAGCCCGCCGACGATATAGGAGACATATCTCGGATTGTAGATCGGCATATACAGATTGGCTATGAACGTCACCCCCGGCACCAACGCCAGCCAGCTGAGGGCCAAAGCGGTCATCGAGGTAATCCGCCTGCGTCCGGCGCCGGGCGGCGTGAGGAACGGCCTTAGCACGGCGATCGCGAGCAACAGGCCGTATGCCAGGTATTGGTCGTTGGTGAGGTAGGTGACCAGGGTCTTGACGTTGCCAAGCGATGTGCGCATGGTCGCGCCTGCGATCCCGATCCCGATGGGGTAGGTGGATGTATCCACGAATCTGGCACGCCGGAGCGCCTGCGCCCAGAACACCGGTACCCAGGGAGCCATGCTCAACAACAGCACGCCCTGTAGCATCAGCCATCTCTTTATCCCGGCCCGCCGCCCGAAGAGCAGGAAGTGCAACCATTGGATCGGCACGATCAACATACCGTAGTAGTGGTTGTAAAATATGGAGCCGGTTGCCAGTATGTAGCCGAGCGCGTTGCGACGTGTGGGACGGCGCAGCCAGCGGATGTAAAGGAGCACCGAGAGCAGAACCTGGCCTATCAGCATTGGGTACATGCGCGTTTCGCGCGCGTACGTAATGTGGTAACCCGCCACCGCGACGGCCAGCGCCGCGTAAACCCCGGCCCCGTGTGTGCCAAAAGCCGTCCGGCCCAGGCGGTATACCAGCGCAATGTTCAGGATGCCCAGGAGCACGGAGAAATATCTCGTGGCGAATTCACCGTCTCCGGCCATCCGCATCCATAAGTTGAGGGCCAGGTAGTACAGGGGGCCGTTGTTGTCGTTCACCACGCGGGTGTACGTGGTGAGCAGGTCGGCGCTCGAGCACCAGATCGTCCACGTCTCGTCGCCCCAAAGGCTGAATTCCAGCAACCCCTGCAACATCAAGACGGATGCCAGTATCAGTACCCCCGTGATCGCCAGGAGTTTCCCAATGTAACGTTGCCCGCGCATTGTAGCCGTCCCGAAGACCTCACTCGAGCGACTTTTCCGCTCTCAATCGATGGCGTTCCTAGGCTATCACCTCGTCCCATGTCTCGTCCAGTGGGATCGTCGGCTCCCAGCCTATGGTGCGGCGTATCTTGCTTATATCCGGTACCCTGCGACGCATGTCCTCGAATCCTTTAGCATAAGCGCGCTCGTAGGGGACAAGCACGATCTCCGATTCGCTGCCGGTTTTCTCCCTTATGCGGACTGCCAGGTCGTATATGGTGATCTCCTCGGTGCTCCCGATGTTGTAAACCTGACCGATGGCCTGTGGAGCATCCGCCAAGCCAATGATGGCCTGAACCACGTCCCTTACGTTGGTAAAGCACCGGCTTTGCTTACCGTCGCCATAGACCTGGATCGGCTCACCACGTAAGGCCCACTGGACAAAGCGCGGGATCACCATACCGTAGCGCCCGCGCTGTCTGGGGCCGACGGTGTTGAAAAGGCGGAATATGACCACAGGCAGCCCCACCTCGCGGTAATACGCGAGTGCCAGGAACTCATCCAGGGCCTTGCTGGCCGCGTAGCTCCACCTGCTGCGCGTTGTCGGCCCCATAACCCTGTCATCTTCTTCGGAAAACGGCACTTTGGTACTCTTGCCGTATATCTCAGATGTTGAAGCCAACAGCACCTTACGGCGGTACCGACGGGCGATTCTCAGGACTGTCTCGGTGCCGCTGACGTTGATCGAGATGGTATCTATCGGAGCACTGACGATCAGGTTGACGCCGACTGCAGCTGCCAGGTGATAGATCAGGTCGCACTCGCTGACCAGCCTGTCCATCACGGTCTCGTTGCGGATGTCTTCTATGGCGTACTTGAAACGCTTATCCGCCGTCAGGTGCTCGACGTTCTCGAAGCGACCGGTCGAGAGGTCGTCTATGATGGTGACCTCGTGACCTGCCGCCAGCAATGCTTCGGCCAGATGACTGCCTATGAACCCGGCACCGCCTGTGATCAAAGCATGAGCCATGTTTCAGATTCTCCGTGTGCGGTTTGTTTTCTACGCCCGGCTAACGTAACGTCCAGACCTCCATGTGCTGGTATAGTACCTCCAGTCGCTCCTGCGAACGGCTGGCATCGATGTATATCCCAACGTCGCCGTCGGGGAAGCCATCATCGCGGAACTGGGCCACTACGTAGCCGTTATAGAATAGCGTGAAGTTGGGACCATCGCCTGCCAATGCCAGCCGCTGGCCGGTATTCGTATCGGCGGGTAGGGATGCGTTCGGCAGCGGGCCGGATGAGATACCGCCACGCCACACCCCGTCCTCCTGGGCCAGCACCGAGTAGGTGCCGTTGCAGTAAACCGTGTAGGTGTAGAAATTGGCGTCGTCCTGAACCCGGAACTGCAAACCGTAACCCGCAAGCTCCGGACAGCTGAGTGGGGTGACGTCAACCTGCGCGTAGAAACGCTCGGTATCCTTGATAACCGACGTATAGAACCAGGCCCCAACGCCGGTCACGCCAACCAGTAAACCGTACTCCTGTGGCGTGAAGCTGTACATTTCGTCCTCGATCTGTGGCCACCCCAATCGGAAGTCGGTCGAGTACAGCTGGAATCCAAGCTCCACTGCCTCCTCCGTCGGCGTGGGAACCGGGGAATGGGGCGAGGTCGGCGACGGGGACCACCCGACGGGGGAGCAGGTGGTCGCCGTCGCCGACCTCGTCCTGGCCGATTCCATCGCCACGCGGCAGGCGATCCTCCGCTTCTACCGCACGCCGCCTCGGCGGGTCGTCGTCCTCTACCCCGGCTTCGACACCGACCTCCGTCCCGTGCGCGAGGCGGCGGCGCTGGAGGCGGTGCGGCGGCGCTACGCCATCCCCGCCGGGCGGTACATCCTCTACC
>JALXEW010000315.1 GCA_027069285.1 Ardenticatenia bacterium | reverse complement strand
ACGTTATGATGTCCATGCTGGCCGAGACATCGGGAGTGATCAGCGGCGTTGCGTTCAACCTGATGATCGCGCTTCTCATGGGCCTGGCCGGGACGGGGGCATTTGGCGTGGTATTCAACCTGGTGCATTCGGCCAGGATGCGGCGCGCGGGTGGCGGTGACGTGTCGATAGCGCCGGCGTTGGCTTTTGCGTTACTGGGGCCGCTCTTCGTCGTGATCATCGGCAACCTGGAGGGATTTATCGAGCTATTGTACGCCAATCGCTTAATGCCGCCCGCGTTTTGGAGCTGGCTCGACCTGGAAGGGATGGAGCAACTGCCGGAGACCTCACATCCGGACCTGATGCACTGGCGATATATGTGGTGGTGGCGGGCCTCCCGTGTCATCCGCGATCTCGATTTGAACGGCAACCCGATAGGATTGCAGCCGATAGACGAATTCCCGTTCTTCAGCTACCTGCTGGGCGATTTACACCCGCATGTTTTGGCCTTCCCGTTTGCGGTTTTGGGTGTGATGTTGGCGCTAAATATTGTGCTGAAAGGGAGTCGGCAGCAGGGCGAACCCGATCGCATGACGACGATCTTCTATGCCGTGGTCTTGGGCGGACTGATATTCCTTAACGCATGGGACGGCCCGATCTACATCGCATTGGTGACGGGGGCGGAGCTTCTAAGGCGGGTCATGGCCGCTGACGGTAAGCTGACCTGGCATGATGCCCGGCGTGCCGTTACCTGGGGGATCGGAGTTGGATTGCTCGGCGGCCTGCTTTACCTGCCGTTCTTCGTCGGATTCCGCTCGCAGGCCAGCGGATTCCTTCCAAACCTGATCCATCTGACGCGGCTACACCAATTCCTGCTGATGTTCGGCTTCCCGCTGACGGTGATCTGCTTCTTCCTGATCTTGGAATTGAGGCGCGGCGCCTTCAACTGGGAGATCTCGATCCCGATGATCGCCGGCATCATCGGATTCCTGATCGCCGCTGCTATGGCACTTGGCCTGATCGCGTACCTCAAGCCGGATGTGCAGGCGCAGCTGGAAATGGCCGTCTCGGAGGCCGGTGGGTTGGGGCCTGCGCTCCAGAAGCTGTTGATCAGACGGGTGGCCTTCTCCCTGACCACGATCGTGCTCGGCGCAGTTCTTGCGATCTCTCTGGCCAGACTGCTGGGACATCACCGCCTGTCGGCGGACGTGGCCGGGCCGTGGGGGCCACTCATCACGATCGCGGCGGTACTTGCCAGTGGCGTCCTGGGGTACCTCTTTTACATGGTGGCGCGGGTGGCCGTGAAGGCCGCGATCAAACGCAGGCGACATGTGGAGCCGCGTTCGCTCTACACCCCGCAGGTGGGCTTCGTCCTGCTCTTGATCCTGGCCGGGGCGGGGTTAACCCTGGTGCCGGAGTTCGTATACCTGCGGGATAACTTTGGGGCCAGGCTTAATACCATCTTCAAGTTCTACTACCAGGCCTGGCTGATGTGGAATCTGGCCGGGGCGTACATCGTCTACGAAATAGTCGGCACCGGCAAGGTGCGGCACCGCGCGTTGAGGACGGCGTTTGTCCCGGTTGGGGTCACCTTATTGGTAGCATCGATGATATACCCGGTTGCCGGCGTATTGAGCGAGACCCGGATGTTCGCCGGGCCGCCTTACCTAGACGGGGGGCCGACGATGTTCGCCAGCAGGTCGGACTATCAGGCAGCGCTGTGCCTGAGTGAATTCGAGCAGGGAGATGACGCGGTGGTGGCAGAGGCGATCGGCGGCCAGTACAGCAACTACGCCCGCGTCTCGACCGTCACCGGGATACCGACCGTTTTAGGCTGGCCTGGGCACGAGGGCCAGTGGCGCGGCGTCACCTATGGGCCGATCGCAGGCAGTCGTGAGGCCGATATACGATACCTTTACGAGCAACCGGATTGGGATGCGGTGCAGGAAGTGGTGGAGCGATACGGGATAAACTACATTTTCGTGGGGTCGCTTGAGCGGAGCGACTTCCCGCAGTCTGGCCTTGCCAAATTCGACCTGCTGGTGGAGCGCGGCGAAGCGATCAGAATATGTGAGGGTGATGGAGTGGCCGTCTACTACCTGGTCGGGGAGTTCGGCAGATGAGTTCACCGGTTGAGATGGGCCGCAAAGGGAAACTCACGATCACGGCGGAGGGGGTACTGTACGGCGCCATCGCGTTGACCGCGCTATTGATGCGTCTGCTTCAGATCGGGCGGGTGCCGCTGAACTTGGATGAGGCCCGTAACGCCTTGGCCGCGTTACATCTGACATATGCGCAGGCGCCCGGCCCGACCCCTGTGCCGACTTCCCCTTTAGCTTTTGCCGGGATGACGTTGAGCATCGGCATTTTGGGCGGGACTGATGCGGCGGCCAGATTACCGTCGGTGATCGCCGGGATCGGGCTTGTGCTGGCGCCGGCCCTATTCCGAGATCAGATCGGGCGCGTGAGTGCGCTCATCGTCAGTGCGCTGCTTGCCATCTCCCCGTCGGCGGTGATGGCGTCCCGGCTCGCCGATGGCGTGACATTCTCGGCCTTGCTGACCGTCCTGATCGTGTGGATGGCTTTGGGGCTTGGCCCGGAAGAGGCCCGATCCGCCGGGAAGAGGGCTATCGGACTGGGAATCGCCGCAGGAGCATTGCTCTTCCTCTGCGAGTCCGGAGGGGCATATTCGGCGTTAACGCTGATTGGCGGGTTGCTATTCCTTATTCAGACCGAAAAACGGGGCGGGGAGTTCGGCGACCTTCTGCGGCGCATATCTGTGCGATTCCAGTGGCCGGTTGGGGCCGGGGCGGCGGTGGTGACGGTTGCATTGGTCGCCACGCTTGGCTTCTTCCACCCCGGTGGCCTGAGCGCAGTCGGTGACCTCATCCTCGGCTCCGTGAGGATGGCCACGACCAGAAACCCCGTCGGATTCTTCGCATATCCGATTTCGGTGCTCCTGCTTTACGAACCGCTGCTTTTCGTCCTGGGTGTATGGGGCGTGGCGCGTGCCATCTGGAGGCCTGGGCGGTTCTCCGGCTTCCTGATCGGGTGGGCGTTGAGTGGATTCTTCCTGGCGGCCCTTGTACCCGGTGCCGTAGCCGGGCACGTGCTATGGGTTATAGTGCCGCTGGCGTTCCTTGCCGCAGAGCCTCTGGCGGCCATGGGCCGTATGTGGGAATCGGTTGATCTGCGCTCCGGCGAACTCCCGTGGAACATACCCCCGGCGTGGGGAGTTGTGGCTCATGGTGCGGCCTCGTTGGCCTTTCTGCTGGTGGCGGGGGCTAACCTGCTTGGCTTTGCACGCCAGATGCCCGTGACCGAGTTGGGCGAGTGGATGCAGCCGATCCTGGCCCTTTTGGCGCTGATACTACTGGTGATCCTCTTCTTCCTGGTCGGCAGCATATGGGGGGAGCGGGGAGCTTGGCCGGGATTGGCCGTTGGTTTAATCGCGTTCCTGCTGATTTACACGGTTGGCGCGGCATGGGGTGTGGCGGTCGCGCGTGGCGATGACCCGCGTGAACTGTGGCATATGAACGTGCCTGCCGGGACGCTGCACCTTTTGCGGGAAACCATCGAAGAAGCCTCGATCCGGCATACCGGCGACCCGCATACAATTGACATGGTGGTACTGGCGCCGCAAGATTGGTCGTTGGAATGGGAGCTGCGTGGGTTCCCAAATGCGACGTTTGTGCGCACACTTTCGCCGCGAGTGACGGCACCTGTGGTGATAACCCCGGTCGCCGATGAGGAGCCGGCGATGGGGACTGATTACGTCGGACAGGATTTCGTCACCGAACGGACATGGACGCCCTGGTTTGATGATGCGCGGCAGATCGTCGCCTGGATCATGCAGAGGCATAGCGCCAGGGAGCCTTACGCCACCCGCGCGTACGTGCTCTGGGTGCGGGGCGACGTATACGGCCTGCCACCTGAGGCCCCAGATCAAGAGTAACCGGAGTTAAAGTATGGGTATGAGCGAGACAGAGCGGGAAACCACCGGCTTTTCACCGGTACGCTTTTTGAGCGCCGAATTGGCATTGAACTGGGAGGCGATCGCTTACATCGTCATCCTGATCATCGCCGTGCTGAGCAGGTTTTGGGACCTGGGCGCACGGGTGATGAGTCACGACGAGAGCCTGCATACCAAATACTCGTGGAATCTTTACGACCAGGGGATTTTCGCTCACACGCCAATGATGCACGGGCCGTTACTCTTTCACATGACGGCCCTCTTCTACTTCCTCTTCGGTGACGATGACTTCACCTCGCGCATATACCCGGCCCTGATAGGCGTATTGATCGTGATGATGCCGATCATATTCCGCAAATGGCTTAGCAGGACCGGGGCGCTGATCACATCGGTGCTCTTCCTGATCTCGCCCTATATCCTCTACTACTCCCGCTACATCCGGCACGACATACCGGCCATCTTCTTCGCCCTGGTGATGGCCTACTCGGTCTTCAAGTACATGGAGGAGCGAAAGGATAAGTGGCTTTACGTGCTGGCAGGCGCCATGTCGTTGCTGCTGGCCTCGAAGGAAGTCGGGTTCATCTATATTGCCATCTTCGGGAGCTTTTTCCTGATCTACTTTGGAGTGCGTTGGTATCAGGATCGCTATAAGACCGATGGCGCCCCGGTGTTCGACACGCTGATGGTTGCCATCGTCACCGGCGGCATGGTCGCCCTGGGCCTGATCGGCATATTCACCATCATCCCGCCATCCACCTGGGGCGATCCGGCCAAAGCCTCGCGGGTACTGGAGTGGAGCGCATTGGTGATCTTGCCGGTGATGGCCGTTATCGTGCTGAGTGCAGCGGTCAGGTACTCCGGTTTCGGCAGGCATCCGTACCCGTGGCGCCTGGTTGCCATAATCCTGCTGGTGGCCGCGCTGATCGTAGTGGGGATACTGATCGTCGAGGAAGTGACGCGCATCGAACCGAGTGCCTCGGAGCCACCGGCGCCGCCTTCGCCGGAAGAGGAAGGCGGATTGCTGCCACCGGGAATTGACTATCGGCCTCTGGTATTGGTGATGGCCGTCGCGCTGGTGATCATAGGGTTCGCCGTGGCCATGCGCTACATGGGGTGGTGGGACATACTGAGGAAATACCCGGAGTTTGACGTGCTGATCGTGTTGGGCACAATGGTCTTGCCGTGGGCCACGCCTTTTGCCATCGCCGCCCAGGGCCTGAGTCCGACCGATACCACCCCACGGGCCATCGGGCCGATGGTGATCACATTACTGCCATTTGCTGCCGTCTCGATAGCCGTTGGGCTTGCCTGGCGGCCAAAGGTATGGGGCATTGCCGCCGGGATATTTTACGCGATATTCGCCTTCTTCTTCACCACCATGTTCACCAACGGCACCGGCCTGGCAACCGGCCTGATCGGCTCGCTGGGCTACTGGCTGGAGCAGCAGGGGGTTCGGCGTGGGAATCAGCCGCAGTACTATTACCTCTTGATGGTGCCGTTTTACGAGTTCCTGCCGCTGATAGGCGCTTTGGGAGCCGGATTTTTGGGATTGCGGCGCTACTTCACCGCCAGACGACGTGGTTGGCTTGCGCGTCAGGAGCTATACGCGGCGGAGGAAACCGGGCAGCCAGAAGCCGATAGTGATGAGTTGCCGGAGTCTGGGCCAGACCTCGATCGCGTCGTGGTGGAGCCTATCGGGAAACCTTCATTCACGCTCTTTGTCGGGTACTGGGCGGTGCTGATATTCGTGGCGTTGACGCTTGCCGGCGAGAAGATGCCCTGGCTGACCACTCATTTGACCACGCCGCTGATCATTCTAAGTGGCTGGTACCTGGGCCAGGTGATCGACTCGATCGAGCGAGACCGATTCTTCAAACTGGGCGGCTGGAAATTGGCACTGCTGACACCGGTTGCCGTCATGGCGCTGATACGCCTGGTATCGCCACTGGTGGATGGCAGATTCCCGTTCATGGGGCTGGAAACGCAGGAGCTTTCGATCACCGGCGAATGGCTGGCCGCTGTATTAGTCGGCTACCTGGCGTGGTTGGCGATCCGGACCGTGCTTGAAAAAATCGGCATACACCAGGCAGAGCGTGTGATACTGATAACGGTTTTCGCGCTCCTGGCGCTGCTGACGGCCAGATTCGCCTGGATGGCTTCCTTCATCAACTATGACTATGCGACCGAATACCTGGTCTATGCCCACTCCGGCCCGGACGTGAAAATAGCACTTGAACGCATAGAGGAAATATACGAGCGGGTGCCGGAGATAGTGCGCGAAGGCACGTTAGTGGCCTATGATAATGACTCATCATGGCCGCTCAGCTGGTACTTCCGCGATTTGCCGAGCGTCTTTTACGGCGCCAGCCCGGATGCGGCCCGTCTGGACGGTGCCCTGACGGTAATTTGCGGGGATTCCCACCGGGCGGCGGTCGAGCGGCTGCTGGGGGATCGGTACTATCACTTCCAGTTCATCCGGCTATGGTGGCCGATGCAGGATTACTTCGGGCTGACGATGGAGCGGATCGACTCCGTTCTGGACTTTTCCCCGCAGAATCAGACGGCAGCCCTGCTCCGCCTGGGCCTTTGGGATATATTCTGGAGCAGGGATTACTCGATATACGGCCAGGCGGTGGGACGGAACTTCGATGTGGATAGATGGCCGGTCTCGGACGGGATGCACTTCTACGTACGTAAAGATATAGCCGCCATGATCTGGGATTGGGGCGTAGGCGCAGCCGAGCTTGCAGTCGAGGAAGTGCCGCCGATACGTGAAACTTACGATAACTGGTCACTCCGGCAGGCGGTGAGAATGTGGGGAGGGTATGGAGTTGAGCCTGGCCGTATGAACGGCCCGCGCGGGATCGCGATCGGGCCTGACGGATGGCTCTACGTCGTGGATACTATGAACAGCCGGGTCTCGGTCTTCAGCCGGGATGGCGACTTCCTGTTCACCTGGGGCCAGGATGAGCAAGTCGAAGGCGGTGAGGGCGGCGAGGGTAACTTCCACCAGCCGTGGGGCATAGACGTTGGGCCTGATGGCACAGTCTACGTGGCCGATACGTGGAATCATCGCGTCCAGGTCTTCACAGCAGATGGCGAATTCATACGCATGTGGGGTCGGCTTGGATATGATGAGCCACCGGACTTGTTCTGGGGGCCGCGCAACGTGGCCGTCGGGCCGGATGGTTTGCTCTACGTGGTGGATACCGGCAACAAACGCATCCGGGTCTACACACCGGATGGGAACTGGGTACGCGATATAGGCTCCGGCGGCCCCGGCGAAGGCCAGCTGAGCGAGCCTATGGGGATCGCAATCAGCCGTGACGGGGAGATATACGTCGCCGATACGTGGAATCGGCGCGTGCAGGTGCTGACCATAGGCGGACAGTACGTACGCCAGTGGCCGATGGATGCCTGGTACGAAGAAACGGGCAATCTGCCGTTCCTGACGCTCGATGAGCGGCATGAGGTGGTTTACGTGGCCGATCCGGATACCTGTCGCATCCACGCCTTCACACTGACCGGCGATTACGTGGCCAGCTTCGGCCAGTGTGAGCAGGACATCGGCTCGTTCACCGGGTTCTTCGCTCTTGGCGGCCTGGAATACGATCCGGAAGCCGACGAGCTTTACGTAGTGGATGCCGGGTCTGGTCGGGTGCTCGTATTCGACATGAGCTGGATAGAGGGCGAATTAGCGCGTTTGGAGGGGGAGAGAGAGGGCGCCGAGGAAAACTCCGCCGGGGAAACCGGTGCCGCTTCTGAAGAAGAAGGGGCTGCCCCTGGGGAGGGGAACGGCGCAGCAGAGGCAACCGAATATATCTACTGATTCACAGCAGCATACATAGCACACCTTTGAGGAGAGCGATGAGCCAAGCCAATGGTACAGCAACGTGCAAAGTAACCTTTAAGCCGGCGGACGTCACAGTTGAAGTTCCGCGCGGCATGACCATTTCGGATGCGGCTTTCAGAGCCGGGATCGACCTTAACATACCATGCGGTGGACAGGGGCGATGTGGACGTTGCGCCGTCGTCGTCAACGAAGGTCAGGTGCGGCGGCGCTCGACGATGTACCTTTCCGCCGAGGATATAGAAGCGGGATATGCGCTCAGCTGCCAGACAGTTCTGGAAGGTGATGCCGTGATCACCGTCCCGCCGCAGGAGGAGATCGAGCGGCACCTGAGCACCGAGAAAAAGGCAGCCAAGATCAAACTGCCGTTCGAGTACGATGTCGAACGGGATCAGCCGATCAGGCGCTACTTTGTGCGCATGATCCCCCCGTCGCTGGCAGATCAGACCGATGATCTGGCCCGATTGAACCGCGCCCTGAACTCGAAGGGCATTATAGATGCCGAGCTTTACGTCGAACTCCCAACCCTGCGTAAGATGCCGCGCGTGCTGCGCGAGGCCGATTGGAACGTCACGGTCGTGATCGAGCACGATACCGCCTTCTCACAAGATGGGCATCCTCGCCTGGTTGACGTGCTGCCGGGCGATCAGACCGGCGAGTCCTGGGGGATCGCGATAGACATCGGCACCACCAGCAACGTAGTCTACCTGGTAGACCTGATGACCGGGGATGTGGTACAACAGGCTGCGGACTATAACGGCCAGATACGCCGTGGCGAGGACGTGATCTCCCGCATAATCTACGCCACCAAAGGCGACGGAAGCGGCCTGCAGGAGCTACAGGGCCTGGTGCTCAAGACGCTCAACAAGCTTATAGGCCGTGTCTGCCGTGCGCAGGGAATCGAACCGGAAAATATCCACAAAGCGACCGTGGCCGGGAACAGCACCATGATCCACCTCTTCCTGGCGATCCCGCCGGAAAGCATTCGCCTGGAACCTTATATCACGGTCGCGAACCACATCCCGCCTGTGAGGGCGGGGGACATCGGCCTCAACATCAACCCCGCAGCCACGGTGGACTGCCTGCCCGGCGTTGCCAGCTACGTCGGTGCCGATATAACCGCCGGAGTGCTCAGCTCGGCGATGTGCGAAAATAACAAGCTGACGCTCTTCATCGACGTTGGCACCAATGGGGAGATGGTGCTCGGCGATTGCACATGGTTGATCAGCTGTGCCTGCTCTGCCGGGCCTGCATTCGAGGGTGCGGGAGTCCGTGACGGTATGCGGGCGACCGCCGGCGCAATCGAAGAAGTCTGGGTTGACGGGCGCACCTATGAGCCTACCATCCGCGTCATCGGCGGCAGGAAACCGCGTGGCATTTGTGGCTCCGGCCTGATCGGGCTGATGGCCGAGCTTTTCATCACCGGCGTCATAGATAAAGCCGGCAACTTCAACCTGAACCTGGATACCCCTCGCGTTCGCGAAGGCGAACACGGCGGGGAGTACGTTGTAGCCTGGGGCGATGAGACGGCCCACGGGCGGGACATCGTGATCACCCGTGTTGACATAGATAACCTGATCCACGCGAAGGCCGCCATCTACGCCGGTTTTATGACGCTGGCCGATAGCGTCGGCATAAGCCTGGACGATGTTGATCAATTCCTCATCGGCGGGGCGTTTGGCCAATATATCAACGTCGAAAAGGCCGTCCAGATAGGGCTATTGCCAGACCTGCCGTTCGACCACTTCCAGTTTCTGGGCAATACCTCGATCAGAGGGGCTTACTACGCGCTTGCCAGCCGGGATATGCGCAGGCGGGTGGCCGAAGTGGCCTCCATGATGACGTATTTGGCTCTTTCGGCTGACAA
>JALXEW010000314.1 GCA_027069285.1 Ardenticatenia bacterium | reverse complement strand
CAATGGACAAGGCAACCTCGCGGAAGGTGACGGTATTGAGGCCGGGTTCCAAAGAAAAGAGGCGCCTATCCTGCACCAGGGCGGTGCCCTCATTATACACCGTCAGCGCCAGGTGCCGGCTGCCACCGACTTGGGCCGCCCGGAGCGCATCGGCGTATGATGGCGAGAGCCGGGCGATCGCGATGAACGCCGACACCGTGACCATCGCTGTCAACAAAACTCCGGTTATCACAAAAGCGCGCATGTGCATTGGGATCACTCCACCTGGGGGCTACCGGGGCGCCTCGGCGGCGCCCCGGAGTGTGTACCTTGCCCCGTTACGGCCAGCTATAGCGGACGGTATAGGTTATGGTTCGCTCCTCGCCCGGCGCCAGCGTGACCCGAAACTCGATGGTGGCCGAATCCAGCTGTACCCAGTCGGTGGATGCGCTCACTATCTCCCAGTTGCTCCACCGGAACATGTGCTCAACCGCCCTGATCTCCACCGTATCCTCATCTTTGTGGTTGCGCAATGTGATCTGGTACGTTTCCTCGATGACTCTATCGGAGATCATCCTGAAGTCGGTCTGGACTCGCTCGCCGATCAGGTCAAATGCATTGCCCAGGTAGAGCCTCACCGTCTCGCCCTCCGGCGTGTGATCGATCTCGTCCTCCCCTATCAGCAAGGCCGCCCCATCCACATCCCGCTGATACACACGAACCCTACCAGCCGGCAGATCGGCCCCCAGCCCGTTCTCCTCTCCGGTCTCGAACTCAAGGTAGATGTTCACATCCGTGACCCCACTCGGACCGTAGCGTGGATCGGTGATCGGCCTCGATGAGTAGCCGTAGAATGGGCCACCGCCGTCGTAAACAAAGATACTCTGGGCCGGTACCCCGGCTGCGGAGACAAACTCGATCTGCTTGGTCTCGTTATCCCGCACCGTCACCGGCCACCCGATCTCGTAAAGGTGATATTCGAAAAACTCCCGCTGCTCAACCGACGGTGGGGCCATCTCCGGCGCGACCGGGACTGCCCCCTCGGCATACATGAGCACTTCCGGCTGTACCCGGCTGACGTCCCCGGCGATCAGCTTCAGTTGCGCGTCAGGGTATGTGGCACCGCTGGTGTTGTTGAGGGTGACCCAGCCGTCCAGATCAATGGCCGTCTCATCCTGATTGACCAGGATGGTGTAGTCGGCCTGCCAGTTGATGCCACCGGTCAGATAGGTAAGCTCCACCTCCTGTTCGCCTCCCTGCTCGGAATAGACCAGCCACACCAGCGAGGGCCTGGTCATCAGCCCCTCCGGCAGTGCCGGAAATGCAAAATCCCGAACCTGCCCCCTGGCAATGACCATGACCTGACCTTCTTCACCCTCCAAAATGATGTCCCCGGACGAGGAAAGAAGACGACCCGTGTAGGATGTGCCGTCATCGGATACAACGGTGATAACGCTATCCAGATAGCGCTCTAGAAGGGCGTCAGTCCCAACAAGATCGTAGACGTAGTTCTGCTCCAGGACGGATGTCCCATCCGGATCGGTGAGGGATGTGAAGTGAACCGATGTGGGATCAATGGACGAGGCAACCTCACGGAAGGTGACGGTATTGAGGCCGGGTTCCAAAGAAAAGAGGCGCCTATCCTGCACCAGGGCGGTGCCCTCATTGTACACCGTCAGCGCCAGATGTTGACTGCCTTCCTGGGCAGAGTTGGTGCCCATTGCGACCGGCGTATGGGAGCTGAGCAACAGGCCCGCAGCGATCAGCATGACAACGGCAAACCCGATTTTCCTGAGCTTGGCTATGTTCATAGCATTCCCTCCGAGTTCAACTCGCTGTTTTCAATCTATCAGACGTACGGAATGGCTCCCCGGTTCCATGAGGGGGTCATTTCCTCTTCGGCCATCTGTACCGAACCGTGTACGTGATGATATGCTCGGTGCCGGGTTCCACCTTTGGGCGGAATTCTATTGTGGCGGCGTCCAACTTTTCCCAATCGTCGCTGGCCTTGAGGATCGTCCAGTTGCTCCATCTGAATAGTCGCTCTCGCACGTTTATCCCGACCGCCTGGTTCTCCTTGCGGTTACGCAGCCTGATCTCGATAGTTTCCTCGATTACGTTGCTGGCCGGCATCTTGAAGTCGATCTGTGAGCGTTCGCCGATCAGGTCGAATGCGTTGCCCAGGTGTAGTTTGAGGTTTTCACCCTCTGGTGTGTGTCCGATGCGGCTCTCGCCGACCAATATGGCAGTGCCATCGGCGTCCCGTTTGTAGACTCTGATCCGGCCAGCAGGGAGGGCCGTCTCTGCCTTGAATTCCAATTTCATTGAGACCGGCACCTTGCCCCTGATCCCGCTTTCCCGGTTGGTAAGCGGATACCGATAGCCGGTGAACACGCCGCCCGGCTCACAAAGGAAGCTCATATCGGCCTGCGAGCCTGTGAGGGATACAAAGTCAAGCTGGATGCTTTCCCTGGGGCGTATCGTCACCGGCCTGGGCACCTTGTAAAGGTGATAGCCGAGTAGCTCCTGTTCTTCCACCGGTTCCTCTGGGGCGGGAGCAGGTGTGGCCCCCCTGGTCACTTCCATCGCCATGACTTTCGATTGCTTTTTCGGTGCCCTCGATATATCCCCTGCTACCAGCTTTATGGCGGCATCGTCATACGTGGCATCGCCTGAGTTTTCGATCGTCACCCATCCTTCCAGGTCCAGGGCGGTCTCGTCCTCATTGATGAGAGCGGTGTAGTCGGCCTGCCAGTTGATGCCGCCGGTCAGGTATGAAAGCTCGATCTCGTGGTCGCCGCTCTTTTCGGCCCACACCTGCCAGATCAGGCCCGGCTTCTCGCTCAGACCCTCCGGCAGGGCCGGGAATTCGATGTAGTCGGCGGCGTCGCGCGAAAGCGCGATCACGTGGCCGCCCTCGTCCTGAAGTGTGATCCCGCCGAAGTATCCCAGCAATTTGCCCTTGTGCCTGACGCCATCCCTCGTCGTCACGGTGACGGTTTTGCCCAGGTAGCGCCTGAGCAGCGCATCGGTATCCGCCAGGTCGTATGTATAGCGTTGCTCCAACACTCGCGTCCCGACCGGATCCAGCAGTGATTGGAAATGTACCGATGTGGTTTCTATGGATGAGGGCACTTCCCGGATCGTGACGATGTTGACGCCCTTTTTGAGCGAGACGATGCGCTTTTCGCGTACCAGGGCCGTCCCACGGTTATAGATCGTTAAGGCGATCCTGGGTTTGAAGGCGTTTCCGTCCACGGTATCTCCCCCTCTCGTATCCGAATCCGCTATGAAAGGCGCCGGCGGGCGGACTTGCTCCAGATTCCACCGGGGCCTTTCGCCGTATGCCCGGCATCCCGGTGCCGGGCGTGCTCAGTACCATATTAGATGTGCGGCCAGGCTCAGCGCCAGCACTAAGGTGACCGGGACGGCGCCGATGAGCAGTGAGTTGGGGGTCAGTTTCGGCGGGCTGAGAGTCCGCATTTTACCGTCGTAGCCACGCGCGACCATTGCCTGATACACCCGCTCCGAGCGCTCGTAGCTGCGCAGGAACAGGCTGCCGATCATCGTGCCGGTGACTTTCGCCCGCCATGCGATGGAACCGCCGCCGTGTCCATCCGGGTAAGCGCTGCGAGCCTCGCGGGCACGCATCATCCTGGCGGCCTCGTCGCCCAATACGAACAGGTAACGATACATAAACGATATGATGGCCACCAGTGCCTGCGGCATGTGTAACGCCGAAAGCGCCCAGAGCATATCGGTGAAGTGCGTGGTGACCGCTAGAACGAGCGCGACCTGGACGCTGAGCCAGCTTTTGAGCATCACGGCGGCGAATCTCATCAATCCGGCGTCGGTGATCGATAGGCCGGGCCACGGCGACCACACCTCGTTGCCGGGCACGGTGAACGCCAGGGTGATGGCTGCCAGTGCGAACGGGAGCGCCACCAGCGAGCGCCTGATCAGGTACAGGATGCCGATCTCGGCCAGCACCGCCAGGCTGAAGACTATGCCGATCAGGATGGGATATATCGGCAGCGCCCTATCCGGCATGAGCGCGAATCCGATGATCATGAGGAGTGCGCTCACCAGTTTTACGCGAGGGTCCATCCTGTGGGCCGGGCTGGTGCCGTGCAGGTACCGGTCTTCAGGAGAGAATCCCATCATTCCCACTCTATCGTCGCGGGTGGTTTGTTGAGCAGGCTATCTATTTTGAGTATGCCCCAACCCAGGTTTTTGCCCTCGGCCAGGATCCTGCGTTTTAGTTCTTCCACCTTCGGCCTGGGATGAGATCATGCGCCGGTCTCGGTTTTCGGTATTCTGGGTATGGCGGTCTCGTCCGGTATTGGCAGGGTAAAGTGGAAGGTGGTGCCTTTGCCGACCTCGCTTTCAGCCCATATCTTGCCTTTGTGGGCTTCGACTATGCGTTTGGCTATTGCCAAACCGAGACCGGTCCCCTGGGCCTGTTCCTCGGTATCGGCCACCCGGTAGAATTTCTCAAAGATGTGGGGCAGGTTTTCCTGCGAGATGCCACGCCCGGTATCGGATACCGATATTTTTACCGAATTCTCGTCCGGCAGCGGCTTTGCCTGGATGTGTATCTCTCCGTTCTCGCGGTTGTACTTGATGGCGTTGGTCAGCAGGTTGAGGAGCACCTGTTTGATCTTTCCCCGGTCGCCCATCATGGTCGGGATTTCGTCGCTTACTTCGGAGCGGATGCGTATCCCACGTCCAGATGCCTGCAATTTCACCAGGCCGATGCATTCTTCGATCAGTTGGCCCAGGTCATAAGGTTCGTTGAAGATACGGGCGCGTCCGGATTCCAATCTGGCCAGGTCAAGGAAGTCGGTTGTCATCCGGTTGAGGCGGTCGGTTTCCTGCTCCATTGTCTCGATCAGCATCTGCCTGCGTTCCTCCGGCAGGTCTGGGCGCTTCAGGATGTGGATGGCAGATTTCAGGGAGAGGAGCGGGTTGCGCAGCTCGTGAACCATTTCGGCGATCAGGTCGCTTTGCTGGAACAGGCGGGCGTTTTCGATCGCAACGGCGGCCTGCGCGGCCAGGGTTGTCAGCGTATTTACGTCGTCCTCGGTGAACGGCTCGTCGCCGATCTTGTTGACTGCTTCCAGGGCGCCGATGACTTTATCGTGCGCCCGTAAGGGGACGCCAAGCAGGTTTCTGGTGGAGAAGTCGGTGGATTCGTCGACGTTTTTGTAGAATCGAGGCTCGTTGCTCACGTCATCTATCAGCACCGGTTCGCCGTGTGTGACGATCCAGCCGGCGATGCTGCCTTCCATCGGCACGACGATGGACTCCAACTCGCCTTTTTTGCCTCCCGGCTCGATGGCTGCTTCGAATCTCAGCTCGCCGGTGCGGGGATCGACCAGCAGGATGGATGCGGCCTCGGTATTAGTCAGCTCGGTGGCCGCGTAGATGATCCGTTCCAGCAGCTCGCGGATGTTGAGCGTGGAGTTGAGCTGGCGGCTGATCTCCATCAGGCGCTCGTAGCGGGCCATGAGCTGGAGATAGTTCTTTATGGTGTTATCGTTGCTATCCGCTTTAACTCTGGGCTTCATATAGTTATGTCAGCCTCCAGGGCTTTTACTATACGGGGCAGCACTTCGGCCACATCTCCTCTTATAACCAGCTCGGCTGCCTCGTCCATATAAGTGGCTGCCAGGTTTATTATTATCAGCTTTGCCCCGTTTACGGTCGCCATCAGCGGCAGTTGGCCGGCGGGTGCCACTTCGAGCGATGAGCCGGCTACCAGCATCACGTCGCACTTTTGGGCGGCTTTTTTGGCGGCCAGGAATGGCCCCATCGGCAACTGCTCACCAAAAAGTATCACGTTTGGCTTAAGTGTGCCACCGCAGCGCGGGCACTTGGGGACGGCGCCGGTTTCCAGGAAGGTATCCATGAATTCGTCGCTTGGGTACACCGAGTAGCACCGGATGCATGTGGCATCCCGTATGTGCCCGTGTACCTCGTGCACGATCTTGGAGCCTGCTTTGTGGTGGAGCGTGTCTATGTTTTGGGTGATGAGTTCTTTCAGCAGCCCCATCTCCTCCAGGCGGGCAAGCGCGATGTGTGCCGGGTTTGGCCGGGCATCCAACATCAGGCGCACCAGCGGCCTGATCCAATCGTAAAAGGCGCGGGGGTCGTGGCGAAAGGACGATAGTGTCGCGACGGACGGGTCGGTCTTCTCCCAAACGCCCGACCCTGGGCTACGGAAGTCCGGTATCCCCGAAGGGGTGCTGATTCCGGCTCCGGTTAGCGCGACCAGGTAGCGGGAATTGGCGATGAGCTCGACGGCATACTCGATCTGATCCGACTGCATTCGGCGCGCCCCTAATATCCCATTTTCCCCACGCTATCGGGTCTGACCCGTGACGCTACATGCTACAATATATACAACTTAGAGCCGTGGGGCCAGTTCGTCGGCCAGTTTGTTCAGTTGGCTGGCGACTATGGAATTGGGCTGGTATAGGATCATAGGGAAGCCGGCTTCGGATGCCTGAAATGCCAGCTCAGGCGCGGGAGATATGATGGCCGATATTTCGTGATCCAGGATTTGCTCGGCTTCCTGCCATGAGATTTGGAGGCTGGATGGGGCGCGATTGATCATCACGATGCTGACACGTGCCCGGCCCACTCCGATCTTCGACATTTCCTCCAGCTGCTCGCGGGCCATCATCAGGTCAACACGTATCGGCTCCACCGCCAGAACGGTATGCGTGGAAAGCCCCAGTATGCGCCTGTTGACCAGTGTCAGGCCGGAGCCGAGGTCAAGCACCACGACTTTCGCCAGTGTCGCCAGGTGTTTGACGATCATCTCGGCTACGTCCGGAGTGAGCCTGAGTTGCATTTCACTTGGCCGGGCGGAGGAAAGCAATAGTTTCAGCCCGCTGCTGTGAGGTACCAACTCGGATTCCACGGCCTTGGGGGTGATCTCGGCGGGGTTCTTGGTGGCCAGGTTCGCCAATCCGGTTGAGCTGGAGAAACCTAAAAGCAGGCCCAATGTACCCTGTCCGGGCCGCAGGTCTGCGATAATGGTATTGGTATCCCGTTGTACCAGGGCGGCGGCCACGTTGAGGGCGAGTGTGGTGGTGCCAACCCCGCCTTTGGTGCCGATAAACGAGAGGATCGAGCCGAGTTCCTGGGCCACGGCGCGTTTACGCGCTCCTGCCCTGGCGAGGATGGCCTTGACACGAGACGCCAGCTCTGCCGGATGGGTGGGCTTGGTCAGGTAATCGTCGGCACCGGCCTCGAACCCGGCGACTTTATCGTCTACCAGGGTCTTGGCGGTAAACATGATTATCGGTATATCTTGCGTATCAGGGTCTGCCCTCAGGCGGCGACAGACCTCGTACCCATCCATATCCGGCATCATCACATCCAGGATGATGAGGTCTGGCTTTTCGGAATGGGCTTTGGAAAGGGCCTGGGTGCCGGAGCTGGCAGCGGTTATCCGGTAACCCTGACGCTGTAGCATCAGCCCGATGAGTTTGAGACTATCTAGGTCATCGTCCACGACGAGGATTTTTTCCGCCATATCCGTTCTATCATTCGTACACGGGATACCTGTAGAAGTCGGTGAAAGCGACTGCTCATATTATAAAACCCATGGCGGGTTGCGATCGGTACGCCCGCCGCCTGGGTTCTGACAGGGAAAGTATATCACACAGGTGTGGCTTACGGCAAACGCCCTGGGGAGCGGCATTGTCCAAAAGCACCGGCATACAGTATAATAGACCTGTTGACCGGTTTGACTTACCAGGCAGGTGGCAGCATGGGTCGTTTACCCCGTATCCTCGTGGCCGATTCGCGAGGTGAGGTCGCCGGCATTGTCAGAGCTGCACTCGAACTCCTTAACCGCCGGGCGATCGTTGTGGAAGTCCCGGATGGTGAGGGGGCACTGGACGAAATAGACCACTCCATATTCGACGTGCTCCTCACCGACGGACATCTACCGGATATGACCGGCCTGGAATTGGCCAAACGCGCCCGTCCGGCGGCATTGGAGATGCGACTGATCGTGCTTTCTGACGAGGAGCCGCCCGACGAGGAAGAGGTAAGCTCTATCGGTTCGCTGGCCTATTTGGTCAGGCCGGTGGATGCCGAAAAGGTGATCCTGGCGCTCCGGCAGGCCCTGGAAGGGGAGGAGTTCAACCTGGAGCCGGAAGCCCTGGCCGTGACGGAGGAGGACCCGCTCGGCCCGGTTCCCGAAATAGATACCGCCGAGCTTCGGGGGATGTTAAGCTCGCTCCTGAGCGACGTGGGCGCCATGGCCATATTCCTGGCAGACCGGCGGGGCAGGCTCCTGGTAGAGCAGGGGGCCGTCGGCTATCTGGATCGGGAGAAGTTGGGCGAGGTACTCGGCCCCAGCTTTGCCGCAAATGCCAAACTGGCGCCGATGGTCGGCGGGAACCCGTTTGTGATGCAATTTTACAACGGCGAGCACTTTGATATATACGGCCTCTCGTTGGGATTGCATCACTTTGTGTGTTTGGTGTTCGAAGGCTCGACCGGTAGGGGCGCATTCGGCTCGGTTCTGCATTTTGGGCGCCGGGCAGTTGACGAGATGCTCGAGGTGATCGGACCGAAGGCTTTCGAGCTGGCTCTGGCCGGAAAGGGTGAGGAAAAACGCCCCGAAAAGCGTTTAGAAGTTAAAGAGCCATCGCCGCCCAAGCCGGAGCCGACGCCTGTGGCGCAGCCTTCAGAGCCGGATAGGTCGGAGCTTTCGGAAGAGGACCTGTCGGAGTTGGAGAAGTTGCTGGCACAGGCACCACCGCCGCAGGATGCGGAGGCCTTTTGGAGTTCGCTTGAGGCCGATGTGGAGACGAGCACGAGGCCAGGCCCCGGTGGCGAGGGTTCTCTTTCCCTGGACGAGGCCAAAGAGATGGGCCTTCTGCCGGAGGAATTCGACGATATTTAGTAGACGGAGAGGGATTATGGTCAAGATTGTTCTAAGGGCAGGTGTTTTGAGTATTTGCGCTCTGGCCTTGCTCATCGCCGGCGCGGAAGTGGAACCCGTGCGGGCTTTCGTGCCTATCCGTGCAGCCGACATCGCCATCTCCCAGGACGGCCCAGGGTCTCGCGACCTAGAGGCTTTGGCCGAGGCGGTACGCGCCGAAAATAACACCACCGAAAATTACACCGCATGGGCCGGCGGGGAGCTTTCGCCGCCTAGCGCCCTGGAGTACATGCCCGAAGGTGTGGAGGTAGGACGCAAGCTCACATCATTCGCTTTCCCGACTTTCCGTGGGGACGTGGCCATACTGGATAGGATAGATGCCCCGGTGCTGATCAACTTCTGGGCGTCGTGGTGTGGGCCTTGTATCGATGAGTTCCCCGCACTGGCCGCACTGGCACTGGATGATATGACCCCGTTTACCGTGCTATTCGTTAACATCTGGGACGATGAGCCGCAGGCTACGGCCTTCCTGGAAAGCCAGCCCGCCGACATACTGGCGGTGCGGGATGAAAGAGACGCCGCTGCCACCGCCTACGGCCTGGTTGCCATCCCAACCTCGTTCCTGGTGGACGAAAACGGGGTATTGCAGGTCGTGCATGTGGGCAATGTGACCGATGTGGTCGCCGAGTTCCTGCGCGCGGTGGCGCTCTCCGGCCAATAGCGGATCATGAAGCGGTTGGGGGTTCTGTTCCTGCTGGCTGGCGCGTTGCTTACCGCCTGTGTCGGCGGCCCAGAATCCCCTACCGCATCCCCATCGCAGCCCCCTGGGC
>JALXEW010000313.1 GCA_027069285.1 Ardenticatenia bacterium | reverse complement strand
GTACACCCATCCACGCCGACCATCCGTCGTCCTGACCTGGAGCCAATCACCTTCCTCATTCCGACCGGTTATGATCAACTGATCGCCGTTGGAAAGCAGGCTGAGTACCCCATACATTTCACCCGGCCCGGCCCGCAGGTTCGCAAGACCGGTATCGGAAATCACGATCGCATCGGAAGAGAATCCGCCGGTAGAAAGATACAGCGTGGGGTCCTCGGTCCTATCAGGCGGGAACACCCTCAGGCCGGGGCACGTCGCATCAACCGCCACATTGCCCACCGAAGCCGAAACCCAGCCGTACCCGCCACGGAATGGGATGCGATACCATCCCTTATCCTCCGTGACCCCGATAAACCAGGTTACCTCGGACGGATCGATGGTGCCCACCCGATCATATCCGGTTCCGGGGCCGAGCCGGACGTTAAGCCGCACGTCAGCGTCGGTGCGGAACTCACCGGCACAACCATCTAACGCGGCATCAAGCTCCTCAAACGTACTCGCCGGAACCACGTCACTCAGAGGGGCATCCACCTCCGATCGGACGCCGAATCCGGCCTCCACGTCGGCCCCACTGCGCTCCGCAGCGGCCCTCACCACCCCCTCGAACGTCAGGGCGGACGAGCGCCCATCTGCCTCCACCCGGACGGCAAATTGAGTGCCCCGCACCGTCATAGACATACCGGGAGTGATATATTCAAACGACGAATCCGGGTCCACCAGCCTGGCGACCTGTTGTCGCACTATGCCCGCCAGCACCTCCACCGAGAGGGTGAAACTAGTTCCACTACCCCTGAATTCGGCTATCCTGATCTCGGTATTGGGAGTAAGCTCGGCATCGGTCCCATCGGCGAAGAAGGTGATCCTCGCCTGGCCCGTGTCATCAGTGCGGATGGAATCCCCAACGCCGACCAGAGTCTCCAAGTTAATCGGCACCCAGACGTTCGTCCCAACCCGTTTAACCTCCACCCCGGCCTCCAGCACCTCCAGCGATGCCACAAGCTCATCCTGTTGTGCCCAGACCGGTGACGCCAGAGCCATAACGAGCAGGACGGCAAGCACAGCCCCCCAAAGGGGGTAACGAGCGTTAAGCATTCCGTTCCTCTCCTGAAGAACTCTACAAATAGCCCCCTCCAACCAGAGAGGCACAAGAGGTAAAAAGTGTTTGAAAAGTATACTTTGTGTAATAAAAGGTGGCAAGGGAAACGTGACAATAAGCCAACCCAGAATGGATTCTCTCGGCCGTGGCTGACCAATGGCTCGATTCGGCTTCCTGTTATATACTCACCCCAAAATAAGCAGTGCGGGATGTGATGAAAGCCAAAATCCTGGTAGTGGACGATATGCCGGACGCTCTGACCATGATGAGCGACTGGCTCCGGCATAACGGATTCGAAGTCCTGGAGGCGACCGACGGCCCACAAGCCCTACAGCTGGCCAAAAGCACAAGGCCTGACCTGGTATTGATGGACGTCGTCATGCCGGGCATGGATGGGATAGAAACCTGCCGCAGGCTCAGGGCCGACCCATCCACGTCGAAGATACCGGTCATCCTCATAACCGCCAGATCACCCATAGAAGCCAGGGCAGAAGGATTGCTGGCGGGCGCAACCGACTACGTGACCAAACCGGTAGACTTCAAGGCACTGATCCCGCACATAAAGCGCGCGCTGAGCACCACCGAGCGTAACGTGGATGCCCAAAGACTGCTGGACGAAACCGCCCATGCCACGTTGACCCTCATGCCATGTGATCTGGTCTGGCTCCTCACGGCGGATTACAGCAGCAAAACACTCTCCAGCAGGGCCATTGCCTCATCCGGCGGCAAAAAGGCCGCAGCCGACTTCCTGGCAACGGTCGGCAGCACCGGATCACACATCCCAATCGAGGCTGGCCGCAGCCCGCTGACCGAAGTCCTGATCTCCAACAGGCCGATCCTCAACCTGCCGACCGATAAACTCAAAAACATCACAGGCAGCGAGGCACTCCACACCGCCCTATCGCGCCACGGCCTGGGATTCATAAGCATAGTGCCGCTTTCCACAGGCGGCCAACCGGTGGGCGTCCTGATCATGGCGACCAAAGGCCCTCAGCAGGTGCTGACCCCGCGAGGTAGACAGGTACTCGCCGCGTTAAGCAGCCAGGCCGCCACAGTCGTGGAACACACCATGCTGCTATCCGACCTGGCCGAACGCGAAAAGCAAATGCGCCGCGAGCAGGCATACCGCCAGACCCTGGTGGACGTCATGGGCGACGGCCTGGTCGTGGTTGACGCCGGGGCCATCGTCAAATTCGTCAACACGCGCCTGCTGCGCATGACCGGTTACACCCGCGACGAATTGATCGGCAAAAGCGTGGGGGAGATATTCCACCCGGCGGATCGGGAGCAACTGGTGGCCGCCCTGACTCGCAAATCCCGCTCCACCCTCTCATTCGAGCAGCGCCTGGTGACTAAGGATGGGGCAGTGCTCCACGTGCTGCTATCACGCTCCGCCGTGCCCTCCACAGACAGCACCGGGTACGATACCGTCCTGGTGCTGAGCGATATGAGCGAGCAAAAAGAACGCGAGGAAGCCATCGCCAAACGTACCCGCCAGCTCGCCGCGTTGAACAAAGCAGCCAAAGCAATATCCTCATCCCTATCGCTCGACGAGGTGATCCACGTGATCCTCGATTCGGCCACCGAAGTCGCACAGGCCGCCGGAGCCTCATTGCTGCTGCGAGATGAGGAAACCGATGAGCTGATCTTCATGGACTCGGTAGGTCCGGGCGCCGAGGTGATGCGCGGGCTACGCTTCCCGATGGGCCAGGGAGTGGCCGGCTGGGTGGCACGTGAGGCCCGCCCCCAGCTTGTCCAGGACGTGACGCGAGACCCTCGCTTCTACAGCGACGTCGACCGCAAAACCGGCACCACCACATCATCCCTGATCGCCGTCCCGATGATGGTGCAAAATAACGTGATCGGCGTGCTGGAAGTGGTCAACAAGCGCGAGGGAACGTTCGACGAGGAAGACGTGGAAATATTGGCGAGCCTGGCAGGCACTGCCGCGATAGCAATAGAAAACGCCCGCCTCTTCGAGCAGACCCGTCGCCGCCTCACCGAGCTGAGCACCCTTCTGGACGCGAGTGCCGCCGCATCATCCACACTCGACATCGGGAGCGTACTGGAACTGATCGCCAGACGGCTTCTGGACGCGCTGAACGCCGGTCGATGCACGATCTCGTCATGGGATCGCGAAACCGACTTCCTCAGCTCCCTGGCCGAGGTTGCCGACGTATATTGGGAACTCGGCACCGGCCCAAAGGTGACACTACCCTCATACTCCCTCACACGGGCATCTCTAACCTCCGGCCTGCCGCTGATCACCCACCTCAGCGACCCATATGCCGACATCGAGGATAGGCAAGCCCTGGAAGCAATGGGGATGGCCTACAAGATGAGTGTCCCCCTGGTGGTGAACGGTAACGCAGTCGGCCTGATCACGCTTTACGATTCCGAATCCGGCACCGGATTTTCAGATGACGATAGCCACCGGGTCGCCCAGGTCATCAACGCCTGGCAGACCTCACTGGGTGACGAAGCATCCGAAACCTGGTTTGAAGAGGAAAACCTGAGATTACTTTGCCACCGCGTGATGAGCGTGACCAACGCCAGATGGTGCAACGTCCAGGCCTGGGATCCGGACGCGGGACAACTGGTGCTCCTGTTGGAAGTGGGCTTTGCGCTCTGGGACGAGGCACAAGGCGTGGGCTACGAACTCAAAGACTTCCCCGCCATGAAAAATGCCCTCTCAGGAGGCATACCGCTTTCGGTGCAGCCCGACGAGACTAACGACCAGGCCGGGCGCGAACTGGCAAGCCTGGCAGAAGGCGGCGCCTGCCTGATGGTACCACTGATCGCGCACGGAGAATCCATCGGGCTGGTCACCCTGATCGATCCGCGCCCAGATCGGCAATTCGACCAGGCCGAAATATCACTTTGCCAGGGAATCGCAAACGTGGTCGGCAACGCGCTGGAAAACGCCCGGCTCTACCGCTCGCTGGAACTGCGTGCCGCCGCGCTGGAAGAAGCATATCAGGAACTACGCGAGGCAGACCGCCTTAAAGACGAACTGATCCAAAACGTCTCGCACGAACTGCGAACCCCACTGACGTTCATAACCGGCTACCTCGACCTGCTGGCAAGCGGCGACTTCGGCCCCCTCAGCGATCAACAAAAAGAAGTGATGCAAATGGTCACCGATAAGGCCACCCATCTGGCCCGCCTGGTTGACGACATCGTCTCAATGCAGGCGATGGGGCCAGACCAGATGAATAAGAGCATCGTCCAACTGGCCCACATAGCCGATGACGCCCTCAGGAGCGCCGAGGCAACCGCCGCCGAATTAGGGCTAAAGCTAATCCGGGATTACGACGACAACCTGCCACTTGTCCTGGCAGACCCGCTCCGAATGGGCGAGGTATTCGATAACCTGCTCGGTAACGCCATCAAATTCAGCCCGGATGGCGGTGAGATACGGGTAGCGATACGCGATGATGGCGGCCCAATGCTCACGGTCAGCGTCAGCGATCAGGGCATAGGGATACCGAAAGACCAACAGGAGAAAATATTCCAACGCTTCTACCAGGTGGACGGGAGCACCACACGCCGATTCGGCGGCACCGGCCTGGGATTGGCGATAGTCAAAGGCATAGTCGAAAGCCACGGCGGTAAAGTCTGGGTGGAAAGCGAACCCGGAAAAGGCAGCATATTCTACTTTACCGTCCCAAAGGCCGATCCCAGGCCCTGACGATACCAAATCACCCCCCGACTATAACCTTGTCGCACTTGCGGTGTTGGAGTCCCTGAAGAAATCAGGAGCGTGGCGGCAACAGAATCCGGCCCGAAAGCCCCCGCCATGCCCCCACATGCGGCTTTTGCCGGCAATATCTTTACCGTATGGAGGAGACGTCAGTGGTGGAGAAGATCAAATCAGGTATGAGACGATTTCGCTTATTGGTCAGATTGACCAGGTATAGAGAACACGTACACTTCGTGGCATTGATCGCCCTGCTTGGGGCGATCCTGGCAGACGTGCCGCTGGACTGGCGACTGGGAGTGGTATTCCTGGGCAACTTCCTGGTCGCGTGCTTCGCGTTCATGGTCAACGAGATCGAGGACGCACCCGATGACGCCCGCGATAACTCCAGGACGATCCGAAACCCGGTTGCAACCGGCGAACTCCCAACCCGCGAGGCCTGGATCGCCTCATGGGTCACCGTCGCCATAGCCATGATGTTGTACTCCATCCTGGGCGTCCTGCCGTTGGCGCTGGGCGCGGCAACCGTCCTGCTGGTGTTCCTGTACTCGTGGCAGCCGGTCAGGTTAAAGGCACGCCCGGTGGTCGACCTGCTGACTCACATCCTCCCAAACGGACTCCAGCTCCTGACAGCATACCTCACATACGTCCCGAATATATCATCCGGGCGGGGGGCATCAGTGCTTTGGGCCTCAATGTTCTTCATCATGGGCATCTCCGCCTACGGCGAACTATATAACCAGCTGCGCGACCTGCACGCCGATACCCAGGCAGGAGTGCGCACAACCGCCGCGCTCATAGGCGAGAAGGCAACCCGCGCATCCATGTACTCCGCACTGGCGGTATCGTTCGGCCTGATCGTATACTCAGTAGTGGTGATCGGTATCAGAGTGTGGGTCATGGGCGTCGCCTTGCTCGTCTCCATCGTCGTATTCGCACTGTTTATGAATCGGGACGCCCGTGGCGACAAGGTGGTGGACTTCAGTGGCTCTTTCCAGCTACCCGTGCTATTCTTTGGTAACACCGTGTTGCTCCTGACCCTGGTTATGAGCAGCCTGCAGATGTGATGCCGAAATCCGGCCCACGCCGGGATAAACACCAGCCGAAAACGAACCGGGCCGTGGGGATATGGAAGCATTCATATCAGCTCTCCGCAATTTCGTGCAAAATGAGCACGAGGCCCGCATCAATAAAATACGCTCCATGTGGCGCCGCCCTCTGGAGGAACGCCTGGCAGCAGGGGAAGCTGTCACCGACCTCAGCGTCGTTTCAGTGCGACATGGGCTTGCCGTGCTGCGGTATGACGGCCATAACCTCAGCAACTTCCGCGAGGATGACCGTTTACGCCTCAACCACGGCCATCCGGCGGATTCGTACATCTCCTGCATCCTGCTGAAAGAGGGGATAAACGAACTGACATTCCTGCCAGGCTACCGGGAGACATTCGCCGAGTTGCGCCATGAACCCGATGGCTGGATCCTCGACCGCGACATCGTGGATAACCGCGACGTGCTCATCCCGGCGCTGGATGAGCTAAAAAAGGGATTGCAACATCATAAAACCATCTTCGAAGTCTTCGATGCCCCGCGCCCGATGCTGGATGGCGACCGCCAGGAACGCGCCCATCGGGTGGCGATCAGCGCCGGGCTTGACCCCAGGCAAGTGGAGGCGTTAGAGCGAGCCTTCGCCGCACAGAATTTCTACCTGGTACAGGGCGGCCCCGGCACCGGTAAGACCCACGTGTTGGCGCATCTGGCAGGCGCACTGGCACGAGAGGGCCGCCGGGTTCTCGTCACCGGCCCGGATTACCACGCAGTCAACCACGCCCTGGAAATGGTCGCCCGCCACGGCGGCCACAGACAAGTCTGCAAGATCGGGCCGGAATGGGAAGCACCCGTCGGCGTCCCAAACTACGAGAGCCTGGCCGCAAGCCCATACCACCCGACGGATCGCGGATTCATCGTCGGCGCGACTCCGTATACCACCAGGGACGAGCGGCTAAACGTCACCGTATTTGACTCGGTCTTGTTCGACGAGGCCTCATCGCTCTCGATCCCGGATGCGATCACCGCCATGCTTGCCGGGAGACATTACGTCTTCTTCGGCGACCCATTGGGAATCCCGCCGGAGATCGTCGGCGAACATGAGCCTGCATGGACAGCCGAATCGGTGCTCCACTCACTCAGCAGGCGCATGAGCGGCACCATCCTCGATACCACATATCGCCTGGCCGATAAGATCGCCGCCTTCCCGTCAAAGGAGTTCTATCACGACCGGCTGATCCCGGCCCCAGATGCAGCCATCCTGCGCCTGGACCTGCCAACCGAGCCACCCCGCTACGCCGATATACTCGACCCGGCTCATGGGCTGGTGTTCGCGGACATCCGCCATAAGAACCGCAAAAAAGCGTCCCCAGAAGAGGCAAAACTGATCGCCAAACTGGTAGCCGTCCTGCTGGCCTGCGGGCTGCCGCCGGAGGAATTGGCAGTGTTGAGCTACTACCGTGCCCAATCCAGACTGGCCCGCAAGTATAGCGCCCAGCTCATCGAGCACATGGGCGGGAAGTTACCGCCGGAAGTTCTGTTCGACACACCGGAGGGGATGCGGGGGAAAGGACGCGATGTGGTGATCTTCTCCGTCACGACCAGCAACCCCGGCTACGCCGCAGCGCACGCAGACCGGTTCTACTCCCCGAACCTGCTTAACATCGCGATCACACGCGCACGCTCCAAGCTGATCATCATCGCCAGCCCGCACGTGCTACGCACAAACGATCCAGACCCCTACGTCCAAGAAGGAACCGCCCGCCTGCACGCCCTGCTCCGGAGCGGACATCACGTGCTCATCCCGCTCAAACGAAAGTGAACGAGCGAGACATACTCCACCTGCTGGAAAAAGGCGCAGGCCAGAAAACAGCCTGGCTCCCCCCAAAGGCACGCATGGCCGAAATAGCCGAACATCTGGCCGCGATGGCGAACGCCGAAGGCGGCGTGCTCCTGATCGGGGTGACACCAAAGGCACGCCGCCCGGTCGGAGTCGAAAACCCAGACGATATGATAGACCGAGTACTTCAGGCGGCCCTTTCGACCGATCCCCCACTCATCATCCCGATGCCGGAAGCAATACGGATCGGCAGGGGAACGGTTATCGCAGTCACAATCCCACACGGGATGCCACACGTATACTCCCTGGAAGGCAGATTCCCGGCCAGGCGAGGGGTCGAAAACCGCCCGCTAAAGGCCAAAGAGCTACGCCGCCTGCTGATCGAGCGGGATGAGACCGGCTTTGAAAGCAAACCCTGCCCCGGCGCGACGTTGGACGATATAGACCGCGATCGGGTGGCCGACTATATGCGCCACCTACCCGGCTCCGCCGGCATGACACAGGAAGAAGTGCTGCTCAAGCGCGGGTGCCTGGCAAGATATGGCGGCGACCTCCTGCCCACTAACGCCGGGATACTGCTATTCGGCAAAGATACGCAACGCTTCCTGCCCGGCGCCACCATAACCGCCGCCAGGTTCGCCGGAACCCGTATGGGCGATACCTTCATCCGCAGCGAGATCGCCGGCACGATCCCGGATCAGATACTGCAGGCCGAGACGTTCCTGATAGACAACCTGCGCCGCGAGGTCAGCCTGACATCCCGCATGTCCAGAGCGGAACGATTTGAGTATCCGCTTGAAGCAGCCCGCGAGCTGGTAGTCAACGCGGTGGCCCATCGGGACTACAGCATCCGAGGCGACGGCATCCGGCTGTTCATATTCGCCGACCGACTGGAGGTGACCAGTCCCGGCAGACTCCCCGGCCCGGTGACGGTAGAGAACATCGCCGACGAGCGATTCTCCCGCAATACCGCCATAGTACAGGTGCTATCCGACATGGGCTTCATCGAGAAACTGGGCTACGGCGTTGACCGCGTGATCGCACTGATGCGGGAGCGGGGCCTGCCAGACCCAGAGTTCGAGGAGACCGCCGGCGGATTCCGGGCGGTGCTGCGTAAGGAACCGGAAACCGGCAAGCTGGTCGGCATCGCCGGCATCGAGCTGAATCCCCGCCAGGAAGCGGCGATCCGATTCCTCACGCAGGGCGGCCACTCACGAATAACCAACCGGGACCTGCAGGAGATGTTCCCGGACGTGCACCCCGAAACCATCCGCCGCGACCTGGCCGAGCTGGTGGATCGCGGTATCCTCCTGCGGATGGGAAAGAAGCGCGGCAGCTACTACGTGCTGAAGCGCCTATGAGAACAGCAAACGATAACCGATTCCCCCTCGCCACCGCAGCCCGACCGTAACCGACGGGGATCGGCCCGGAGGATGATATGAACTTCCCGGCACGCACCATCTCCGACCAGAGCGATTGGGATCGGGCACTGATCTCGCTCCCGAATCCGCACATACTCCAGAGCTGGGAGTGGGGCGAGTTCAAGCGGCGTACCGTGGAATGGTCGCCGGAAAGGTGGCTGTTCGAACGGGATGGGGAGCCGGTTGGCGCCGCGTCGGTGCTCACCAGGCGGATCGGGCCGCTGGCAGTAATGTACGTCCCCAGGGGGCCGATCCTGGATTGGGCCGATACCCGCCTGGCCGACCGGGTACTATCTCACCTGGAGAAAATGGCCCGAAGACATGGCGCCATCCTGATCAAGATAGACCCGGCAATGCCGATAGGCTACGGGGTGCCGGGCGGCCAGGACGAGGCCGCCGATCCGGACGGGGAGAGGCTGGTGCAACGTTTGCGGGAGCGCGGATGGCGGTTCTCGCCCATGCCCGTACAGTTCCGCAACACGCTACATATAGACCTGACACGCGAAGAGGAAACGATCCTGGCGGCGATGAAGCAGAAAACCCGTTACAACATCCGCCTGGCCGGGCGCAAGGGAGTCAAAGTGCGGGCCGCCACGCCAGACGACCTACCGATGATGTATCAGCTCTACGCCGAGACCGCCAGGAGAGATGGCTTTGTCATCCGCCCGATGGGATACTACCGGGA
>JALXEW010000312.1 GCA_027069285.1 Ardenticatenia bacterium | reverse complement strand
CTCTTATAGCGCGGTGCCCCGTAGAAATCCGTCCAAAACGGCGGGTCGGAGTAAAACATCGCCACGTCAGGATGGGAGCCGATTATGGCCTGGAGCAACGTGGTACCGCTCCGCTGGTGCCCGCCTATTATAATTGGTCTGACACTGCCCATATCACATCCTCAGAAGTGCTCGCCATCACCACGTCTGCTTAAGCGTCCCAACGCAATCGCCACCGCGATCACGGCTATGCCCGGCCCAAACCCGCATAACCACGCCAGGGTCTTGACCTCAAAAGGCGTTCCCTCAAGCCCATACCCCTCAGGAGGGGGCAGAACCGCCATCGCCAGCCCACCCACCAACAGACAAGCCCCCAACCCCACGGCGGCCATGAATAAGCCCTCGGCCCGGCTCATCGGTCGTCCGGCCACACGCGCACGCCCGGCCAGAAACGCAGCCGCACCGAATCCCATAGCGGGCGCAAGGCAAAGCAGCCTGTAACCTTCCGGCCTGGGCGTGTAAGGCTCGCCGGTTTCCGGATTCGGCAGCAGCGGGAACAGGAACACCGGCGCGCCGCAAAGCAGGAGCAACAACATAACGGCAGCCAACACCAATGCCACCCGGCCCCACCTGGCAGCACCTGTCACCGGCACGCGCCCGTCACCGCTCATGATCCTCACCTTTCCACACGCGCCTGAGCCGATACCGAGAAGTTAACCGCCGGCCCGCCAAGCTCGTAGAAGATCACCTCGAAGCGAGAGCTACGGCCCGGCTCCAGTTGCTGCTCGGATGCGAAGGTGGCATCGGTGGCGACTACGTGCCCCATATCATCCAACACGGCCACGATCACTTTGACGAATCCGACGGTCTCCGGGCCGATATTAGTGACCGTGCCGGAGATGACCAGGTAGCCATCTGCATTGAACGTGGCCTCGGCGTTCACCTCGAAGTTCGAGCTATCGTAAAAATCCGCAGCGGCGAATTCGGCATACCTGGCCGAGGCGTGTAGCTCGTACCGCACCGCACCGGTGGGGCGGCCTTCTGGGAAGCGAATCGAGAACGGGGAATGCTCACCCGGCAAGATCACATCCGAAAGGGTGAAGTCTTCCGCCTCCACCAGCCTGCGGCCCCGGCCATCGAATATATACGCGGCTATCCGCACAAATTCCAACGGCCTGTCACTCTGATTCACGGCCATGCCGGTTATCCTGAAGCCGCCGGAGCCGTCAACCCACGTATACAGGCCACCGAATCCCACCTCGCCCTCCGAGGCGGGCACCTGCCCCATTTCGGATGTGCCCAGAGAGACGGTCGGATCGACCCGGTATGTGTTTATGATGGTGTTGAGTGTCTCCATCATCTCCGGGTCATCCGGCGATAGTTCGACTTCGATCACGGAGAAGAAGGAGCCGTCACGCTGCAGGAAGGTATTCAACTGGGCGATCCGATCGCCATCGTGACGGATGCCGTCAATACGCCAGCTGCCGTCCCGTTGCCATTGGCGATTGACCTCGGTATATGTGGCCGGGTCATGGAACAGTGCCATATAGCCGTCCATCACCCTGGAGAAAGCCTCAGTTCCGAGTGCCACGCCGGTATTTATCACGTAGACCGATACCGGCGGCCTGATCGAGCCGGGCGGTGAGAATTCGACGAAGACGGTATCCCCGGTCGAGAGGTCGTTTATAGACCAATCCGGCGGCAGGCGGATGGTGAAGACGCCGCTTGGATGGGCATAGGTGCGGAATCCGGCATCAGGCGGCACCGGCGACGCTATGATGACCGCCTGGCCGGTATCGCAACCGGTCACGCCGAGCGTCAAAGCCAGCGCCAGGGCCATCCAGGCTGCAATACCTCTCACGAGTTCGCCTCCCTGGCACGAGTCTTGTAACAACCTATCTCGAACGCAAATCCAATACAAATTATACTAAGAACCACTGGATTGTATGGCAAAATATGCATAAACCTGATTCATACAGATTCCGGTACTCTGGTGCCATTTACCCAAGAGGTTCCGGCGCGTACCCTGAACCGCAAAAGGCTCGGTTCCTCCGGGCGATAAAGCAAGACCGAGAAGTGTAGAGGAAACGGCGATGTATACCAAAAACGAGCTGCTGTTCCCAACCTATCTCATCCCCCTGGTACGAGATATGCGCGGTGCCGAGTGGCAGGACCTGATAGACCGCATTGCTCCTCTCCCGGAAGCCCACGAGGAAAAGCTGGCGTTCCTGTTGATGATGGTGCGCCTCAACGGGTGCATGGAATGCGAAACGGATAGTTACCGGGCCATGAGAGGATGCGGATTATGTGTTGCACAGACGTTGAGGCGCTATAAGGGGCCTGACCGAGACCTGCTCCGAGTCTACAAACAGGCCCTGGAGGACATCCGGCGCTACCTGGCCAGGCACCGGCCCTCCATCGAAAAGGTCGCCTAGCCGGGCCTTTTGATCGCGGCTAGCTGCACACATATCTCCCAGACGGGCCTGTCACAAGGCCCGTTTCCCTTTCCCGCCCGGATGCCGTCCGGCTACTCACCCGCACCCCACAGCCTCACCGTCCAATCACGCGACCCGGAGGCCAGCCGCCTGCCGTCCGGCGAAAACGCCACGCTCCACACCCGACCCTCATGCCCCTCCAGCACCCGCAGCTCCCGACCGTTCACCACATCCCACAGCCTCACCGTCCTATCATCCGCCCCGGAGGCCAGCAGCCTGCCGCCCGGCGAAAACGCCACGCTACTCACAGGACCCCAATGCCCCTCCAGCACCCGCAGCTCCCGACCGTTCTCCACATCCCACAGCCTTACCGTCCCATCATCCGACCCGGAGGCCAGCCGCCTGCCGTTCGGCGAAAACGCCACTCTCAGCACCCTACTCCCATGCCCCTTCAGCACCCGCAGCTCCCGACCACCCACCACATTCCACAGCCTCACCGTCCCATCATCCGACACGGAGGCCAGCAGCCTGACGTC
>JALXEW010000311.1 GCA_027069285.1 Ardenticatenia bacterium | reverse complement strand
AACCCACGACCTTCTCCTTGGCAAGGAGACGTTCTACCACTGAACTACACCCGCTTGAAGCTGTATATAGTATACACGCTTGTGCCGGGAATGGCAAGTGTTTTCCCCAATTAAATATCTTCACAATCCGCTCGAGTCGTAGTAAAATATGTCATAATCTATCACCTATTGCTAAAGGTCGGCCAGGAATGATAGTTTGTCATAAATGCGGCTATCCCAATGATCAGGACGCTGTGATCTGCCAGAATTGCGGCAGTGCCCTCAAGCCGGATACCGGCGAACTCGCGACTATCCCGCTGGAGGGGAAGCCATATAACGTCAGACCATGTAGGGTGTGCGGCCACTTGAACCCGGTGGGTAGCGTGTTCTGCGAGAAATGCGGCCAACCTATGCCCGGTAACCTGGAGACTCCTGTGTTCGGCGTGGATGAGCTGATAGCCAGGGTGCGAGAGGCCGTGGCACACCGGGCAGGCCAGGCCGTCTTTGCTCAGGTGAGGTTCCCTATCCTGACGTTCTATGTGCAAAATTACCCCAGCCCGATAGTGCTGACCGTGGATCGAGAGATCGTTTTAGGCCGCTCAAAGGAGGCCGCCCAGGGTCGCCAGTTGCTAGACTTGCGCGATTATAATGCGTATCCGCATGGGGTCTCCCGCGCACATGCCTTGCTCAGGCCGGACGACGGCCATGCCGTTTTGATCGATCTGGGCAGCACTAACGGCACTTATCTCAACGGGCGGTTGCTGGAACCCCATATCCCGTATACCGTTCCCGATGGAGCGGAAATTAAGTTGGGCGAGCTGACTATGTTCGCCTATTATTATCGGGAAGATAAGGCCCAAAACCGCTGACTCCCCGGTAGGACGGCACGTCTTGCTTGCCACGAATCCGCTCCCGGGTCGTATAATTACATCGAGGAATCCACTTCTCGCAGGAGGATGTTATGCCGCCGATCATCGAGCTGAAGGGTCTGAAGAAGCAATATAACCCCCCAGATGGCGTGTGGGCGGTCAAAGGTGTCGATCTGGAGATCGAGGAGGGCGAGATATTCAGCTTCCTGGGGCCAAATGGGGCCGGGAAGACTACTACCATCTCTATGATCAGTGGCCTGCTGACGCCAACCGATGGCGATGCGATCATCGCCGGCCATTCGATCCGCCGGGAACCTATGGCCGTCAAGCGGCTGATAGGTGTGGTGCCGCAGGAGATCGCGCTCTATCCCACGCTCACGGCCAGGCAAAACCTCACTTTTTTCGGCCAGATGTACGGCTGGGGCGGACGGTCGTTACGCAAACGGGTCGATGAGGTGCTGGAGTTCATCGGCCTGACGGAACGGGCTAACGATAAGGTCAAAACGTTCTCCGGCGGGATGAAACGCCGGCTTAATATCGGGGTCGGCCTGCTCCATAAGCCACGTATAGTCTATATGGACGAGCCGACGGTCGGCATAGACCCGCAAAGCCGCCGCCGTATCCTCGATACGGTCAAGCTCCTCAATGAGGAAGGCATGACGGTGCTTTATACCACTCATTATATGGAAGAAGCCCAGGAGTTGAGCCATAGGGTGGGCATCATCGATCATGGGGTGATCATAGCTCTGGGCACGGTAGGGGAACTTGTGCAGATGGTGGGCGAAAAGGATGCCATCCGGCTGACCGTTCAGGAGGTGCCGGGGAATCTGATCGAGGCCCTGAAGGCTATCGAGGGGGTAGGCGAGGTAACCGTCGGCGATGGGACGATCACTGTGATGGCAGACCGTGGCCGTAGGGCGCTGCCGCGCATTATCAACGTGGCAGATGACGCCGGGGTGCGCATAGAATCGGTCAAGGTCGAGGAACCAGACCTTGAGGCCGTCTTCCTGCATCTGACGGGCCGCGCATTGCGGGAGTGAGTGCGATGCGAAAGCTGCTCAATATCCTGCGCAAGGATTTGTATATCCGCTTCACCGATGTCACGGCCTTGCTCTATATGTTCGTGACGCCTATGGCGGTCTCGCTGTTGATGGCGTTGGCGTTCGGGAGCTTCCTCGGCGACGGCGATATTCAGATCTCGGAGATACCGGTCGCGGTCATCAATTATGATGAGGGGGTAGTGTTCGCAGGGGCTACCGAGCAGGCTAACTACGGCCAGCAGTTCGTTGATATGCTGATCGGGTCACAAGGGGCGGCGGAGCGCGGTGAGGATGATGAGATGGCGCTGTTCTTCGACCGTATGTTCGATCCTCGCCAGGTGGACGATGAGGAATCCGCCCGCAGGATGGTGGAAGATGGTGATCTGGTGGCCTTGATCGTGTTCCCGGAGGATTTCTCGGCGCGAGTGGTTTCCGGGGAAGACGCCGGGGTGATCGAGGTATACCGCAGCAGAGGGTCGGATATTTCCGCCAGTATCGTGGTTTCGGTGGTCAAGGGTTACGCCAACGCGCTCTCGGCGGTGACGATCACGATGGATACGGCCATCCCCCGTATTGTCGAGGCCGTCATCCGACAAAACGCCGCCGAGGGGGATGATCCATTTGGGCTGTTCTTCAGGACGTACCAGGAGGTGTGGACTGTTATCCAGGGGCTGGTGAGCCGTATAGGCGAGATCGCAACGGCATCTGCCATACGGATAGAGGATGTGGGGGTGAGCAGGGGCAGGCCGGGGTTCGATCCGATGGCGTTTCTGCTCCCTGCAATGGCGATATTCTTCCTGATGTTCTCCAGCACGTCGGGTGCAAATAGCATCCTGGAGGAGAGGAATAGTTGGACGCTCCAGCGCATGATGACCACGCCCACTCCGCTATCCTCGATCCTGGCCGGGAAGATGTTGAGTGTGTTCGCCACGGGAGTCATACAGATGGCGATCTTGATCGGGGCTTCGACGTTGTTCGGCCTGAAGTGGGGCGGCAACGTTGTGGCGATGGCGGTGATGGTGCTGACTGTATCGGCTGCGGCGGGCGGGCTTGGGGCCGCCATCGCCGGGGTAGCCGGCTCGCCGGAGAGGGTGGATAGTTACGGCTCGGCGTTCTTGATAATATTGGGGATGCTGGGCGGGACTTTTACGCCACCGCAGCTATTCCCGGATTGGCTCCAGGCCCTGAGCAAGCTGACGCCTAACTATTGGGGGGCGGATGCGTTTTCGATCCTGGCGCATGGCGGCTCACTGGCGGATGTGACCACACATGTTGCTGTGCTGTTGGTGATCGCCGTCGTCCTGTTCTCGCTTGGGACGTGGCTGCTCGATAGAAGAATACGACTGTGAGCTATACCCCAACCGGAAAGGTACGGCGCGAACTATGAAGAAGCTGTGGCATATAGCTTTAAATGACATCCGTATAGCTTTCTCCGAACGCTCCGATGTTTTGATCTTCTTCGCGGCTCCCGTGGCGATTATGCTGGTGATAGGGTTCGGAACCGCAGGATATGGCGATGGGGCCGTCATGCGGCTGGATGTGCTCGATCTGGATCGGAGTGAGTTGTCCGCCGAGTTGATCGAGGCCATCGCCGAGGGTTCCGAGGCCGTCACGGTGTGCGATCTGCTGGCTCCCGATCCGGATGCCGATTGCGACCTGCCGGATGAGGTGGGCGACCCGGAGGAGTTGATCCGGCAAAGGCTGGAATCACAGGTATCCTACGCGGCTATTGTCATAGAGGCGGGATTCGAGGAGAAATTGCTTGCCGGCGAACAGGCGCACATATCATTCCGGTCCGATCCGACGCTGACGGCCTCAGCCGTGATACGCCGGGTGGTGGAGGCGGCAGCCACGCGCGTGGGCGGGGCAGTGACGGCGGCCAGCGCGGGCGCCGACGCGATGAGGGAATCCGGCCTGGCCGATGATGAGGCCGTCGATGAGTTGTTCTCGGCGATCTACGCCGGTGCCGCCAACGCATGGGAATCCCCACCGGCAACGGTCGAGGTCACCATGCCGCAGCAGTCAGAAGAGGAGGAATGGGGATACAGGTCGTTCTCGCAGGCCGGCCCCGGAACTGCGACGATGTTCGTTATGATGAATGTGCTCGGCGTGGCGGCCCTGATCGTGAGGGAGCGACAGCAGTGGACTTTCCAGCGGCTGATGGTGATGCCGGTCCGCAGATGGGTGATAATGGCCGGTAAGTTGCTTGCCAGGTACTCAATGGGCCTGATCCAGTTCGCCATTCTGCTGAGTATCAGCGAGTTGTTGGGCGCCGGTTTAGGGGGGAATGCGGCAGGGGTGGTGTTGCTGGCGCTGACTTATACTCTGGCGGTGACGAGTATGGCGCTATTCCTGGCGGCCATAGTCCGCAGCCCGGCGCAGGCCGAGGGGATCACGCTCTTTGTCACGATGACTCTGGCGCCTTTGGGCGGCGCCTGGTGGCCGTTGGAGTTGGTGCCGAGGTGGATGCAGGTGATCGGTCACGTCTCTCCGATCGCGTGGGCGCTGGATGGGTTCCATGAGCTATCGTGGTTCGGCGGGTCGGTGATCGATATTTTGCCTTCGATCGGGGCGCTGTTGCTTTACGCAGCGGTTTTCTTCGCCCTGGGCGTCTGGCGGTTCCGGTATGAGTAGGATACCGGCCATATATCTCCACAAGGGGCGCGAGAAGTCGGTGCTGAGACGGCATCCGTGGGTGTTTTCCGGCGCGATCCGGCGCGTGGAAACCCAACCGCAACCCGGCGCCCTGGTCGACGTGCGTTCGCATGACGGTACCTGGTTGGCCCGTGGGCTGTGGAGTCCGGAATCCGAGATCAGGGTGCGGCTGCTCAGTTGGGATGAGACAGAGGAGATCGATGAGGGGTTCTGGCGGGCACGGTTGGAGCGGGCAATCGCCGGACGGGCGGAGCTGGCGACATCCGGCCACTCAAGCGCTTACCGCCTGGTGCACGCCGAAAGTGACGGCATCCCCGGCCTGATCGTGGATAGGTATGGCGATTGGCTGGTGCTACAGGCACTGGCGATAGGAATCGAAATTCGTAAGGGAATGCTGGCCCGTCTTCTGGACGGGCTTTTGCGTCCACGGGGCATTTACGAGCGCAGCGATGAGGATGTGCGGCTTAAGGAGGGGCTGAGGTTGGTAAACGGCCCGCTCCTGGGCGAGGAGCCGCCGGAGCTGATCGAGGTTTTCGAAAACGGGCATGTCTTCGCGGTTGATGTGCGGCGGGGACATAAGACCGGTTTTTATCTGGATCAGCGGGAGAATCGGGCGCTACTTGGGGATATATTGCGCCTGGATAGGGACGCGAGACGTAAAACCGTGCTGAATGCGTTCGCTTATACCTGCGGGTTCGCCGTTTACGCGCTGGACGGGCTGGCGCAGCGCGTGATCAATGTGGATAGCTCGGCGGATGTGCTCGATCTGGGGCGGCATAATCTGGCCCTCAACGGCCTGGAGGTGAACGAGGACGATTTCGTGGTGGGGGATGTGTTTCGGGTTCTGAGGGAATATCGCGACCGGGGGGAGTCGTTCGATATAATCGTGCTCGATCCGCCCAAGTTCGCCCGTAATGCGGCCCAGATCGGATCGGCGGCACGAGGTTACAAGGATATAAATCTGCTGGCGTTCAAGCTGCTGAGGCCGGGCGGGCTGCTGATGACGTTTTCGTGTTCGGGTGTGATCGGGGCCGATCTTTTCCAGAAGATCGTCTTCGGGGCGCTGCTGGATTCGGGACGAGAGGCGCAGGTTTTGCGGCATCTGGGGGCCGGACCTGACCATCCGGTGGCACTGACCTTCCCGGAAGGCGCATATCTGAAGGGGTTGCTCTGCCGGGTCTGGTAGGAGCATTTACGGTGAGGGAATGGCTACGAAGCCTGCGGAGGGCACTTTCACCTGCGCATCCCATTTTCACCTGGGAGATGAAGGCCCACGACCGCCCACCGGTTTGGCGCATAGAGGGCCTGGCAATTGCTATCGCCGATAGCGCTATGCTCCCTTTGATGTGCTGCATGGTGGTGCTACTGGCGGAGCCACCTTATAGCCTTTTTCTCTATTCCGGCGTCACTTTGATAGCGCAGACTGCGCTGGAGCATGTCTGGCTGATACTGGTTTTGATCTATTCGTCCTCGCTGATCGCGGTGGAGCGAGAGCGAGGCACATGGGAGCTGCTCTGCATGACGCCGATGCCCAGGGTTGAGATGGTCACGGCGAAGGTGGCCGCTATGTTCTACCGGCTCCGGGGGACTCTGGCAATGCTCTACCTGGTGGAGCTGGCCACTCTGTTCTTGCTCGGCCTCGGATTGGCCAGGGTGGGCATCGGGTATTCAGGCGGGTTGATAGGGAGCGCGGCATGGGCCTGCTGTGCGCTGTACTACCTGGTTAAGCCGCTGCTGGACGGGTTGGGAACGGCGGGGATCGGGCTGCTCGCGTCCGGCACGGTGCCGGGGCGGAATCGGGCGATGTTGGCCGCGATCATGATGTACGCGGTGACGATGCTCGGACATGGTATGCTGTACTATCTGGCCAGGTACGGACTCTACGGGGTGGTCACCGAGGATACAAGGGAAGCTATCCGCCTGGCCGTGGGGGCGCCGCCTTTCGGCTCGTGGGCGTGGGCCGGGATGCTGACCGGGCATACTCCCCAGGTCACGCTGGAGGCGATCGGGCTGGCGCTGAGCGGACATCTGGCATGGACTCTCGTGCTCTTCGCCGGCGCCGTCAGGCTGACGCTCTATATGCCGTGATGCAACCGGAGGCGGATTTGGAAGAAGGCAATGCGTATACCGAGATCGAGATCAAGTTGCTGACGCCGAACCTGGACGGGTTGGCCGAACGCCTGGAACGGGTCGGCGCCAGGAGGCTCCGGGCCAGGACGTATGAGTATAATGTGCGATATGACGACGGCTCCGGCAGGCTGACCGCGCAGGGGATCGTCTTGCGGCTGCGCCGCGACGACCGGATCACGCTAACATACAAGGAGAGGGCAAGAAAACCGGTGCCGGGCTTCGCCACACGCCGCGAGATCGAGACGGAGGTGGCCGATTTCGAGGCTATGGATGCGATCCTGCGAGGGTTGGGCTATCGGCCATCCGTGGTATACGAGAAGTATAGGACGATCTACCGGATGGGAGATGCAGAGATCGCACTGGACGAGACGCCGATGGGTAATTTTACCGAGGTCGAGGGGCCACCGGAGGCGGTGGAGCAGACGGTGAGGACGCTGGAATTGGACGATGCACCCAGGTTCACAAGTAGTTATCTGGAGCTTTTCGCAAGGGCTAAGGCGGCGCTCGGCCTGAACTTTGACGATCTGACTTTTGAGAATTTCGCCGGGATACCGGTACCACCAGAGGTGTTCTCCGGCGGGGAACGATAGATTCGGGGTTCGCTATGGGAATGAAAGAGGACATCGAACGCGAGCTTAGGGAATGGGAGGAGGGGACGGTCAAACCGGCCCTGAGCCGCTTCCCGGAGCGAAAGGGGGAGTTTTCCACCCCTTCCGGTATACCGGTGAAGCGATTGTATACGCCCCTGGATGTGTCGGGGCGGTATTCCGAGAAGTTGGGCTTCCCTGGCCGCTATCCGTTCACGCGCGGGGTGCAGCCGACCATGTATCGCGGGCGGCTGTGGACGATGCGACAATATGCCGGCTACGCCACCGCCGATGAGACTAATGCCCGATTCCGCTATCTGCTGGAGCAGGGACAGACCGGGCTTTCGGTCGCCTTTGACCTGCCGACTCAGATCGGCTACGATGCCGACGATCCGATGGCCGAGGGTGAGGTCGGCAGGGTCGGGGTCAGTATCTCGTGCCTGGATGATATGGCGCGGCTCTTCGATGGGATACCGCTGGATCAGGTGAGTACTTCGATGACGATCAACGCGCCGGCGGCGATCATCCTGGCAATGTATATCGCGGTCGCCAGGCGACAGGGGGTGGACGTCGCAAAGTTACGCGGAACGGTGCAAAATGACATCCTCAAGGAATATGTGGCACGCGGGACTTATATCTTCCCCCCCAGGCCCTCGATGCGCCTGATCACAGACCTTTTTGCCTATTGCAACCGCCACCTGCCTAAATGGAATACGATCAGTATCAGCGGCTATCACATGCGAGAAGCCGGGTGTACTGCCGTGCAGGAGGTGGCCTTTACCCTGGCAAACGGTATCGAATATGTCAGGGCGGCCATCAATGCCGGCCTGGATGTTGACGATTTCGCCGGGAGGCTGTCGTTCTTCTTCAACGCGCATAATAATTTCCTGGAGGAGATAGCGAAGTTCCGGGCCGCGCGCAGGCTGTGGGCACGGGTTATGCGTGAGCGGTTCGGGGCTAAGAAGCCGTCGTCATGGCGACTTAAGTTCCACACTCAAACGGCAGGTAGTACCCTGACGGCCCAGCAACCGGAAAATAACGTGGTGCGGGTGACTCTGCAGGCATTGGCGGCAGTTCTGGGCGGGACTCAGAGTCTGCACACTAATTCGCTCGACGAGGCGCTGGGGCTGCCAACGGAGAAGTCGGTTCGGATCGCTTTGCGGACTCAGCAGATAATCGCTTATGAGTCCGGCGTGGCCGATTCGGTCGATCCGCTTGCCGGCTCGTACATGATCGAGAGCCTGACGGACGAGATCGAGCGCCGTGCGGAGGAGTATATCCGGCTCATCGATGATATGGGCGGGGCATTGGCGGCCATCGAGAACGGTTATATCGCCGCCGAGATACAGGAGGCGGCATATCAGTACCAGCTGGCAGTGGAGGCGGGCGAGGAGACGGTGGTGGGAGTGAACCGATTCGTCGAGGGGGAACCGGTGCAAATTGATATACTCCGGGTGGACCCTGCGGTGGAGGAGATGCAACGCCGCCGCCTGGCTGAGTTGCGCGCCAGACGGGATTCGCAAAAGGTGGCAGAGTGTCTGGCCCACCTGGAACAAGCCGCCCGTTCCGACGAGAATCTGATGCCGCTTTTCATCAAGTGCGCGGAGGCAGATGCTACTCTGGGCGAGATCGTGGGGGTGCTGCGCGGCGTCTTCGGCGAGTATCGCCCTGAAACTACTTTGTGAGGCCGATCATGGGGGTACCTTCGTGGTCACGCGATGAGAGGGTGCAGGTGGGAGCTGTGCTCGCGGTGGCTCTGACGGCGCGGCTGATCTACGTTTTGGCGATAAACCCAACTCCCCCAGCGCCCGGCGGCGATGATCTGTGGTATATAGATTCCGGCTATTTGCTGATCACTAACAGGCTCAGGGCGCCGGTGCCATGCGGGCCGATGTACCTGCTCTACCTGGGGGCACTGAGGCTGGTCTTCGATGGGGATGCCTTCCTGGTAGCGGCCAGGATCGGGCATTCGCTGATGGATACCGCTACTGTGCTATTCCTGTACCTGATCGCGCGGAGGTTGTTCGGACGGCACGCGGCTTTGTTGACCGGCGCGGTGACGGCTTTGCACCCTGTTATGATCATGACGACGCAGCGGATGGCATCGGAGGTTCAGTTCATGGCGCTCTTCACCGGGGCGCTGGCATTGTATACATATTATCTGGAACCAGGCGGCCATCGAGAGGTGAGGGATGAGCCTTATGCGGCTTCGGCTGCGGTCGGCGTGGTGTTGGGGTTGGCAGCCTTGACCAGGGCGGTGATATTGCTCTTCCCTGCGGTCTTGCTGAGCCACCTGAGCATAAAACGTGGACTCCGGGGGCTGATCAGGCTGGGACTGCCGATGGCGGTTGCTTTTGCGCTCATGCTTTCGCCGTGGACGCTTTACAATTGGGCAAAATGGCGCATATTGGTGATAGGGGCACAGGGGGCATCTGCGAATCTGTATCTGGGCGCACGGGAGGAGGGTTGGGCGGGGCCTTCGGAGGTGGATGCGGAGCTGGCCGAGGTGGTCGGCGAGGAGACGTTGCACTCACCGGCGGCTACCAGTCAGGCTTATATGCAGCTGGCTTTGGAAAGGATCTTCAAGGACCCATTTGGG
>JALXEW010000310.1 GCA_027069285.1 Ardenticatenia bacterium | reverse complement strand
GCGAAGGAGAGGGCGCAGACGAAGAACCACACCGGTCGGCAGATACTCCCCTCACGGCGATAGCCCATACGGATGCGCCGACATGGCCGGCAACGTATGGGAATGGTGCGCCAGCGAGCCGGAGGATTACCCCCTGAGTCTCCAACCACCCTATCTCGATGGGAGCGGCCCCCGGATCGTCCGGGGCGGCTCCTGGTACCACGGGCCGGAGGAGGCCCGCTGCGCCGCCAGGTACGTATACTATCCAAGCGGGCGAGATAACGTAGTCGGATTCCGAGTGGCACTGTGATACAAAACTAAGGGGGCGCCGCTCAGGGCACCCCCAAACCTCACGCCGGTCGCCGCGCCCCGGTCAGTACAACGCCAGGTACCGATCCAGTTCCCAACGGGTGACCTGTAACGAGTACTCGCCATACTCCTGGCGTTTGGCCTCCAGGTAACGCGCGGTGATGTGAGGCCCCAGGGCATCCTTCACCACCTCGTCCTTTTCCATCTCGTCCAGGGCCTCACCCAGGGTGGCCGGCAGGCGCTCCAGCCTATCCCTCCGCCCGTCGTCCAGGTGATATATGTCCTCTTCGACCGGCTCCGGAGGCTCCAGCTTCCTCTTGATCCCGTCCAGACCCGCCTTGAGCATGACCGCGAAGGCCAGGTACGGGTTGCAGCTCGGATCGGGATAGCGCAATTCGATCCTGGTGCTTTCCACCTGGCCGGGGCTGACCTGCGGAACCCGGATCAAAGCCGAGCGGTTGATCCTGGCCCAGCTGACGTAAACCGGAGCCTCATAGCCGGGTGTCAGCCGCTTGTAGGAGTTAACCAGCGGCGCCAGTATGGCAGACATCCCGCGTGCGTGCGCCAGCTGCCCGGCGACGAATTGCCGCGCGATCTCCGAAAGGCCGTACCTGTCATCCGGATCGGCAAAGGCGTTCTTCCCGGAATCTTTGTAACTCAGGCTCTGATGGGTATGCATACCCGATCCGTTGATGAAAGGCACCGGCTTGGGCATAAACGTGCAATGGAGGCCGTTAAGTTGCGCTATGGCCTTGAGGGTGACGCGCAAGGTGACCATGTTATCAGCAGCACGGAGCGCGTTGCTATACTTGAAATCTATCTCGTGCTGGCCGACCGCCACCTCGTGGTGTGACGCCTCGGTCTCGATCCCGAAGGCACGCAGTGCATCCACCATCTGCCGCCGGACGTTGCGGGCCAGATCGGTCGAGACGTCAAAATAGCTGGCGTGATCATGCGGCTGAAGCGGCAATAGCGAACCATCTGGATGCGGTTTGAACAGGAAAAATTCCGGCTCCGGGCCGGTATTGTAGATAAACCCCATCTCCTCGGCCTCCCGCATGACCCTGATGAGTGCCTCTCGCGGGTCTCCGATAAAAGGCTCGCCTTCCGGCGTGTAGACATGGCATATCAGGCGGGCAGTCGCCTGTTCCTGCGGCTCCCAGGGTATGACGGCAAAGGTATCGGGATCGGGCACCAGGTACATATCGCTCTCGGCAATGCGGGCAAACCCCTCGATGGACGAGCCGTCGAACCATACGCCGTGTTCCAGGCACATATCCAGCTGATCCACCGGAATGGTAACGTTCTTCACCACGCCGGTTATGTCGGTGAACCAGAGATTGATGAATTTGATCCGGTGTTTCCGAACCGCTTCCCGAATCTCATCTCGCGTGGCTGCCATCGCCTTTTAACCTCCTTTCGGTACGGACGGCATATAAAACGAAAAGCGCGAAGCCCCTCCGCTTCGCGCCCTGAAATCATTGTGGCCTGCTATAGCTGCTTATGGGATCGTCTCCCTGGGCCGAAGCGAGCGAGGGGCTATGTTCGCCTGGTTATTATTATTATTGTTGGCGGAATAGACGAAGGGAATGCCCAGGCCCCAGGGGAACGGGGCCGGATACGGCAACTCAAACCGGTGGAGAACATCCTGCGAGAACATGGCCGCTATTTTAGCCCCTCATGGCCAGATGTCAAGAATCCCCTTGACACGCAGCGAATTATCGGCTACCATTGCGTCGACAATCACATACGTAACAACTGTGAACCGGAAGAGTACGCGCCAAAGCGGCGTCCAGAGAGCCGCCGGGTGCTGCGAAGGCGGTACGAGCGCGGGCGCGGAATGGGCCGGGGAGTTGCACGGGCGAACGCCGATCGGCCAGTAGTCCGTGACGGAGACGCCACCGTTATCACGGCAGAGGCGATAACCCCCTCACATCGGGGCCGTCGCCGCAAACGAGTGAGGCTGGCCTGCCTTAGTCTATACTTCCGCCATCACCGGCGGAATTTTTATTTGGCCAGGCCGCCTAAGTGGGGTGGCACCACGGGTAGCCCGACGCCCGTCCCCTATCGGGGGGCGGGCGTTTTTTCATACCACATCGCGATCGGAAGTGGAATGATGACCCAGGGAAAAGGAGATGATGAGGTGAACGCAAATGTGACCCCCATAAGCGGCAGGGGTCTCTCTCACGCCCCTTTGAGCCGCGAGACGGTCTCTGTGCCGATGCCGCACCTGAAGATCGTCCCGCTGGAGCTGTTGGTGCTGCACGAGGAGACCGATCCGCACAGATGGCAACAACTGATGGGCCGCATGGCAGAGGATGGGATATTGCTCAACCCGCCGGTGGTCTCGGAAACCGGCGACGGGAGGTACATGGTGCTCGACGGCGCCAATCGCGTGATGGCACTCAGGGGATTGGGCATGACGTGCGCGCTGGTCCAGGTGGTCGAGCCGACCGAGCCGCTGGTACACCTGGAGGCATGGTACCACCTGCTGATGTACTGCCCCGCAGACGACGTCCTGAACGGGATGCTGGGGCTGGGCGTGGCGGAAGTACGCCCGGTCGGCGCGGCAGATGTGCGCAGGGCACTGACCGACGAGGGGACATTTGCCGTGATCCGGTCGGTGGACGGGCGGGCATTCGAGATAAACGCCGGGCCGGATTCGGACATTTTGAGCCAGGCGCCATTACTGCGCCAGATGGTTGCCATATACCGCCACAGGGGGCCATTCGAACGGGTCGCGACGGACGACATGGCAACCCTCCGCGAGCATTATCCCATGATGAAGGCGCTGATCATCTTCCAGGCCTACAGGCATGAGGAAATAGTGCGCCTGGTTCGCGCCGGCGGCAGACTCCCCACCGGGGTCACGCGCTACATCATCCACGGACGGGCCATGCGGGTCAGATACCCGCTGGACGAGCTGAAGAAGCACGATCTCGATGAGGCGAACACGCGGCTGCAAAGCTGGCTGGCCGAGCGATTCGCATCCAGGAGGGTGCGCTTTTACGCCGATTCCATGTTCATTTTCGATGAGTAAAGGAGGGTGATATGACCGAGCATTATAAATACCTGCTTTCAGAAGACGAGATGCCAAAGACATGGTACAACATCGCGCCAGACCTGCCCGTCCCATTGCCGCCGGTTCTGCACCCGGTCACCAGGCAACCGGTCACGCCGGATGACCTGGCACCACTCTTCCCGATGGCGCTGATAGAGCAGGAGGTGAGTCTGGAACGCTACATCGAGATCCCAAAGCCCGTGCTGGACGTATACCGCCAGTGGAGACCAACCCCACTCTTCCGCGCCAGGCGGCTGGAAAAGGCATTAGATACGCCGGCCAGGATATACTACAAGTACGAAGGCGTCAGCCCGGTCGGCAGCCATAAGCCGAATACCGCCGTCGCGCAGGCCTTCTATAACAAGCAGGAAGGCGTCCGCAAACTCACAACCGAAACCGGCGCAGGACAGTGGGGCAGCGCATTGAGCATGGCTTGCGCCTTCTTCGGGCTTGAATGCCAGGTGTTCATGGTCAAGATCAGCTACCAACAGAAGCCATACCGCCGCTCGGTTATGCAGATATTCGGCGCAGAGGTGATCCCCAGCCCATCCGACCGAACCGAGGCAGGCCGTAAAGTGCTGGCAGACGACCCGGATAGCCCCGGTAGCCTGGGGATCGCGATCAGCGAGGCGGTCGAGATGGCGGTGAGCGACCCATCGGTCAAATATAGCCTGGGGAGCGTGCTCAACCACGTGCTCACACACCAAACGATCATCGGCGAGGAAGCGCTGCTCCAGTTCCAAAAGGCGGACGATTACCCGGATGTGGTGATCGGATGCGTAGGCGGCGGGTCGAATTACGCCGGATTGGCGTTCCCCTTCATAAGGGAAAGGCTTGCCGGCAGGCATGAAACACGCTTCATAGCGGTCGAACCCACGGCGTGCCCAACCCTGACCAAGGGGCTGTATGCGTATGACTTCGGCGATACGGTGGGGATGACGCCCCTGATCAAGATGCACACCCTGGGCCATAACTTCGTGCCACCGGGCATCCACGCCGGCGGCCTGCGCTATCACGGGATGGCGCCATTGATATGCGTGCTATACGAGGCCGGCTACATCGAGGCCAGGGCCTATCCGCAAAACCCGGTATTCAAGGCTGCGGTCGAGTTCGCGCGCGCCGAGGGGATCATACCCGCACCCGAAAGCGCCCACGCAGTCAAGGCGGCAATTGACGAGGCCATAGCCGCCCGTGAGGAAGGCCGCCCGCGCGCGATCCTGTTCAACCTCAGCGGCCACGGATTCCTGGACCTGGCCGCATACGATAGCTACCTGGCAGGCCGGCTGGAGGATTACGAATATCCGGCAGAGGCAGTGCAAGAAGCCCTCAAGAGCCTGCCGACCGTGTGAACGCTCCGGGCCGACCCGCATTTTTGGCTTTAGCGGGTCGGCTCGGTTATAATTGACCGCCGTGTTTGAATCTGAGCAAGGCGGGAATAAAGCTATGGACGATCTACTGAAAGCATTAGAGGCCCCAGATCGGGAAGACATCCCCGAGATCAGGCCTGGCGATACGGTCAAGGTACACGTGCGGATCGTAGAGGGCAATAACGAGCGAATACAGGTCTTCCAGGGCGTGGTGATCCGTCTGCGAGGCGGCGGTAATCAGGCCAACTTCACGGTGCGCAGGATAGCCTCACACGGGATCGGCGTCGAGCGCACGTTCATGCTCAAATCGCCCCGCATCGAGAAGATCGAGGTGGTACGCCGGGCCAAAGTCCGACGCGCCCAGCTCTACTACCTGCGTGAACGTAGAGGTAAGGCCGCACGCCTGAAGGAACTCCGCAAGCCCACCTCATAAAGCCGTAGCGAGGGCTGCCGTGATCGGCGTGATGGATTCGGGCGTGGGCGGGCTTTCCGTCCTGCGCGAGATACTGAGTCAGCTACCCCATCACGCGACGCTGTACTTCGCAGACCAGGCCCATGTCCCCTACGGCCCCCGTCCGATCTCAGAGGTGAGGGATTTCGCCACCGGAATCGTCCGATTCCTGATTGAATCGGGTGCCGATGTGGTGGTGGTGGCCTGCAATACGGCCTCGGCAGCCGCGCTGCACCACCTGCGGGCGGCCTTCCGGAATACGCCGATAGTCGGCATGGAGCCGGCAGTCAAGCCGGCGGCAGAGCGCACCCGAACCGGAATCATCGGGGTGATCGCAACACAGGCCACGTTCCAGGGAAAGCTATTTGCCAGCCTGCTGGATAGATTCGCAACCGGCATAGACGTGCGAACCCAGGCCTGCCCGGAACTGGTACTGGCGGTCGAAAACGGCAAGCTGGACGATCCGGAAACCGACGCCCTGATCCGCCGCTACCTGGGGCCGCTGGTAGATGCCGGGATCGATCAACTGGTGCTGGGATGTACCCATTTCCCATTCCTGGCACCGGCGATGAGACGATTCCTGGGACCCGAAATCACCATCGTTGACCCTTCCGCAGCGGTCGCCAGACAAACCGGTCGTGTCCTGAGCAAAAACGGCATCAAAGGCGAGGGTGAAGGCGCACGGCTAAGTTGCTTCACCACCGGCCCGGTCGAGCGATTCGCGGCCCAGTTCGAGCAACTGATGGGATTCGGGTGCGAGGTGAAAGAGGCCAGGTGGGAAGGCGGCAAAGTGGTCAGCGGCTGAGGCCCATCCGCTCCAAAGCCAATGACGCCGCATCCCCATACGGGCCTTCGGGATCAAGCGATAAGGCCAGTCGATATGCATCGGCAGCACCATCGGTCGCTCCAATCGCCTCGCGGGCCATCCCCAGGTAATACGCGGCGCGGGCCGAACCGGGATCAAGCTCAAGCGCACGCTCCAATTCGGTAACGGCGCCGGAATAGTCGCCTCTCTTGAGTAACGCGAGGCCCAGGCTCGCCCGCAGCCCGGCATCGTCCGGATACAGTGAGGCGGATTCCCGCACAAAGGCCATCCCCTCGCCGTCCAAAGCGTAGCCTTCCTCGGCATAGAAAGCCGCCAGGACACGCCTGAAGCCTATGGAATCGGGCGCGAGTGAGAATCCGGCGCGTAGCCATAACGCGGCCAGATCGAGACGTCCCACCTGGCGATAGGTCGATCCAAGCTCCACCGGGTAAGCGGGATTTGCCGGGTCTAATACGCAGGCCTGGGAGAATGCCTCCAGCGCTCCATCGGTATCACCACGATCACGACGACATATCCCCAATGCGTACCAGGCCAGAGGCTCATCCGGCGCCAGGATCAGGCCCCGCGTGACATCCGGCAGCCCATCAAGCCCCGACCTTTCGCGGCAAAGCCCCCGATAAGCCCAGAAGGTCGCATCACCGCCATCCGCCGCCTCTATCGCCCGGTCCCAGGCCCATATCGCCACATCCCATCGCCCATGTTCCATCAGCACCAGCGCTATAGCAGGGTATCCCGACGAGTCGGCATCCAGGACATCCAGTAAGGCGGCAGCCACATCCCGGCATCCGGACACGCCGAGGGCAGATTCCAATGATCGGCGGGCATCCCCAGGTGCGTCCACAGCTTCCAGCACGGCCAATGTGCAAAGGGCCTCACCATCCTCACCGCGCCCAACCGCATCCCTCAGCTCCGCCAAAGCAGGCCCCCATAAATGCCAACCCAGATATATATCGTAAGCCGGGCTTTGGACGTGCGGGATGGCAAGCTCAGGCCGCCCCTGCGCAATGTAGGCATCCGCCAGGAGACGCCTCAGCCCAGGCCACCACCCAAACCTCTCTGCCGCCAGATATGATAGCCGGATCGCTTCGGAATAATGGCCGGCAAGGGCCTCAGCCTCAATAAGCCCGGTCAGCGGCCACGAGGTTCCGCTCAGCCCATCGGCCAACAGGCGATATGCACCCGCTGCGGCGCGATAGTCACCGGCGGCGAAGGCGGACTCGGCGCGATATATCAGCCGCGAGACACATAAAGGCAATGGATATAGAGCGAGCAGGGAGAATATCCCAATCAGAGCGAGGAGCAGGTTCAAGGGCTTGCCCGATAGGCTCACCGGGCCGAGGGACCTCCGTCAGGGTTGAGTGCCGGCGGTTCGGCAGACCCCGCTTCACCTTGAAGCATCCGCATGACAACCTCGGCTACGGTTTCGGGGGAAAACGGTTTGATGAGGTAGGCACTCACGCCCTGCAATTTACCCATCAGCCGGTTGGCTGGGTCGTCACGGCAAGTTATGACGACTACGGGGGTTTCGTATTTCCCCTCTTCACCCTTGAGCTTATCCAGGAAGTGCCAGCCAAGCATATCCGGCAGCCCGATGTCCAGCAGGACTAAATCGGGGCGCACCTCCCGATAAACATCCAGCGATGGCCCGCCACGCCTCTCGTGATACCCCTCGACCGGCAACCGCTCCAGCGTGGCCATTATCATCTCGGCCAGCGCCTCATCATCCTCTATGAGCAGCACCTTATAAGTCCTGGTCTCATCGGTCTCCTCAGTCATCAGGGCCTCAGCTGCGTCCGCCATAGCGCTCTCTCCCCAAAATCTCAACGGCAAACACCAGAGATTATATAACAGCGGCGCCGGCCATCAAAATTCTGAAAAAAGATACACCGGCCTTGCTGAGAAAGGCCCAGTTTCACCGATCCGGGAAAGCCCGGATATGGCGTGCGCCATTCGGAGACGTGATGTATCATCTGCGCGGAGACGCCGGCTACGATAAGACGAGGTGGATATGACACCGGAGGAATTCAGGGAAACTGCACAGGCTATAGTGAACGAGGTTCGGCGGGTGATCGTCGGCCTGGACGACGTGATCCGCCATGTGATCATCGCCCTGCTTTCCGGCGGGCACGTGCTACTTGAGGGGGTGCCCGGAATCGGCAAGACTATGCTCGTGCGGACGCTTTCCGACGCATTGCAACTGAAATTCTCGCGCATACAGTTCACACCCGATCTGATGCCCGCCGACATCATCGGCACCGACATTTTAGAAGAGACCGAGGACGGACATAGGACATTCCGCTTCCAGCGTGGGCCGATATTCGCCAACCTGGTACTGGCCGACGAGATCAATCGCGCCACGCCCAAGACTCAATCGGCGCTGCTGGAAGCAATGCAGGAACAGACCGTCACCGTGGCCGATAGGAGCTATCGTCTGGAGCTGCCGTTCTTCGTGCTGGCGACCCAGAACCCGATCGAGATGGAAGGCACCTATCCCCTGCCGGAGGCTCAGCTCGACCGATTCATGTTCAAGGTGAACGTGCCATTCCCATCCGCCGATGAGCTGATCGAGATACTCGGCAGGACAACCCGCGCCGAAACCCCAAAAGCATCACCCGTGGCCGATGGGGCAAAGCTGTTGGAAATGGCCGTCCTGACGCGAGAGGTGCCGGTTGCCAGCCATGTGGAGGAATATGCCGCCAGGCTGGTGGTCGCCACGCACCCTGAGAGCGACGCCGCACCGGAGCCGATCCGGCGATATGTGCGTTACGGCGCCAGCCCACGCGGTGCCCAGGCACTGCTACTGGGCGCCAAAGTATCCGCCTTGCTGGACGGACGCCATAACGTCGCATTCGACGACATACATTCGGTGGCAAAAGCAGCCCTACGTCACAGGCTGATCCTGAACTTTGAAGCGCAAGCCGATGGCATCGAGCCGGATCGGCTGATAGAGGAGCTACTGGAGGAAATCCCGACCCTCACGGCCTGATGCCCACGTGCACGGCAACCGACCCCAGCATGAAGCGCCTATACCGCACATCGGTCAGGCCCGCACGTAGCATGATCTCGGATAAGTCCTCAGGCGATCGGAAAGCCTCGATACTGCGCGGCAGATAGGTATAGGCATCCGGCTGGCCGGCGAAAATCAGGCCCAGGAGCGGGATCACGCCGCGCAGGTAGAATCGCACCAGTGGGCGGAGCGGCCCCGGAGGCGGCGGATATGCATCCAGGGAAAGCACCCGTCCGCCCCTCTTGACTACACGAAGCGCTTCCACAAGAAAACCGCTAACATCGGCCAGATTCCGCAAAAGGAACGCAGACGTAACCGCATCGAAAGTCTCATCGGGAAACGGCAGATGATATGCATCGGCACAACACCAGGCCACCCTATCCCCCATCAACCGCCGCATCCCGACTCTCATCATGGGCACCGCAAAGTCAGCCCCCACCACGAGGGCATCCGGGAACCGACGTACAGCCTCAAACGCCACATCCCCCGTCCCGACGGCCACGTCCAACAGCCTGCCGCCGGGCGGCAACCCGGCCTGCGAGATCATGTACCTGCGCCAGGCCATATCACGTCCCAGGCTCATCAACCGGTTTAGCAAATCATACCGGGGCGCTATTCGCGAGAACATCTCGCGCACATAAATATCGTGATCGCTCATGGCGGGGGTATATTACCTCACCGGCGGCCTACCTTAAAATTCCCCCAGAATCGGCATCCGGGCCTGCACTGCGGGGCTTTTTGCGCTATACTGCCGGTAGTCCACTTCCCCACCCGGAGCACCACAACATCCACAGATTCCGTCAGGTCGGGAAGTGTGCGCAATGGCGAGGGACGTGAGGGGATTATGGCCCGGCAAGACTCTTCCACACAAACACAACCCCGACCGGCGCTATATAGCGCCGAAGCCGAAGAGGCCGTACTCGGCGCCATCCTCCTCAATCCGGAAGTCTTCCACGACGTAT
>JALXEW010000309.1 GCA_027069285.1 Ardenticatenia bacterium | reverse complement strand
GTCAGGTAGAAACGCTCCGAATCCGGCACCTTGCGGAAAAACTCCAGGAACCGCTTCTGAAGCCCGGTCAGAACCCCTTTGCCCCTCATCTGCTCCCCCTCGCACCCCGGCACCGGCGTAACCTCGGAATCCGCCGGATGCCGGCTCACATCACCCGTCCGCAGCACCCGCTCCCACAGGGAATACACATCCGACGGCAGCTCCAGATCATCGAGGGCCGACGCCAACTCATCCCAATCCAGGCGGCGCACGTCCTCCATGCGACCGTGCAGCAACACCTGTCGCATGTACCATTTGCGCACGAACGGATCGCTCAGATCGATCTCATCCGCGCTCCAGACGATATGTCGCGGCGGCCTGTATCCCATCACACCCTCCGTCCTGATTGTACATCCGCGCCGAACGACCGAGCAACGCACAGGTTGGTACTCCCGATGGGGTGTGATAGTATCTTGACGCACCATGATGGGAATGTGGGAAATGGGCACAGGCATTGAACGACGGCTGTTATCCGCCGCAATCGTACTGATGATCCTGATCGGCGCCGTCGCGGCCATCTCGGCGCAGGATGACGGCCTGCCGGAGGGTATTACGTTACGCCATCTACGCGCCACGGTCTTCCTGATGCAAGTCTACCGCACGCGCGACGAGATGCTGGTATCATGCGTCGGAACCGGCACCCTGGTCAGCCCGGACGGCCTGATCTTGACCAATGCGCACCTGACCGTACCGGGCCACCACTGCCGTATGGACGCCCTGGCCGTAGCCCTGACCGTCCGCGAGGACGAGCCGCCGATCCCGATGTACTTCGCCGAACCGGTCGAGATCGATCTGGGACACGACCTGGCCGTCGTGCGCATAACACGCGACCTGGGCGGGCGGGCTATAGAACGCGACGAGTTGGTGCTGCCGTTCGTCGACCTGGGCGATTCGCAGGCGTTGCAGACCGGCGATCCGGTCTCGGTCGTGGGGTACCCCGGCGTGGGAGACGACGCGGTTGATGTCATCACCGGGACGATAACCGCGTTCACGGCAGAGGCGCGGGCCGGGAACCGTGCCTGGCTCCACACCGACGCGCCGATTCCGGGCACCTTCACCGGCGGCGGCGCATACGATTCGGACGGGCGGCTGATCGGCATCCCGGCGATAGCGCTACCGGAAGCCTTCACCCAGGTGCCGGAGTGTCTGCAAGTGCGGCGTGTCCTGGGTGAGGAACCGACTCCGGGCGAGACGTGCATCCCGATCCCCGGATTCGTCGGCGCCATGAGACCGGCACATCTGGCGCGTCCGCTGGTACGTGCCGCGAGGTTGGGCATCATGCCCGGTCGCGAGGCGCCGCCGCAGATCGTACCTCCGCAGGAGGGCGAGCCGACGTTCTCCAGGGTGCTGTTCTCGCCATCCGTCAACGAAGCCGGGATGCCATCCACAGTCGTATCATCGCTGCCGACCGGCACGCCCGGAATGTACATCTTTTTCGACTATGAGAACATGGCCGACGGCATGGTATACGAGCTGCGAGCCACGCTCGATGGCATCCCCAACCCGGTCTTCAGCCTGCCGCCAACACTCTGGGGCGGCGGCGATCACGGGATGTGGTACATCGGCTTCAACGAACAGGTGCTGCCGGACGGTATATACGATTTCACACTCCTGATCGAGGGCATACCGGTCGCCACGGCGCGGGTATCGGTGGGCGGCGCCCCACAGCCGATCCCGTCGTTTGCAGACATTGTTTTCGGCATCGAAGACCAATTCGGCGAGCTGGGCACAAGTGGCTACCTGCTGCCCGCAGGCGTCCCGACCGCCAATGCCCGATTCGTCTACCAGAACATGGCAGAAGGCACCGAGTGGACGCAATTGTGGTACTATCAGGGGGCCGAGATACAGCGCGTCACTTCGACCTGGACCGGCGATCCAAGCGGCGTGATGACCATCGGCGTCAGCAGCGAACAGGGGTTGTTCCCCGGCCAGTACCGCCTGGAGCTATACATCGGCAACCGGCTCGCGGCGACGGCGGATATGGTGGTGGCGGGCGGCCAGATACCGGATGGGACACTGGTTTTCGAGCCGATCTCCTTCGCCGAGGGGGTCTCCGAATCCGGTGAACCTGCCGGGATCACCGGCGAGTACTTCGTGGCGGGCACCGGCGAGATATATGCGTTCTTTGATTACCAAAACATAGCGGTCGGCACACCGTGGCGATGGCGATGGCTATTCGACGATGAGCCGATCCTGGAGCGATATGGCCATTGGAGCGGGCCGGAAACCGGCGCCGGATGGTGGGCAGGCATAGATTCGGCCCTGCACCTGCCGGACGGCGCCTACACGTTCGAGCTATGGATCGGGAACGAGCTGTTACAATCGGCCACGGCGGAAGTGGGAATCGGCAGTGGGGCGGGTATACGTCTGGCGCGGGCAGGTGGCATCCAGCTCATCGGCGACATAGTTGACGCCGAGACCGGGCGCGGCATTCCAGGCGCGATCTTCCTGGTGCTAAGCCCGGAATTCTCGGTCGAGGACTTTTACTGGGATATGTCACAGGTATACTCATGGTCGGTCACCGACTCGCAGGGACATTTCGAAGTGCCGGCTCCCTTGCCACCCGGCGAGCTTTATAGCATAGTTGTGCGTGCGCCGGGCTACCTTCCGCTGAATGCCGACGCAATCCCGATCGACGAGGACACACCCAACCCGCTCTATATGCTGCTGGAGATGAACCGTGACTGATGCCAGGATCGTCTTCATGGGCACGGAGAGGTTGGCCGTGCCGGTTCTGGAAAAGCTGGCCGGGCACTTCAACGTGATCGGCGTGATCACCAGGCCGGATAGGCCCGCCGGGCGGGGTCGCAAAACGAAGGCACCTGCGGTCAAAGAGCTGGCCGCCCGCCTGGGGATACCCATCGCGCAGCCGGAGCGATTGCGTACCCCAGAGGCCATGTCACGGCTGCGCGAGTGGGCACCGGACGTGATCGTCGTGGCCGATTTCGGCGAGATCCTGCGCAAAGACGTGCTCGACCTGCCGCCAAAGGGCTGCGTCAACGTGCACGCATCACTGCTGCCCAGGTGGCGGGGCGCATCGCCCATCCAGCACGCGATCCTGGCCGGCGATAAGGTCACCGGCGTCACCATCATGCTGATGGACGAGGGGATGGATACCGGCCCGATCCTGGCCCAACGCGAGGTACAGATCGCCCCCCGCGAAACCGCCGCCACCTTGACCGATAAACTGTCCTCACTGGGCGCGGAACTGCTGGTGGAGACGTTGCCCGGTTACCTGCGCGGTGAGATCGAACCGCGCCCGCAGCCAGATTCCGGGGCCACGCACGCGAAAATCCTGCGCAAGGCCGATGGCGAAATACATTGGGATCGCCCGGCAGACGAGATAGACCGTATGATCCGCGCGTTCACCCCGTGGCCGGGGACGTTCACGACGTGGAACGGGCAGCGAATCAACATCCTGGAGGCCAGACCCGGAACCGGCGAGCTGGGGATCGGACATGTGGCCGAGATCGGCGGCGAGATAGCGGTCGGGACGGGGAGAGGCGTGCTGATCCTCAAAAGGGTACAACCTGCCGGAAAACGCCCGATGTCGGCACGTGACTTCACACGCGGACGGCCCGGATTCGTGGGATCGGTATTGGGAGGGGCCGGGTGACAGGCATCGCACTGGTGCACGATTGGCTCAACCAGGTCGGTGGGGCAGAGGACGTGTTGGAAGCGATGGTGCGCCTTTTCCCCGACGCGCCGATCTACACCAGCATCTACCACCCGGACGTAATGCCGGAGGGATACCGCAACTGGGACATCCGCACGCTCTGGATAGACCGACTGCCCGGAATCCACACACATCACCAGGCGTTCCTGCCGCTCTACCCGCTGGCGTTCGGGGGACTCGACCTTTCGGAATACGACGTTGTGCTTTCCAATAAAAGCGGCTTCTGTCACGGCGTGCGGACCGGCCCGGAGACCATCCACATTTGTTACTGCCTGACGCCGACACGCTACGTCTGGGACTATGACCGATACGTCGAGCGCGAACGCCTGAACCCACTCATCCGCGAGGCACTGAGGCCGCTCATCGCCCTGCTGCGCAGATGGGACCATGCAGCCGCGCAGCGAGTTGACCGCTTCATCGCCATCTCGAACGCCGTCCGAGAGAGAATCCGACGCTTCTATGGCCGCAAGTCAGATGTGATATACCCGCCGGTGGAAACCGATGCCTTCAAACCTGCCGGGCGCCATGACGATTACTACCTGGTAGTATCGCGCCTGGTGCCTTATAAACGAATAGACTTGGCGGTGGAGGCATGTAACAGGCTCGGCGTCCCACTGCTGATAGCAGGCTCCGGGCGCGACCGCGAACGCCTGGAATCTATGGCCGGGCCGACAGTGCGATTCCTGGGCCGGGTGCCGGATTCGGAGTTGCCGGAACTGATGGCAAGGTGCCGCGCATTACTCTTTCCGGGCCTGGAGGATTTTGGCATCACCCCGGTTCAGGCACAAGCCGCCGGGAGACCGGTGATCGCATACAGGGGCGGCGGGGCACTTGACACGGTGATCGAGGGGCACACCGGCCTGTTTTTCGATGAGCAGACTCCGGAAAGCCTGGCCGACGCGATCCGACGCTTTGATCCGGACGACTTTGACCCGGCAGAGGCACGCCGCAACGCCATGAGGTTCGACGCACGGGTATTCGAGTCACAGATCAAAGATGTAGTGCGGGAGGCCCTGGATGCCACCGAGGCCCCGCGCGTACGAGAGCCATCCCGCCCCGGCTGACCGCAGCAGACTCGACACTTATCCAGGAGACCGATATGGAGCTGATCGTATTGTGGAACGTGGTCAAACGCAGGTGGTGGCTGATCGCATTGCCGACGGCCATCGCGTTTGGGCTGGCGCTGGCAAAACCGGCCCCAGAGGCAGCCCCTGGGTTCACCGCCACGGTGCACGTGACCGCTGCGCAATCGCCCGGCGCGTCGGAGATGTCCGGCGGACTATACGAAGACTCCGCGTACTATCCCTGGATCGCCTCGGAGCATTTGATCGACGCGCTGACCGATTGGGTCAAAACCACGTCGTTCTCAGTCGAGGTAAGCCGCGTCCTGGCGGGACGCGGAATCGAGATCGAGCCAGAGGCAATGTACGGCATATTCATCGCCGATAACTCCCACAGCATCATGCGCCTGATCACCACGTGGCACGATGCCGGGCAACTCGAACAGATAGTCGATGCGGCAATCGAGGTGCTGGCGGAACGGAATCAGGACTACTTCCCACAACTATCGACCGAGCCAGCATCCGTGATCCCACTCGACGAGATCGTGATCGCGCCACAGCCACCACCGGTGACATCCAGGTTGAGTGTCATCCTCAAAGGCGGGGTCGGTTTCGCGGCGGGCGTCGGGCTGGCGTTCCTGGCGGATTATTTGGACAGGACTATACGAAACAAGCAGGAGATCGAGTCCCTGGGATTCAGGGTGATAGGCGAGATACCGAGGAGATGAGCGATAAATACTGCCCCTGGTGCAGTACCCCACTCGAAGAACGGGTCGTAGACGGCAGTCCACACATGGCCTGCCCCAACTGCTCGTACGTGGATTGGCGCAACCCGGCCCCAAATGCCGGATGCCTGATCGAGCGCGATGGGAAGATACTGCTGGTATACCAGCAGACAAGGGTTGGCGACTTTTGGGCGTTGCCGGGCGGATTCGTGGATTCCGGGGAGCGGGCCGAGGAGACTGCAGTGCGAGAAGTGCGAGAGGAAACCGGATTCAACGTGCGCCTGACCGGATGCCTGGGCACCTACACACATCCCCTGCCCAGGGAACCCGACCGCCATTACCTGCGGATCGTCTTCACGGCGGAGATAATCGGTGGGGAATTGCACGCAGCGGACGACGCGGTAGAGGGCCGCTTCTTCGGGATCGACGAGCTGCCGTGGGATGAGCTACGCCCGGTTGACACACAAGCACTGCAGGAATGGCTCCGCCGCCGGAAAGGTGCGCGTCCGTAACACGGGGGGAGCGACTATGAGCGAATTCGGCGCCGAACACCATGCTATCCTGTTCGCCCTGATGGCCAGGGATGCCATCGAGCGTTTCGGCGATGAGGGTCAAAAGGCCATCCTGGAAGGCGTCAGGAGATATGGCGAGGGACGCGGCAGGCGTATGGCCGCACGCGCCCAGGCCGACGGACATCCCAACAACTTTATGAGTTACCTGCTATACGGCGAGCTAAAATTCGACGAGACATCAAACGACTTCCGCATCGTGCGGAAAGTGCCGTACGTGGAAATGCACGCCCTCAAATGCTCCTGGTACGAGGCATGGCGCAAACACGGCCTGCTGGAATACGGCAGGTTATATTGCCGGGAGATAGACCGCTCGATCATGCGCGGGTTCAACCCGGACTTCAGGTTCGACGTGGACGGCACGCTATCCGAAGGCGCCCCACTATGCCGCTTCCTGTACTACGACGGCAGGCTGGGGCTGCTCGATACGCTGGTATATAAGTGGCGGAAGCGTCGGCTGGGGGATCGGGCTACCAGGCCGTGGGAGTTCCACCTGGCAGACCTTTATGAGGCCATCACAAGCGTGCTGGCAGAAAGGTTTGGGGAAGATGGGAAACGCTCCGCCAAGGCATCCGCCAGGTCCTTCGCCGAGGAGTACGGGCGGTGGTAAGCCAGACGCCCCACTTACCCAACCCAGGAAGATTCCTCATCAACCTCGAACGAGTCCAGGATAAACTGCAATAACCCGACGTACTCGTTACCGGTGGAATCGGCGGTAAAGGCCATGAACACCACGAAGAACGGGCCGCGCCTATCGAAAAACACATCCATCTGTCCCCAACCAACATCATCATCCAACGCCCGGAAGCTGACGCGGATGCTGCCATTGGGCTGTTCCTCACGGTCGATCTGCACGAATCGCTCCGGATCGGCGAAGTTTTGCTCGATATATTCGGCGATCGCGGCCCCGAATTCGTCGTAATCCAGCCTGCCGGTGCGGGTGATCGCCACGGATACGTAGACCGAGCCATCCTCGCTTTCCCACGTGCCCTGGATATGAGATTCCGGAACGCCCAGTCGCCTGTGTTCCCATCTGGCCGGAACCATCAGCGAGAAGACGCCCATAGGGCCGGTTGCAGGCTCGGCATCCGGAAAAGGCGGAGTCGGGGTTAAGGTCGGCGACGTCAACGTGGGGGTATCCGTGACCCCGAAAACCAGGCCGGAGATGGTATCGCCGTAATTCAGCCAGACGAGGGCCCCTGCAGCCACCACAAGTAAGGCCAACGCGATCAATCCAGCCACCAAGCGGCTTTTCCCCACATGCCGACCGCCGGCAGTCGCAATCGCGTGAACGGCATCCGACGTGCCCTCGGTCTCCACATGGGCTTCTCCGACGCCCTCGACCGTGGGAATGCGGGTTTTGCCTGCCACCGTGGCGCCGCCGGACTCGAGCGCGCTGGCGAAATCCGCTGCCATCGCACCCGCCGTTTGATACCGGTCCTCCGGCGACTTGGCCGTGGCCCTGGCGATCACCTCGTCAATCGCAGGGGGCAGTTCTGGGCGGAATTCCCTCACCGAGGGAACCGGCTCGCGGATGTGCTTCAGCAGCACGGCCATAGGGGTATCGGCCCTGAACGGCTGCTGGCCGGTGAGCATCTCGAAAAGTACTATGCCAAGCGAGTAAATATCCGAACGCCCGTCCAGGGGCAGGCCGTTTGCCTGCTCCGGGGACATATACATCGGGGTGCCGATTATGGAGCTGCCGGTAAGGCTGCTGGCCGCCGATAATATCCGCGCGATGCCGAAGTCGGTCAGGTATGCGTTCCCGATTTCATCCAGCATGATGTTACTTGGCTTGATGTCTCTATGGACGACACCTCGCTTATGGGCATAATCCAATGCCGAGGCGACCTGTTCGAACGGGCGTATCAACTTCTCAGGCTCCGGCATCTCACGGGCGATCCAATCGGCCATGCTGCCACCTTCCAGGTAGCGCATGACTATGAAAGGCACGCCCTCATATTCACCGAAGTCGTAGACCGGGAGTATATGTGGGTGCTCCAATTCGGCGATCACGGTTGCCTCCCGGCGGAAGCGTTCCAGGAAGTTGGGGTCGTGCATGAATTGGCGGGGGAGCACCTTGATCGCGACCATTCGTTTCATAGAGGGCTGGTAGGCCTTATAGACCACCGCCATGCCCCCCTCACCGAGCGGTTCGATTATCTGATAATGTCCCAGGGTGCGACCAACAAAATCGTCCATCGGCATCCCTTTACAACACAACGAACGAATCGCGGTACCGTGTGGCACAATGGTAATGTCACACGGCCCGGAAGTCAAAAGGACACCAGCAGCAGGTGAGCAACGTTCCCAGAAACGTGAAAGGGCGGGCAAGGTCGCCCGCCCCAAACACCCGCATTGCAACGCAGCACGTCAGAGCCTGCGGAGGCTCAACCCAAGCCGCCTGGCCCGGCTATCTATATTCAATATCCGGGCGCGGACTCGATCCCCTTCCCGCACCACGTTGCGCGGATGCAAGAAATTACCTTCTGCCAGCTCGGAAACGTGTATCAGCCCCTCAAGTCCCTCCTCTATGCAGGCGAATGCGCCGAAGTCCACCACGTTTGTGATGACGCCCTCGACTATCTGACCAACCTGGTACTTGCTTTCGACCGATTCCCAGGGGTCGGGCTTCAGACGTTTGAGGCTAAGCGCCACACGGCCCTGCTCACGGTCAACGCTCATAACGTAGACCTGTACTTCCTGGCCGCGTTCAAGCACATCACTGGGATGCCCCACGCGCCCCCACGATAACTCGGAGATGTGGATCAGGCCCTCAACTCCTCCGAGGTCGACGAACGCGCCGAAGTTACACAGATTCGTGACTTTCCCGGTGCAAACCGTCCCCGGCTCCAGGCCGGCCAGCACACTCGCGCGAGTCCCCGGATCGACCTGGGCAGCGCGCTCAGAAAGGATCAGGCGGTTCTGGGCCTGGTCAACCTCGATGACGCGCAATCGCAGTTGTTCGCCCACCCTGCGGGCCAGCTCCTCACGCCTGGCAAAGCCGTTGGCCGAAAGGGGAAAATCAACAAGCTGGCTGGCAGGCACAAAGCCCCTCAAGCCGTTCCATTTGACCAGGAGACCGCCGCGATTGTAGCCTACCACCGGCAATTCCACGGTCTCGTCAGCCTCCATGACGCTGAACACCTCAGCCCAATCGGCTGCGGGGTCAGAAAAGGCGCCCCCACGCTCCGCCTCGAACAGACCGCCGTCACCGCTCGAGACGGCCAACCCATCCTCATCGGCGATATCGCCAAAGTCGGTCTCGGGCCCGCCCTCCGCCGTGGTGTCCTCACGAAGGCGGGCGAGGAAGCCGTCGGGGGTGTCGTCGTCGTCCGGTACGGCGAAAACCCCATGGCCACCATCCAGCGAATCAAGGAAAAAATCGACGCCATCGCCGCCGGCATGCCGTCGAAAATCCTCCCCGACGGGACCGAGTCCCGAGTCGCGATCGTCCCCTTCTACGACCGCACGGGGTTGATCAAGGAAACCCTCGGCACCCTCAACGACGCCATCTCCCAGCAGGTCCTCGTCACCATCATCGTCGTCGTCCTCATGGTCATGCACCTCAGGTCGAGCCTGCTCATCAGCGCCATGCTCCCCATCGCCGTCCTGATGACGTTCATCGGGATGAAAACCTTCCGCGTCGACGCCAACATCGTCGCGCTCTCCGGCATCGCCATCGCCATTGGCACCATCGTCGACATGGGCATCGTCCTCTCCGAAAACATCCTCCGGAGACTCGACGAAGCCCGGCAGGACGAACCCACCATCGACGTCGTTTACAGGGCAACAGCCGAGGTCGGCGGCGCCGTCCTCACCGCGGTCGCCACCACTGTCGTCGGGTTCCTCCCCGTCTTCACCATGCAGGCCGCGGAGGGAAAACTCTTCAAACCACTCGCATACACCAAAACCTTCGCCCTCATCGCCTCCATCATCATCGCACTCACGCTCCTCCCCCCGGCGGCCCACCTCCTCATGGG
>JALXEW010000308.1 GCA_027069285.1 Ardenticatenia bacterium | reverse complement strand
GCCACGGGCGCGGGTGCCCCTCTCCGATGCGCCTCACCAGCTCCACCAGCTCCGGCTCCTCGGCACTCAGCAGCCGCCCGTACAGCTGATGCGGCAGCCACTCAGCCTCATCCAGCAGATGCGATGAGAGCCGTATGGCGCCGCCCAGCAGCTCCATAGCCCTGTCGTCAAAGTAGCCGCAATCGGTGATCAGAGCGTTGGGGTCTTTGATAGCGCGCAACTTGGCCAACAGCCACTCCCAATCGAAGAGAAGGCGTCTCAGTTCCCCTGCGCGGCCCGCGCCCACCATGTGGTAGCCGATGTAGCGCCATGCGTATTCATCCGGCAGTTCATGTGGGTCGCCCCAGGCCTCGATCAGGCGGGTGTGCAGTGCGGGCATATCGCTCACCTGGGATTCCAGGTATTCGCGGATCACGTCGTGGAGCCGGATCACCCCACGTGGGGCATCCCACTTCAGCAGCGACAGGTCGGCCAGCCGCTCAACCAGCAGCTCGGCATCCACGTCATCCAGTCCCCAAAGCGCCATTAACGCCCCAAATGGCACATCGGTGTCCTCTGGGAAGGCCGCCAGCGAGATGTACCGCTCGCGCTCGTCGTCTTCCAATACTTCCAGGCTTGCCCCCATAGTTCCGGCAGCCCCTCTCCTGCGGTCGTCCTCGTCATCGCGCTTGATGGCCACCACTCCGTGCTTATCCAGCAGCCGATTGACCCACTCGAGGGCCTTACCCAGATCGCGCACCCGGTGGAAGCGCTTGCGCAACATGCCGTTGGCGATCTCAAGCAGAAGTGGCCATTCCCCCAGCCTGGAAGCGAGCTTACGGAACGGTTCCCGGTCGTCCGGTGGTGGCTCGATTCCGTGCAGCAGCAAATTGACCGCCTCGTCGGAAGCCATCTCGTCCACCAGGACTTCGCGTGCCTCGGCCTGAATGGCGATTTCAAAGTCCCGCGTGGTGACCAGCCTGGCGCAGCGTTCGCCACCACGCAGGAACGGTCGCAGGTGAGCCATGTTCCACACGTCGTCTATGACGATCAGGCAGTCAAGCCCGGCCAGGCTTTTGGCCAGTGCGTTGGACGCTTCCTCCACGCTCTCGAACATCGTTCGCTTGCCGGTCAGTGCGGTGTAAAGTTGGGTCAGGTGGAGCATCACGTCGGGCTTTGTGCCCAGAGTGACCCACAGGATGCCATCATCGAAGGCGGTGATGATGTCCTCATCGTGGCAAAGGGCTGCCGCCAGCGTCGTCTTGCCGAACCCGCCGGCGCCGCGTAAGGCCGTGGTGATGGCAACCGGGTTGGTCTGCTCCGGCTCCAGCAAGAGGGATTTCAACCCGTCGTACTCGTCGGGCCGGTGGACGTAGTTTTTCGGCACATCCGGGGCCATGAACGGGACACGAGGGGCCTCGCAAGGGCGTCTGAGGCCTTCAATGAAGCGGGTGTACTCGTCCGGGTTTTCCAGGTCGTAGAAGTGGGCGCTCCTGATCCAGCGGGGGAGCGAATCGAAATCCAAAGGCTTTCCCGGCACCTGGACGGGATATATGCAAACGCCCTGTTGACGTGCGTATCGCCATTCTTTGCGCACCATGTCGGAGTTCATGGCGTCCGGGGAGGCGATCAGCACCATGTACTCGACCACATCAAGTGCCTCGGTGATCTGGCGCCACCAGTCCACCCCGCCTTCCATGCGCACCCGGTCTTGCCATAGGGGGAAGTTCAGTGCCTCCAACTCGCTGCGGAGCTTGCGGGCGAACTCCTCATCTTTGCGGGAGTACGAAATGAATATGCGGGGTTTCACATCCGAGATAGACATGCGGCGGCCTCCCCTCGCGACGTGGGATTCGCACACACCGGTCTCTTACGTGAATATCATACCACATACTGTCCGCATAGGCACCTAAAACGCAGCGATGGAATCCGTCTGGGGCATGACGATGTTCACTATTCTATTTATATGCCATACATATAATATGTCACTGCACCGGATTTCGCTTTCGTATATACTATCCTAGAGGCTTGCTCAAGGGGCCTAAAATAAATCCGGGACATGGCAATGATCTGGCTACTTGTTGAAGACGAGGAAAGCATTAGAGAGGCCCTCGAGGCACTACTGGTGCACTGGGGCATCGAACCGATGGTATTCGTCAACGGGCGACAAGCGATCCGGTGGCTGGACGAAGTGGATAAGGGGACGTACCGGGGCGAGATACCGGTGCTGGCACTGGTGGATATACGGCTTCCGTCCGGCCCGGATGGCACCGACATCAGCCAAAAGATACGCAATACCCCCAAAACCGCCGACATGGGAATAGCGCTGATGACGGCCTACGCACTCAGCGCCGAGCAGGAACGCGATATATTGCGCAAGTCGCAGGCCGACATCCTGGTCTACAAGCCGTTGCCCACGATGAGCGAGCTTTTGAAGATAGCCAACGAGGTTATCAGGAAGCGCAAGAAACGTCGTTAGGCTATTGTGCGGATACCCAGACCGATAGCGAACCGGTGAACCTGCCTTCGGTCAGGGCCGATATGTCGTATTCGGCTTCAAAGTCCCCGCCCACGGGGACTTCAAATCCCCTATCGCCCAAAGCTCCCCATATCGCCGGCCAGACCACATCCGCCTCAAATAGCCTGGGTTCGCCGAATTCCGGGCACATAAGCTGCACAAACGGCACATCCCACGGGTCGTCCGGTTCGAGCATAACAGATATGATCGGGTTGCCGTCTGTATCGGCTCCCAGCGAGCCGGTGGCGGTCACGGCCATCTCGTGGCCTTCGATTATGGCCGCGTGGCAGCGGGGATGCATTGCCGTGGCGGCCAGGGTCACGTCGAGCGAAAATGGGCGCGCCCCGATGATCTCAAATTCGCCATCGCCGGATAGTCTGAGCGAGCCTATGGGGTCAAGCCCGTCCAGGGTGAATTCGAGCGATAGGTGCCTTTCGCCCAATACCTCGCCCAGGTCGAAAGGTAACGTGGGGGTTGGGGATGCGGTGGGCGTGGGCGTGATCGTCGGGGTCGGCGTATCGGTGGGGGCCGGTGTATCC
>JALXEW010000307.1 GCA_027069285.1 Ardenticatenia bacterium | reverse complement strand
AGTCCCGTAGGGACTTTGCGGCGGTAGCCGGGCGCTTCAGCGCTCGGCGAGCGGCGGGCCGGCGTCCGCCGGATCGACCCGGCGGCTCCCCAACGCCCGGTGTTAAAACACCGGGCTAACGGGCGAGAAGCCCCACGGGGGCTGCAGACGCATGGGGAGCCTGGTGTTGAGGCTAATAGGCTGAGAAGCCCCACAGAGGCTGCGTCCGATCCCAACGCCCGGTGTTAAAACACCGGGCTAACGGGCGAAAAGCCCCCCAGGGGCTGCACCTGAGTCCCTCCAGGGACTTCTCGGCGGTAGCCGGGTGCTTTAGCTCCCGGCGGGCTTCAGCGCTCGGCGAGCTTTAACTCCCGGCGGCCCTGCCCATGAATTCCCCGGTGGCGTGCGGCCAGATCGTAAGCACGGTCAGAGCGAAAAAGACCAGACAGAGCAGATACACGCCGGCAAGCCCGACCGTCGGCAATAGGGCGTAACCCACCAGGGGCGCGATCCCGCTGGCCCCGTCGCCGACCGTTTGAACCAGGCCGACCAGATGCCCTTTGTGCGAATCGCCGGCCAGGTCGCCGGCGATGGCCGTCCTGATCGCCGATAGACCGCCGGACGAGATGGCGTTCATCGCGATCGCCACTACCAGGATCGGCGGGCTGCCAAACGCCAGTAACGCCACGCCCACACCGCCTATGAGGGTGGCCACCAGCGCCGCCCGCCAGCGCCCGAATTTGTCGGAAGCATCACCCATCACCGGCGATGAGAGCATACTTGTGCCGGTCATAAACGCCGACACGATCCCGGTCACGGTCGCGACGCCTATCGTCGCGGTCCCGATCTCCACGGTATTGCCCAGCCGCTCCTGCATCAATAGCGCCAGCGTTGCGCCGACCACGCCGCCGAAGACGAAACGTATTATCCACGTCATCGCCACCACGCCGATGATGCCAGGTCGCCGCCACCAAGTGGCGGCCAAAGCTTTCGGGTCAGGCGCCAACTTCTCCGGTGCCGGATGCCAGTTTCGCGTCTCCGGCAGGGAGAGCAACGGGGCAAAAGCGCTCAGGGCCGTCACCACGGCGCCCACGTACATCGCGTTGCGGTAGCCGATCATGTCGGTCATCAGGCCGCCGGCAAGCCTGCAAACCATCGCCCCTAAGAAGAACCACATCATGTAGAGGCCCGACCATTTTCCCCTGTCGTCCTCGCCGGCGATGTCCAGGATCATGATGTTGCCGCCGACCCATATCCCCACCCAGGATATGCCCCAAAGTAACCTGGCGAGGAGCAGGGGCCAAAAGCCGTTGCTCAGCGCGTAAAGCAGGGTGGAAAAGGCGCCCAAAAACACCGAGGCCGTGTAAAGCAGGCGGCGTGGCACCCGGTTGTAAAACATCCCTGCCGGCCCGTTGAGGAATACGCGGATGATGCGGTTGGCCGAAAGCATCACGCCCACCTGGGCAAGCTCGATCCCGGCGTCCTGGGTATGCGTGGGCAGCACGGTGTAGATCGTGGCATCACCCATCAGCGAGAGCGCTGTGCTCAGTCCCAAAGGCCATAAAACCCGATTCGGGTTCCTGGTGATCTCCGTTACCATCTGAATGCCACCGCCCCCATCGCGTGTCCGGCTCCGGAGCCGCAGAATACCACCAGGTCGCCGGCAGCAGGGCCTGTGCCGCGCTCAATAGCGTCCGAAAGCGCCATCGGCATACAGGCCGAGCCGGTGTAGCCCCATTTGTCCATGATCCAGTGTGTACGCTCAAGTGGCAGGCCGAGATCGGACATCACGGCGCGGATCACCGGCTGATTGATCTGGGTGAAGAGTATGAAGTCTATATCCGCAACCTCGTGGCCGATCTTTTCCATCAGTCCGCGCACCAGCCTGGGCCACATTTCCAGGTTCACGTCGGGTGGGTAACGCTTGCGGATGCGTAGCGTGGGCGGGCAATCGTACCTGGCCAACGTGCCGCCGCCATATATGCCCATGTGATCCCAGTAGCTGCCGTCGGCGTACAGGTAGCCGCCCAGGAAGCCTTGCCTGTCGCCCGGCACCAGCACGACCGCCCCGGCCCCATCGGCAAAGAGCGTGCAGGTGCGCTTATCCGACCAGTCCAGATAGCGCGTCATGCCGTATGCGCCGATGAGCAATATCACGTCGTATGCCGGATCGGTTGCGATGTAGCGCGCGGCGATGTCCAGGCCGTATACGAACGCCGCGCAGGCGTTGTTGATGTCGAAGGTGGCGGCGTTGACCGCCCCGAGTTTGGCCTGCACCGCCGATGAGGTGCCGGGCGAGATGTAATCCGGCGTATCGGTCGCCAGGATCAAAAGATCGACATCCTGGGGGGTCAACCCGGCCTGTTCGAGCGCGTGTCGGGCCGCCGCCACTGCCAGATCGGATGTAACCTGGTCGGGTGCCATCACGTGCCGGGCCGCTATTCCGGTATGCTCCAGCAGCCATTGATCTACCGGTTCGCCCAGCATCTCCTCGATCTCGGCGTTGGTGATCCGCCTGGCCGGGACGTAGCGGCCAACCCCGGCGATGCGTGCAAAACGGTTCACGTTACCCCTTTAGGAAGTCGATCACGGCCCGGTTGAACTCATCCGGCTTTTCGATGTTGAGCAGGTGGCCGGCTCCCTTGATGATCAGCAATTGGGCATTCGGCCAGGCCTCGGCGATCATCTCGCTGTTGGCGGGAGGCGCCACCTCGTCCGCATCGCCCACGGTGAGCAGTGTGGGCTTATCGATCGGGGCCGGATCGGTGATATGGTCGCCGGTCATGGTGTATGAGCCACCTGCGGCGGATTGTCTCAGGTACTGCTCCGGCGGTTGGTTGCTCTTGAGCCGCAGCTCGATGAGTTTTTCCACCACGTCGGGGTTGCCTTCGGCAAAGCCCGGAGCGGTCGAAACCTCGATCCCGCGCCGGATCAATTCCATCGGGTCACCGCTGCGATTTGTCAGCAACTCCATCGCCCGCTGGGATGGCATCACTACTTTTGGCCCCCAGTAGAGCGTGGATGCCAGGATCAATTTCCCCACTTTCGCCGGGTTCTGTCTGGTGGCTTCTATCGCTATG
>JALXEW010000306.1 GCA_027069285.1 Ardenticatenia bacterium | reverse complement strand
AGGTGGCATACGGCATCCTGATCGCCAGGACATTTTCCGGCCCCATTGCCTCGGCGCTCAGGAAGCATGTCAGCGCCGAATCGATCCCGCCGGAAAGCGCCACCACTGCCCTCTCGAACCCGGCCTTAGTGATCGTTTCCCGGATAAACGATACGATTATCTTGCGGGCCAGATCGGTATTTATCCTGAGGTGCTCGGCTATCTCGTCCACAGCCCGTCCTCCACGATGCCCGTCCCGCCGGTGATCCGGCCCAGCTCGCGGAACATGAGAGCGGTTCGCTCATCTCGCAGGAGCGGCAACCGACTGCGAGTGCGGTGCAACTGGTCAAGGTCGATAGTTGCCACGGCCAGCGTCTCCTCGAAGTCCGGTGCCTTGAGCACTGGCTCGCCATCTGGATCGAAGATCGTCGAGCCGCCCCAGAAGTTCAGCCCGTCCTCGAATCCGACCCGGTTACAATGGACGACGAAGTTAGTGAAGAGGCTCGCGTATGCCTGATTGACCAGCTCAACCCATCTGGAGCTACCCAGACGGGGATGCTCATCCAGGCCGCGCCCCGGACTGGCGGAAGTGAGCAGCAGAACATCGGCCCCGTCCAGCCAGAGCAGGTATGGCGGGCCGGCGTGCCAGAAATCCTCGCAGATCAGTACGCCCACGCGCCCGAATCGGGTATCGAAAGCCCGGATCGAATCGCCCCAGGCGAAAAAACGCCCCTCGTCGAAGAACGTATACGTGGGGAGGTAGACTTTGTGATGGACGTGCAGCACCCGTCCGCCGGCGAGGTAAGCCGCTGCGATATAGAATCGGTGTCTGCGGTCTTCCTCGACGAACCCGACCAGCAGGTCGAGGTCTCTGCTGGCTTCCAGTAGCGGCCTGAAGACCGGGTCTTCGGGTGTGGGGTGGGCGGCGACGGTATAGGCCAGGTCCTGCAGATTGTACCCGGTCAGCGAAAGCTCCGGGAAGCACAGAAGCTCGACATTGCGCTCGCGTGCGCGTTCGATGAAGTCCAGGTGGATTTCCAAATTGGCCTGCACATCGCCCAGGCGCGGGCGGATCTGTGCCAAGCCGATCGTCAGTTTCACGTCGGCCCCCTATAGCTACGGCCACCCACTAGAATAGGACGTATATCAAAGGCCCGGCTCCCGATGCCACAGAAAAGATCATCAAGAGGGCGAAAAACAGCAGCACCACCACCATCGGGATCAGCCACCACATCTTACGCTTCCAGAGGAAGCCCAGGAACTCGCCGACCACGCCCATATTCGTGCCCATCTTGCGGAAGAACTTACCCACACCGCTCAACAGACCACCTTTCTCAGCCACTTTGACCTCCTGAATCACAAATCCTCTTTGCTGATCACGAAGCGGTTGTTCATAACCAGCAGATCGAGGCCACTGCGCATAAAAGTGTTGAACGCATTAGCCGGGGTGTTCACGATAGGCTCTCCGCGCAGATTGAAGCTGGTATTGAGCAATACCGGCACACCGGTTGCCTCTCCGAACTTCTCGACGATCCGATAGTACGCCGGGTTCCACTCCCGCCGTATAGTTTGCAGCCGACCGGAGCCGTTTACATGCGTCACCGCCGGGATCACATCGCGCTTATCTTCGGGTATATTCGTTACCAGCAGCATGAACCTGGCCGGGTAGTGTTTTCCGGGATTCTCGATCTCGAAGAACTCGGACGTCCGTTCTTCGAGGACTACCGGTGCGAACGGCCTGAACGGCTCGCGAAACTTGATCTTAAGGTTCACGATCTGCTTCATATCCTCGCGGCGCGGATCGGCCAGGATACTTCGGTTGCCCAACGCCCTCGGCCCCCATTCGAACCGATCCTTGAACCAGCCCACCACCTTACCTTCCATCAGGGAGTCGACCACGAGATCGGCCAACTTCTCCGGATCGTCGAACGAAGTGTAGTGCACATCGTTAGCGTCCAGGAAGCCCTTGATCTCGTCGGTAGAATAAGCGGCGCCCCAGTAGTTATGCTCCTGGACGAACTTACGTGGCTTCCCAAGCAGCACGTGATAGGCATACAACGCCGCCCCTAATGCGCCGCCGGAGTCGCCTGCCGCCGGCTGTATGAACACCTCGTCGAACGGCCCCTCACGCAGAATGCGGCCATTTGCCACGCTATTGAGTGCCACGCCGCCTGCCATACAGAGCTTGCGACTGCCGGTCTGTTCGTGTGCAAACCGGACGATCTTGAGCATCACATCCTCGGTTACGCGCTGGATGCTGGCGGCAATATCGGCGAACCTCTGATTCTCCCTGGCCGTCGCCCCGTCGCGACCGGGATGGGTGCGCGGCGTGAAAAATTCGGATTCTGGCACTCGCTCCGGCCCGAAAAGCTCGACGAATTTGCGATTATACGTGTGCCTGAGCGCGTATGGATAGCTGAAATACTCCAGATTCAGGGTAAAGCTGCCGTCATCGGCCACATTGATGAGTTTATACACCTTATCCACGTACCGTGGCTCGCCGAACGGCGCCATACCCATCACCTTGTACTCGCCGTTGTTGACCTTGAAGCCCAGATACGCAGTGAACGCCGAATACAGCAATCCCAGGGAATGCGGAAAGCGTATTTCCCGCAGCATCTTGATCTCATTAGTGCCGCTACCATCCCAATCGGCGCGTCCGTATGCGACCGTGGCAGTTGCCCACTCGCCCACGCCGTCAACTGTTACTATCGCTGCCTCGTCGAAAGGTGATGTGAAAAAAGCACTTGATGCATGTGACACATGATGTTCCGAAAACAGCAACTTCTCTGCCGGGATTCCCAGGTGGGCCAATATCTCGCTTTTGATCCAGAGCTTCTCGTTGAACCAGCTTATCAACGCCTCTCGGAAGACGCCCCACGACCTGGGCCAGGTGTTCAGCAGAGTCATAAGGATGCGTTCGAACTTCAGCAGGGGCTTCTCGTAAAAGACCACATAGTCCAGATCGTCGGCGGTGATACCGGCGTGGCGCAGGCAAAAATTTATGGCATTGCGCGGGAAGCCGGAGTCATGCTTTTTGCGCGAGAATCGTTCCTCCTCGGCGGCGGCGACGAGTTCCCCATCGCGGATCAGGGCTGCTGCCGAGTCATGGTAGTAGCACGATATTCCGAGTATGTACATCACGCCTGCTCCCTGGCCTGCTCCAGAGTAGTTGGCCCGTCACCTCGTTCGACCCAGTACGTGCTTCCCCGGCGTTTAACGCCGAAGGGGTCTGAGAACAACTGGACGATCAAAGCGAACGGAACCACAACGCTGAAGTATAGCAGGGTCAGCACCAGGCGCCCTATAAGATTACCGACCAGATGCAAGAACGCGATCCAGGCGTCCCATATTTTTCGGATCAATTCCATAGGCTGCGACGTCTCCTAAGCTCTCAAGTGTTGAAACGTGCACGATAGTATATCATGCTCTCAGCGTGTTTCCACCTCATCCAGTGCCCCGCTCTCGATCAGGAACTCGCCGATCAGCTCGGAGCGCACCCGATTGCCCAACGCGGTGAAATGGCGGCCATCCACGTAATACTCACGTCCGTCGGGCATATTGGAGTATAAATCGTAGAACAGCGCCCCGGTCTCCTCTGCAACCCTTCTGATCACCTCATTTCCCTCCGCCAGGGCAGAGCGATACTCAGGCGTCGAAACGGGATAATCGTCGAACAGGCTGGAATACGAAAATGAGAGGAGGACGGCTTCTATCCCTGATGCTTGTGCAATGGCGACCATATTCCTCAAATTCCGCTCGAAGTACACCGGCGGATTTGCCTCCAGCATTTCCTGAGCGGAGACCTCTTCAAAGATGCCGGAAGGGTAAGTGCCGTTTGAGTGCTGCTCTCTGAACAAGTCCGCGTAGTAGGTGCTCGGTCTCGTGATGAATACCCTGCTGACGGATATATAAGGGTCTATCAGATGAGCGTTGAGCGCCAGGATTCTCAAGGCTGTGCTATATTCCCATATGCTCGGCATAGTGATGCCAACCACATTCGGCGCTGCCGCGCCCGAATTATCCCCTCTATAAGCCGATGGGGGCCAGACCAGGCGTGGGTGCACGTCATTTATGCCGTGGTAAATTATGATCATATCCGGGTCAAGGTCCAGCACCCTGAACTCCAGGTTTATCAGAGACTCAAACGAGCTATAAGACGAGACGCCGGCGTTGACCACCTCCACCTGATCGTATCCTTGCTCGCGCAGATAAGTTTGGAGAAGATAGGGGTACGATTGGGTATAGTCGCTCACCCCTGATGAGTATGTAGTGGAGCCTCCCAGGCAGACTATCCTATAGACTCCGGGTGGCTTTGGCACTTCAATCTCGTCCCCTCTATATCCCAGCGAGTTATGTCTATTGCCGTGGCTATCCTGGTAGTTCGGTGCAGGGTAGTATCCCAGGTACCTGTGGGGCGCATATATGCCTTGCAGATACCAATCATCCCCATATCGCTTTTCCATTTGCCTGACGGAGGCATACCACCTGAACTCCTCTTCAGATGCGAAGTGCCACAGGTACACCCTGCTGGCGATCTCGATCCCCAAACAAGTCAGGAATGTCGAGATGGCGGCGATGAGTATCCCGGTGAGTATATTTTTGGCTTTGCTATTTCCCATGTCATGCTGCTCCGAGCGAGAGTTAGCGCCATATCTCCCTGTCGAATCGGTGGAGACCTGCCTCTGCTGCCACCTGATAAGCCTCGATCAACTCGGCCCTGGTGGGGCGGCGGTTGAGCGGCTTGATATTCTCCTCTGCCACCTTCCACATCGGGCGGTACTGGGCCATGATATTCACATAAGTATCGCGCGAGACCTCTTCTGCCAGGAATCTCATGATCTCCGCCGTGCCGGCCAGCCCGTTGGGCAGCACGAGATGTCGCACCAGCAGCCCGCGCAGCGCGATCCCCCTCTCGTCCATGACCAGATCGCCCACCTGGCGGTGCATCTCCCTGACGGCGGCCTGATTCCTGGCCGGATAGTCCGGGATGCCGGAGTAACGTTTGGCCACCTCTGGATCGGCGTACTTCATATCCGGCATATATATATCTATCACCCCATCGAGCAGTTCCAGGGCCGCCATAGAGTCATAGCCGCCGGTATTATAGACCAGCGGAATGCGGAGTCCGGCCTTAGCTGCGATCAAAGTTGCCGCCAGGATCGGGGCCACCACATGGCTTGGCGAGACGAAGTTGATATTATGGCATCCCATAGCCTGCAATTCCAACATCATTGCCGCCAGCGTCTCGACCGAGGCCGGACTTCCCTGGCCCAACTGGCTGATGTCGTAATTCTGGCAGTACTTACAGCGCATATTGCAATTGGCGAAGAAGATGGTGCCAGACCCCCTCCACCCGCGCAGGGGGTCCTCCTCGCCCATATGTGGGAATGCGCTGCTGACCAGTGGATCGACCCCGGTTTTACATGCGCCGGTCTTGACCGTACGGTCGACCCCGCATTCCCATGCGCAGAGGTCGCAATTGTGCAAATGCTCGTAGGCGAGCTTTACCCTTTGGGCAAGCTCTCCGCTTTCCAGCAGATCCAGATATGCGGGTCTGAACTTGCTACCCATCTCACCTGCGGGCGACTATATCCACGATCTTCGACAGGCGTCCGTCCTCTTCACGCCATGACTCATGCTCAAAGTACATGCTGGCAGAGCATACAAAACTGAAGGCCGCTCCCACGCCTGGGATCTCACTCACCAGCCGATAGTATGTGACGTACTGGTGGCCTTTAGTTTCCTTTGGGACGCCCTTATATGGGTTGCTGAACTCGGTGACCATGACGAGCTTATCCGGCCACCTGCGGCGGTACTCCCGCACGATACCGTCCAGATCGGCCCGCATCTCGGAGATACTGCCGAAATACTGGTGTACCCCCAGCCAATCGGCTGCTTTGATGGCGGATTCTGCCTGGCGCAGGAACGACCACATATCCTGTGGTCGTTCGGCTGAGGCCCAGCCGGGGCTTAATCCGGGGAATCCCCATTTGGCCTCCGGGAACCACTCGCTCAGCTCTCTGACCACATCCAGGAACCACCTGCCGAATTCCGCGCCGCTGTGCCACGAGGCGCCGAACCCTTCTATGACCAGATTCGGCTCGTTATGTATCTCAAAGTATCGGACGCCTTGATCGTAGAATTTCTGCAGATCGGTCTTGACCTGACCGGGGGGATTTGGTCGGAAGGCCCTGGTGAATTCCTCCGGCGAGATCGCCCGATCCCTGGGGAAGCTCATAAACAGCCTTGCCATGATGAACATATCCGACCTGATCTCGCGGAGCCTGCCCACATCTTCCGGCCTGGCGGTTGTGAGCAACTTCACCGCTTCGATCTTTGCCCGGCGAACCACTTCCAGGTCCGGCTCCTCCATCGGGCCATCCGCGCGGCCATGCAGGCCGACCAGGAACCTGCCGCCTGGCAACTCCGGCTCGGATGGCTGCGGTTGCGGCTCGGCGGTGCCATAGCGTTCGCCTTTGTACACCCTTTCGTCCAGGACTGCCTTTAACTCCTCCGGGGTGGATGCCCGGATATAGTCTATTTTGACGTCTGGGCGGGCGTCTCGGACTCTGGCGGTTATATCGTAGCCCCATTCGTCGGCTCCGCCGACTATGGTGACCACGTCGCAGAGTCTGAGGTTACCCGGCGACGGATCGGATGACACCGTGACGCCACGGAACAATTTCATATACTCCGTTGCCGCCTCCACCCATCTGCCAATATCATCCGGCGTCGCGGGCACCAGGATCACTTGATAAGTTGGCATTTGCCCTTACCTCCAGGCTCTAATCGAAACCCAGGCCCCGTTCCTTGAGTGAAGTGTATCTCCCTCGGCCTATGATAATATGATCTAACACCTCTATATCCAGCAGCTTACCTGCCTCCACCAGATGCCGGGTGACCATCACGTCCTCTGGAGAGGGGGCCGGGTCGCCGGATGGGTGGTTATGTACCGCGATCAAGGCCGCGCAATTCCTCGTGACTGCCTCCCGGAAAACCTCCGCCGCCCTGACTATTGAGGTATTAATATTCCCGATGTAGACGGTTGGGATTGCCAGGACGCGGTTTTTAGTATCCAGCAGCACGATCCTGAATTGCTCCTGGCGGAGTGTGCTCATCTCCAGCATCAGCAGGTTCGCCACATCCTCCGGGCACCTCACCTGTGGGCGTTCGTCCGGCGCTGCCGCAAGTAAACGTCTGCCCAGCTCGAATCCGGCAAGCAACTGAGCTGTTTTTGCCGGCCCCATCCCACGTATGGCCACCAACTCCTCGAAATTTGCCCTCGCCAGCCCGCTCAGCGATCCGAAGTGGCTCAGCAACCGTTCCGCCAGGTGCAGGACATTTTCTCCGCCGACGCCAACGCGCAATATTATCGCCAGCAGCTCAACGGTGGAAAGCGCCTGTGGCCCCAGGGTGCGCATTCGCTCCCGTGGCCGTTCCGAGGCAGGCAGTTCCATTATCGTGGGCTTGTAATCAACGTCCATGATACTGAGGTTTACCCGTTGCTGCGAGACCTTGTTGTATATCCTATTGGCCTCATGCCGTTCAGTATGACTATGAGCGATGTACCCACGTCGGCGAAGACCGCCATCCATAATGTGGCCACGCCGACCAGCGCGAGTGCCAGGAAGACCACCTTGATCGCCAGGCTCAGCGCCACGTTCTGGGCGATCACACTGTTGGTCATGCGTGCCAGGCCTACGGCGTATGGCAACTTGCTCATGTCATCGGCCATCAGCGCCACATCTGCCGTTTCCAGAGCCTGGGCGCTTCCCGCGCCGCCCATTGCGATCCCCACGGTGGCTGCGGCGAGTGCCGGTGCGTCGTTGATACCATCGCCTACCATTGCCACATATCCGTATCGCTTCTGCAATTCTCGCACCGCTTCGACTTTCTGCTGCGGCAGCAATCCCGCTTTCACCTCATCGATGCCGACCACATCGGCCACGGCCTGCGCCGCCGACGGGTTATCGCCGGTGAGCATGACGGTAGTTTCGATCTCCCCGGTGTTTTTCAGCGCCTTGACGGCCTCTATACTGGATTCTCGCACCTTATCGGCCACAGTGATATACCCGCGCACCCATTCGCCGTCGCTTAGCAGCATGGCTGTTTGCCCGCCGGTCTCGACCATCCTTACCTGCTCGCATATCTCCTCAGGATGTGGGTATTCCTCATCGAAGAAGGCGTGGCTCCCGACGGTCACCGCCCTATCGTCTACCAGGCCGCGCACGCCTCGTCCGGCGATCGCCTCGACCGATTCGGCGGGGGAGTACACCGTTGCCAGGGAGCGCTTCTCCGCCGCCTCGACTACGGCCCGTGCCAGGGGATGTTCGCTCCGTCGCTCGACCGCCGATGCAAGGGCCAGCACATCGTCGCACCTATCGCATCCGTCCGGTTCCTCGCAGTCGACCGCGCGGTAGCTGGTCACCACCGGCTTGCCCTCGGTCAGGGTGCCGGTTTTGTCGAACGCGAATGCCTTAACCCGGCCCAGGGCTTCCAGATGCGCACCGCCTTTGATCAAGACGCCGTTTCGCGCCGCCCCGGCGATCGCGCTGATCACGGCTACCGGCGTGCTGATCACCAATGCACATGGGCACGCTATCACCAATAGCGCCAGTGCCCGGTACAGCCATCCTCGTGTGCCATCCGGCGTATCGTAAAATGGTGCCCCAAATAGCAGCGGCGGCAGTATTGCCAATCCCATTGCCACCGCCACCACCGCCGGGGTATACACTCTGGCGAATTTGTCCACGAATCGCTCGGCGGGCGCTTTTTGCTCCTGTGCGGCCTCTATCAGGCGTATCACTTGTCGGATCGTGCTATCGGCGGCCACCCTGGTGACTTCGACCTTCAGTGCGCCATCGCCGTTCACCGTTCCGGCCAGCACCTCGCTTCCGGGGCCTTTGTACACCGGCATACTTTCGCCCGTGATCGGAGCCTGGTTAACAGCGCTTTCACCCTCAATCACCCGCCCGTCCATAGGTATGCGTTCGCCGGGCTTAACCAATATCACATCGCCGACCTCAAGCTCGCTCACATCCACCGTGGTCTCATGCTCACCGCACCACGGGCACGGGCCACCGTTATAACCCTCGCGCCCCATATGCTCCTCACAGTCCATGCAAGGGCGTATCACGGTAGCCCTTTCCGGTGCCAGGCTGATCAGGCCGCGAATGCTATCCCGCGCCCGGTCTGTCACATAGCCTTCCAGCGCCTCCCCTATGGCGAAGAGGAATACCACCGTCGCCCCCTCTGCCGTCTCCCCGATCAGCACCGCGCCGACCGCAGCGATAGTCATCAGTAGGTTGATGTTTATATCGCGGTTGACGATCAGGGTGCGCAGGCCAGAACGTGCTATCGGCCAGCCGGCGACTGCCATCGCGGATATGAAAAACGCCCTGCTCACGCCCTCCGGTACACCCAGTGCCCCGGCCAGGAAGGCCAGCAGGAGCAGGGCACCGCCTCCCAGCGCCATCCGCGTATCTGCGCGGGAAAGCAGGAAGTCCAGGAACCCGATGACCCCGCCGCGTCGGGGTTTCCATGCGGGTGCACTCTCGACTGGAACGGCCTTGTAGCCCAGTTCCTGCACCTGCTGCATCACTTTTTCAGGCGCTACATCGCCGTGAACTTCCAATTTGGCCATGGTGAAATTGACTTTGCAAGCTTCGACGCCATCCAGTTTGCCCACGCCTTTTTCCAGTTGCAGTGCACAATCGGCGCAGTCCATTCCCTCTATCACGAAGTCCAGCTTCTTCTCGTCCATATTTTTACCTCGCATATAGCTCCATAAGATCCTATGGAGATTATGCCACATATTCGTCTTGCTTGGAAACATGCCGCCATCGGCGCTTCCCCGGTCCCGGTGCTCACCAAGCCAACGAACGAATGGCTTCCGGCGCCCGGTGCGAGAAGCCCCGCCGGGGCTGCACGCGAGTCCCGTAGGGACTTCTCGGCGGTAGCCTGGTGCTTTAGCACCAGGCGGATGGCACCCGGCGGACGGTGCCCGACGGCCTTTTCTGCGCCCGGTATTGAGACACCGTGCCAGGGGACGGGAAGCCCCACAGGGGCTGCACGCGAGTCCCGCAGGGACTTCTCGGCGGTAGCCTGGTGCTTTAGCACCAGGCGGATGGCGCCCGGCGGACGGTGCCCGACGGCCTCCGACGCCCGGTGTTGAGAC
>JALXEW010000305.1 GCA_027069285.1 Ardenticatenia bacterium | reverse complement strand
TCCGGGATTCGGCCACTTCTTCGACGGGCCAGGGCAGGAGGTGGCGTCCGAGTTCCTGGAGCCTACTTTGGAGTTTTTTGAGAGTTATTTGGAGATAGCCAGATGAGTCTCAGGAATGTGTCGGCGATCAGGTTGATGGTGATCACATTCTCGGTCGCCATCCTGACCGCTCAGGTCACCCATGTTGGATCGCAGGCCGGGGTGCCGGCCTATCAGAACGAGTCCTGGGTGCGCACAGGTGGCCCCATCGGCGGACTGGGCTATGACATACGCTACAACTTCGCCGATCCGAATATCTGGTATGTCACCGACGCCTGGTCAGGTTTTCACATCAGCACGGATAACGGCCTCACGTGGACGCCCAGCAATCAGGGTATAACCGTCATCTTCGGACCCACGGGCGATTCTATCCCGATCTTCAGCGCAACGGTAGACCCCCACGACCCAAATGTCATCTGGATCGGCACCAGCGGTACCGGACAGATTTTCCGGTCTTCGGACGGTGGGCACACGTGGGTGGAGATGGATAACGGGATCGATAGGAACCTCCGCCCGCTCACCTTCCGTGGCTTCACGGTCGACCCGCGCACGTCGGATATTGTATATGCGATGGGGGAGATAAGCAGCCCCGGCTGGACACCAGACGGTGGGGAACGCATAGGCCTGGAGATGGATATGACCCAGGGCGTGGTGTATAGAACCACCGACGGTGGCCGTAATTGGACGCTGATATGGCGCGGGGATAACCTCGCCCGATACTGCTGGATCGATCCGCGCGACCCGAATGTGCTATATGTCTCCACCGGTATCTTCGACCGCGAGGCGGCAAATACCGATGTGGATGCCGGGTTCCCAGGCGGCGTCGGCATCCTCAAGTCCACAGACTGGGGCCAGACGTGGCGTGTGCTGGAACATGAGAACGGGTTGCTCGATCTGTATATAGGCAGTCTGTACATGAACCCCGCAAACCCGGATGTCCTGCTCGCAGCCGCCGGGCAGAATAATTGGTCTACTTATGGCGGCGCCAATACAGGCGGGGTCTACCTGACAGTGGACGGCGGGGAACATTGGACTCGTGTGCTGCCCGCCGAGGATGAGATATTCGGCGCCGTTGAGTATTGCGATAACTTCCCGGAGGTGGCATACGCCGCCAGTACAAGTGCTGTGTACCGCAGCGACGACGGCGGCCATACCTGGCAGCGCTTTGGCCGACCCAATAACACCTGGGGGCCGCCCGGAATCGTGGCCGGGTTCCCGATCGATATGCAATGCGACCCCCGCGATCCGATGCGGGTTTTCGTCAATAACTACCTGGGCGGCAACTTCCTCAGCGAGGACGGCGGCCAGACGTGGATTTCGGCCAGTCGCGGCTATACCGGCGCTCTGGTACATCACCTGGCTACCGTCAGGGGATACCCGGGCGTGGTCTACGCCGCCAGCAGGAGCGGTGTGTACCGTTCGGAGAACGGCGGCGATGACTGGATCGCTCTGGTGAATCCGCCGGACGATCTGCCCGCCAAGTTCAACGAGATAGAGGCGCTGGCGGTCAATCCGAGCGATATGTACCACGCCCTGGCGGTGCCCGGCGATTTCGGCGGCATACTTTATACCTTCGACGGCGGGCAAACGTGGGAGATAAGCCGGGTGCCCGTGCCGGTGAGGGTTATAGCCTTTGCGCCCTCCGATCCGAATACGGTCTACGCCGCCGTTACCCCCGATAGGTGCCTGGAGCCGGAGGCAATTGACGTCCCGGAGTGTAATCGAGATGTGTTTGGGCTATACGTATCGCATGATGGGGGGATCACTTTCGAGCCGACGTTCGAGGGACATGCGCTTATATCGGCTGTGGCGGTGCACCCAGCCGATCCGAATGTGGTTTATGCCGCCGTATACGGCGCCGGGATCGCTATGAGCGCCGACGGGGGCAGCACCTGGACGATGGTTTCGGGCGATAGGGCATTCGTTTCGGTGGAGGCGCTGGAGATAGACCCGAATGATCCAAACGTGATATTCGCCGGGAGTGAGATGGGCGGTATCTACCGCAGCGCTGACGGCGGGATGAGTTGGGTTCAAGTCGGCGCCGGTCTGGACGCGGAGGCGCCGGTATCCAGCATAGTCGTTGACCCAACTAACGGGCAGATCGTCTACCTGGCCAGCCCTCTGGGTGGCGTCTTCCTCTCCGAGGACAGGGGTACGAGTTGGCAGGCGCTCAATAACGGCCTGACTCATCGCTCGGCCAATGTGCTGGCGCTCTCATACGACGGGAGGGTGCTTTACGTCGGGATTGAAGGCGACGGTGTGTACCGCCTGGGGACGCCCTGACGGGCAGGCGCCGGGTTTGGCTCCGTCCGGGCCTGACCGGTAAACGGCGAGATGCGTAACGAGATGATCATCGCCCGGTGAGGATACATGATACCGCCGGTTGGCGGATGATGGGAATGATGACCGGGTGGGCATGGGGGTTCACCCAACGCCGATTCGCTACCGTTACAGGAGGTTGATGATGAAGAGATATTTCACAATCGCTAACATCGTGGCACTTGTGGCCTCGGTCACTGTGCTCACATCGGTTCCGCAATCCCCGGTTCTTTCACTCGGAGGCGGTACCCCGGCCTATATGGCCGGCACCTGGGAGCGTATGGGTGGACCACCAGGCGGAATAGGTTACGACATCCGCATGAGGCCGGATAACCCCGACATTATGTACGTAACCGATGTCAACTCCGGCCTCAATATGAGTACCGACGGTGGGCATACCTGGTTCCCATCCAATACCGGTATGGAAGAGGACATCCCACCCGGAGCTATCGGCGCACCTATATTCTCATGCACCGTCAATCCCCACGATCCGAACATCGTCTATGCGGGCACCCAGATTCTGGGCCACCTGTACCGCTCCACCGACGGCGGATACTCCTGGCAAAGATGGGATAACGGCGTGGAGACTTATGGGCGCACTATACGTGGCATAACCGTTGACCCCAACGATCCGAACGTGCTCTACCTAGGCGTCGAGGTGGAGTCGTTCATTGTGGAGCAGGAGTATCCGGGCAACCACGGCACGCGCGGCGAAGTTTATAAGTCCGTAGACGGGGGACAGAATTGGTTCCGCATCTGGGAGGGGGAGAATCTGGCCCGTTACGTCTGGGTTGATCCGCGTAACTCGAACCGCATCTACGTCTCGACCGGGATATTCGACCGGGGCGCGTTCAACGCGAATTGGGAGACCGGCGATCCGGGCGGCGTGGGCATCCTGCGCAGCGATGACGGGGGCCAGACCTGGACGGTGCTGAACGAGAATAACGGCCTGGGCGGTAGATTCATCCCCAGCCTCTACATGCACCCAACCAATCCGGACATCCTGATCGCGGCGGTCGGGATGCAGGGGCCGCAATCGGGCGTTTACGTCACTTACGACGGCGGCGATACGTGGCAACCGGCGATGCTGGCCGAGCAAGGCGAGACCGAGGCCGTGGAAATATCCGAAACCAATCCCAATATATGGTACGCGGCAGGGGAAGGGGTCTTCTTCCGCAGCGATGATGCCGGTCAAACCTGGCAACGGTTCCGGCTCGGCTCCCCGGATAGGGGACCTGGTGTGCCGATAGACTTGCAGGTCGATCCCCGGAATCCGTATAGGGTATTCGTCAATAACTACGGCGGCGGCAACTTCCTCAGTGAGGACGGCGGAGAGACATGGGTCGACGCCAGCAGGGGCTATACCGGCGCCGAAATGAAGGCAATAGGGGTGGCGCCGTGGAGCAGTTCCACGGTCTACGCCTCGGCCAATACCGGCTTTTTCCGCAGCGATGACGGTGGGTATACGTGGGTGGGCGCCGGCCCGGTCGATCACCGCCCCGGCCCCGGTTGGGGTATGCTGTTTTATTCCTCGCGCGCCGGCGCGCCACCTACCGATATGATGGTGGCCTCGGGTGGCACGATATGGATAAGTCACGATGGCGGCAATTCCTGGCAGGACAGTCCGGTCGCCAACCCAGAATTCCACGTGCCCCCAGCCCCAGAAAATCCCAGCGGTCTGCTGATGACCAACATACGCGCTATGGCCGTCTCCCCGGCAAATCCCGGCTATGTGTACGTTGCATTCGCCACCGGCTCGTGCCTCAATGGCTTGCTCGGTGAGTGCGGTCGCCCATCGCCCGGATTCTTCCGCTCTCGCGACGGGGGAGCTACGTGGGAACACGTCCAGTCGCCTTTTGACACCGTGGGCGCGATGGACATGGTGGCAGACCCAAATGATCCACTCACCGTCTACGCGGGCGCGGGTGACGGCCTCTACATCACCCACGATGGCGGGGATTCCTGGCAGAGGCTCCAGTCGCTGGACGATTTCGCCGCAACCGGCCCCCCTCCCGACCCAGATGCGGTGGCCTGGATGGGACACCCAGGCGTGATCATCTCGTCTATCGTCTTCGATCCCACTAACCCGCAGTATATCTACCTGGGCACGTTCTCACATGCCGTGGTTCGTTCCACCGACGGCGGCCAAACCTGGGAGGTATCCGCCGCAGGCATGGACCCAAACGAGCCAATACATCGTATAGTGGCCGACCCTAACGTGCCGGGGCTGCTCTACGCCGCATCCGGTATCTCCGGTGTTTTCTTCTCCACCGATTACGGCACAACCTGGCAGCGCCTGGCAGATGGCCTCTATATTTACACGGTGTTCGACCTGGCCCTTTCACCCGATGGGTCGGTTCTGTACGCCTCGACAGACGGCAACGGCGTCTATAGGTTAGGGACTCCGTGAGGAAGAGCGATGGAACACGATGTCCGTTTGACTATAGCGGCAACGACTTTATTGGCATTAGCTTTGCTCACCGGGAACATCCTGGCGGCTCCGCCCCGCCAGAATTTGACCTGGATACGCACCGGCGGCCCGCCCGGCGGCCTGGGCTACGACATCCGCTACAACTTCAACGATCCAAATATCTGGTACGTGACGGATAACTTCGCAGGCGTCTCGATCAGCTACGATAATGGCCTGACCTGGCAGCCGAGCAATACCGGTATCCCACCGCAATCCGGGCCTACCGGCGATTGGATTCCGATCTTCAGCCTGACGGTTGACCCTCTCAATCCAAATATAGTCTGGGCAGGCACCGATGTGACCGGCCACATCTATCGCTCGACCGACGGCGGTCGCACGTGGGAGCAACGCGATAACGGGGTGACGATCCAATATGACGGACTGACGTTCCGTGGCTTTACGGTGGACCCGCGCTCGTCAGACATCGTTTACGCGATGGCCGAGACGATCGATGAGTCACTGGGCGGGCCTCGCACGTGGAATTCCGGCACCGGCGGCCAGATATACAAGACGACGGACGGCGGCGCCAGCTGGCAACTGATCTGGGACGGGGGAATGCCCTCAAGCCTGACACGCTACATGTGGATCGATCCGCGCGACCCAAATGTGCTGATCGTGTCCACCGGCATCTTCGACCGTGGCGCAACCAGTGAGACGGCTACTCCTGATAACCCGCTCGGCGGCCTGGGCATCCTTAAGTCAACCGATGGCGGCCAGACCTGGCGTGTCATCGGCTATGAAAGCGGCCTGCGGATGCTCTATATCGGTAGCCTGGCAATGCATCCGAAGAATCCGGATATTTTGCTGGCAGCGGCAGGCCATGTCTTCGAGCCGGAGATCCTGCCGTTCATCGAGGGCTTGATGGAACAAAATTTGCCCAGTCCGACAGGTGTCTACCTTTCCACCGACGGCGGTGAGCATTGGGAACAGGTGCTGAGCGCGTTCGAGGTCTTCAGCTCGGTCGAGTATTGTACCGCTAATCCGAATATCGCTTACGCGGGCAGCCGGGAAGGCTTCTACCGCAGTGAGGACGCCGGACAGACCTGGACGCGCACTACCGAGGGCGACTCGTGGGGGTCACCAGGCGTCATCGCCGGGTTCCCAATAGACATCCAATGCGACCCCCGCGATCCAAATCGCCTATTCGTCAATAACTATGGCGGCGGCAATTTCCTCAGCGAGGACGGCGGCAGAACGTGGAGTAATGCCAGCCAGGGCTATACGGGCGCTCAAATACGCGAGGTGACGCTCTCTCCAGAGAATGCCAACGCAGTCTACGCCATAGGGCGCAGCGGGGTGTGGTACACACCGGACGGTGGCAACTCGTGGCTCGGCAGAACATATCCCATAAGCACGGGAGATACAACTGTGGCCTTTATGGAAGGTATCTCGGTATCGGCGGACCCGATGCGACCCGGACATATCCTGATCGGTATGACTGGGCCGGTCATCGCCGAATCCAGCGACGGGGGAATGAGCTGGCATTCCGTGATCGCCTTGCGCGAGGGTATGTCGCCGGGGACGATAGCCTTCGCACCGTCCGACTCGAATATAGTCTACATCGGTCTCTCTGAAGAGGATTGCCTGGTCAAGCACGAGCCAACTTGCTCGGAGTTCCTCATGGGCGGGGTTATGGCCTCGCACGACGGCGGAACTACCTGGGAGCTGATCTGGGACGCCAGAGACCGGCTTAATGTGCTCGATGTAGCCGTCGCCCCGGATAACGCTAATACCCTCTACGCCGCCACAACGTCCGGACTAATGGTTTCTCACGACGGGGGCGTCACATGGGATACGTTGCATTCCGGCAACGGCGCCATCTTCAGGGCAGTCGCCGTCTCTCCAAACGATCCGAACTACATCATAGCGGCCATCGAGCGATATGGCGCTATCGTGTCGCGTGACGGCGGCGTAACATGGCAGCAAGGTATCGCCGGATTGGAGGTCAATGGCTCGATCCACGAGATCGAGTTCGATCCGACAAACCCCCAGACCGTCTACGCCACTGATTACTACAGCGGCGCCTATGTCTCGTATGACGGGGGGATCACGTGGCAACGGATCAACGAGGGGCTGCTTAATCGCTCACTGCTGGGACTGGCGGTCTCGGCAAACGGGGAACGTGTGTACGTTGCGACGGATGGAAACGGTGTTTATCGCATGGATGTGCGCTGAGCGCACGCATCACGGGGGCCGGGCGGGGCGGCGCCGTAAGGCGCCTAGTCGGGCGCCTGCGGCGCCCGACCGCGATGTGCTCCGCACATCGCTCCCCGCCCGGCCCCCCACCGGCGCCAGCGCTAAATGGAGGACTCACCATGAAATGGACACTTCTCGCACTAATCACAGCCGGCGCTATGGCACTGGCATTCATATCCGCGCCGACCGCGTCTTCGATCACATCCACCCCAACCCCGGCGCCGGAATCAGTCGTGCTGGCCGAAGTGGCCCGCGCCCTGAACTGGGGATTCCCACAGAGCCGCTCCGAAATATCGGATGGGATCGCGACGTACAGGGTCTCCCAAACCGTCATGGCAGGAGCAGACCATATCATCGAGATAACCGTCTACCCGTCGGACGAAGCTGCTCAGGCCGCGTTTGACACCCTGGAAGCAGACGAAACCGGTCGATTCCACGGATTCCCGGCCAAATGGGGGCGCATCACCCGTATGCAGGCCGAACACTACCAGGATGCCCGATGGATCGCCTGGCTTGACGGGAGAAGGATATTCCGAGTCACCACGTCGTACAATAGCACCTACCAGGGTGCGGCTGCCGACCCATACCCAATTGCGGAAAGGCTGCTGGAGGTTGCCGAAGGACATGGCATGGCCCCCGCCCAGACCGGGTACGTGGTAACCGGCACGGTGGTAGACGAAGAGGGGAATCCGGTCGGCGGGGCAACCGTCCGGGTGCAAACCACAGGGTACTTCACCACGACGAATCCCGATGGCTCTTTCATCCTGGAGCTACCCGGCGAAGGGCCTTATAACCTGACCGCCTGGGCACGTGGGTACTTCTGCGCCGGTACGGTCGAGGTAACCGCCGGGCAGACCGACGTCGAGATCGAACTGGAGGCACACCACGACTACGACGACGAGAGCTACGAATGGATGCCCTCGGTCTACCATCCCGGCGAGGGAGAAGATCAGGGCTGTGCGGCGTGCCATAGCGCCGAGGGCACCGATCTGGATTTCACCCTGCCGGTCGACGAATGGCTACAGGACGCCCATTCACAGAGCGCTCAGAACATCCGGTTCATCACCATGTACAACGGGACCGATGTATACGGCAATCAGAGTCCGCCCACTCGTTACGGCTACAGCCGTGACTACGGCACTTTCCCCCTGCGGCCCGATCCAAACGAGCCTTACTACGGCCCCGGCTACAAACTCGACTTTCCAAATACCGACGGGAACTGCGCGGCTTGCCATACCCCGGCAGCCTCGGTGAACGCCCCATACGGCGTGAACCCGACCGAACTGACCGGTGTGCCGGCAGAAGGCATCCCGTGCGACTTCTGCCACAAGGTGTGGGACGTGCGCCTTGACCCCGAAAGCGGGATGCCTTATCCGAACATGCCCGGCGTGCTCTCTTACGAATTCCGCAGGCCACCGGAGGGTCACCAATACTTCGCAGGCCCATACGATGACGTCGCGCCGGGTGAGGACACATACCTGCCGGTGATGACCCAAAGCCAATTCTGTGCGCCATGCCACTTCGGGGTCTTCTGGGATACCGTCGTATATAACTCATTCGGCGAGTGGCTGGAAAGCCCGTACAGCGACCCGGAGACCGGCCAGACCTGTCAGGACTGCCACATGCCGCCTTTGGGAGCGAGCTACTTCGCCCGGCCAGATCAAGGCGGCCTGGAACGCGACCCCAGCACCATATTCAGCCACAGGATGCCGGGGGCGGCAGATGAGGAGCTATTGCAAAACACCGCCGAAGTTGAAGTGACCGCCGGTCGGAATGGCGATGAGATCCGCGTCATGGTGGCGGTGACCAATACTGGCGCAGGGCACCACATCCCAACCGATTCGCCATTGCGCCAGATATTCCTGATCGTCACGGCAACCGATGCGGATGGGAATGAACTCCCGCTTGCGTCTGGGCCGGTGCTGCCGGACTGGGCCGGTGACCTGGCGGGCGAGCCAGGGGTCTACTTCGCCAAAATACTGCAAGAGATATGGACGGAGATATACCCAAGTGGCGCCTACTGGATGCCCACCCGCATCCGCGAGGATACCCGCATCCCGGCGCTCCAGACCGCTACATCGAGCTATACATTCGCGGCGCCGGGGTCAGGCCCGGTTACGGTTGAGGCACGGTTGATATTCCGCCGGGCGTTTTACGAGCTGATGCGCCAGAAAAGCTGGGACATCCCGGACATCCTGATGGAAGAGGTTAGCGTCACAGTCGAATAGCGGGCTGGCAGGTATGGTGGCCGGTTATACGATGAACCGAGGCCGCACACCCGGCCCCCATACCTGCCTACAACATACCTTTTTCGGGACTCCTGAATATGATGAGCTTCGCGTTCGTCTGACCTTTACGCTATAATGGTAGCGTTGGTGTCTCCCGTACTTCGTGAGGAGAAAAAACTATACGTTGGCCCCTTGCATCTAACCCTACTTTGCCATCGTACCTAATAGACACTCCGCTCTCCCATCTAATGTACGGGATCAGGATGCTATCTGCAGCAATATGAGCGGCAGGTCGATATGAACAATAATAGAGGAAATACGCGCTCCGTCATCGACATTTTTCTCCTCCCTCCCCATATTCTGTTTATATTGGGAGGTGTGGCCAGCTTCATTGCTACCTGGCTTTGCATTTTAATCGTCGAACCGGGAACTTTTTTGTATTCGATACAAGGAACTCCGATAGGAGAGATACCGTTCTTCAAGTACGAAGTCGTCTCCATGCTAATCGGAGTTGCCCTGGCCTCGGTGATTTCCTCTCACCAGAAGATAGGCGTAGCCAATGGGACGGCATTCCTGTCGGGTTACGCTGTTTTACTCCCTATAACAGTGCTCATCTTTCGAGGAAACGAAAACGATCCCGCGCTCACCTGTGTCCTGGACCCCGTGCTGACAATGGCCATCGGTTACCTGTCCATCAAGGCCCTATTTCCCCTATTGACAGGCACCTGGCCTAAAGAATAGTGAGAACATCTGCACCTGCGATGGCCGATCCTGAAGCGTAACTCATCGCTCTCCTCACCAGGTACGGTATCGCCGGGGATGTACCGGCGCCAGACCAATCCCACCATATTTGAAAAACTGCTTGATCTGTATGGAACGTTATGTAATAATATTGGCAACGATATGTACCACGGGCTGATATTGACATGTGAGGCGGGCCGTGCTGAGTCCGAACTCCCCCCTCGGAGTGGAAATCCAGAGCCTACTAGAGGAAGAGCCTGAGGGCCTGACTCCAGACGAGATAGAGCGTCGACTGCGCGATCGAGGGTTCCAATCCGGGCAGACCAGCATCCGCAAGGTACTGGAACATAACGATGTGTTCACCAGACTCCACGGGGACAAATTCACCTTGCGGGCAGCACTGGAAAACCGTCCCCCTCCTAAACCACAGGCCGCCGAATCCCCCGTTCTCCACATGAAACGCAAGTACGACACACTTCCCAAGTGTGCTCTACCTATCGAAGACACTAATTCATACGTAGTTATCGATATTGAGACCACGAGTCTGGATTATTCTACAGGTGATATTTTCCAAATAGCGGCTTTGAAGGTGGAAAATGGGGCGCCAACTCCGACTATCTTCTCGTCATACGTGGGCACCGGCGAGAATATACCGCTGATTATCAGACGTAAGACCGGCGCTTCCGAGAAAGATTTCCTCGAGGCCCGCCCTATAGGAGAAGCGATCGGTGAACTTATTAATTTCGTTGGCGATCTGCCACTGGTAGCCCATAACGCCAGATTCGATCTAGGCTTTATCCGACATACCCTGGTGGAACGCATGGGCCATAACGACATTACAAACGCGGTTCTGGATACTCTGGAACTGGCCGTGATGATTCGCCCCTCGCTGAGTACGTATCGACTGGGTGCTCTCAGAGAAGAATTCCTCCCCCAGGATATAGACAGCGACCCCCAGTTTAAACAGCTAATCGAGAATTTCGGCGCTAAAGGACGCACCTACCACGACGCAAGATACGACGTGTTAATTACATGGCACCTATTCGAACGCCTCCGGAGTGAGTTGAATTCCCTTCCAGACGAAGTACTATCTGAGTGGCTAAGATTGTTGCCCAGGGAGGAGTATCCCCTTTCTTCCCTTATCCGTCAATCGGTACAACCGGCAACAGAGCCGGTTGACATCCAGAATTTTATCCCCTCTGCTGACGAGGCAGCGCCCTACCGATGCTTCCCGACCAGGCCTTTCGATCGCGAAAGGGTAATAAGATATTTCCAGGCAGGCGGCAAACTACATCAAGCACTGGGGGAGAGATACGAAGAGAGAGCAGAACAGATAGAGATGGCCAAGCAGGTCTGCGAAGCCTTCGATAACGGACGTTTCAAGATGATAGAGGCAGCAACAGGTACGGGTAAAACATTGGCCTATCTACTGCCCGCTGTTGATTATTCGCGCTCTGTAGGGATGCCAGTTTTTATATCAACCAGCGTCAAAAACTTACAAGATCAACTGGGAAAGCAATTGGAAGACCTGAGCAGGCTACCAGGAACGTCTTTCACGTATCAGATACTCAAAGGTGTGAGTAATTATGTCTGCATAGCAAGGCTGGCCAGACTTTATGATGAGCTTAACTTGGAAAAGGCGAGTCTGGATGAAAGAGTCGCTCTTTTCTACATACTGCATTGGCTCGCGCACACCAAAAACGGCGATTTGGGCGAGATGAGCTATTGGCTGGAGAAAACATACCCGATCCTGAGCAGCCTCAAGCGAGAGATCTCCGCTGGGGAGCCGGAGAGCGCCCCAGCAACCAATAGCCTGCCCAATAATGTAAGTGGTTATCGATGTGATTATCGAGGTTCATGTATGCCCAGAAGGGCTTATGAACGTGCACGGGCCGCTGACCTGGTGATCGTCAACCATTCACTCCTCGTCACCAAAGGCTGGGAGGCATTTTTCGGGGAGCCAATCCGATATTTAGTCGTGGACGAGGCCCACGACCTAGAAGATTCTATCACCAATGCGCTCACCATTGAGGTTTCGTCGGATAGCCTGGAAAGCACATTTAGTCGCATTCTGGATTATCAAACAAACCGAGGGCTTGCACCAAGATTAATAGCATCCAATGCCGGAGACAAAGTGAATGCCAATGCCCGCAAGCTCATGGGAGCACGCAGACGCATAAGCGCATTAGTCACTAACTTCGGAGAGGAAGCTGCTGACTATCTCAAACGCAGGGCCAGGAAGATACATCCCAGGCACGGGGCAAAGCTCAGGTTAACATATGATATAAGGGCAGATAGGCAAGCTTATGAGCTATGTGTAGCCCTCTCTGCATTAGTAGCGGAGATGGGCAGGGTTATAGAAATTATAGCCAAATTAAAAGAGACACTGAAAGCAACCCAGAGCTCTCATGGCATCGATCTTGTCGATGAAATCGACCGTATAGGACGCCTTGTGTTCGAACATAAGGCGAAGCTGAACGAATTGCCCAAGGCGAACAACACCAAAAACGTCTACTGGCTAGAGGTCGTTGAGAGGCAGACCGGCGAAGGTGAGCCGACATTCGGATGGGCTATTAAATGTGCCCCGCTGAGGGTCGACAGGGAGTTGCGCGAAGGGCTTTACGAAAACCTGGAAGGCTGTGTGTTCACTTCCGCTACCCTTACAGTTGCGAATGGGGGTTTCGACTATTTTATAGACCGACTAGGGCTTGGCGATTTGCTGGGTGACAATGACCTCGTGCAGCTTCCCCCGATCTTCGACTATGAGAACAATGCACTGCTGATCCTGCCAAGATACATAGAAGCCCTGCCCACCCAAAAGGAAATCGCCCGATTTGTGGAAGAGATCAGCGAGGAATACCGGCAAATGATAACCTTCACCGGAGGGAGGGCACTATGTCTGTTCTCATCGCGGGAGCGCATGGAGCAAGTTGCAGAGCGTGTGCGTAAACCGCTGGAGGAGGCGGGAATTCCCCTCTTGGTCCAGACCCCTGAAGTCAGCAACCGCGCGCTGCAAGAAGACTTCGCCGATATAGAGGAGTCGGTACTGTTCGGGTTACGCAGTTTTTGGGAAGGACTGGATGTGCCAGGCCCAGCGCTTTCCTACATCCTCATCGAGAAACTGCCATTCCCGATGATTTTCGAGCCAATCATCGAGGCCAGGATGAGACAATATGGCGACGGCGCAGAGTTCCCCCTCTTCATACTGCCAATGACAATTATCATGTTCAAACAAGGGTTTGGTCGGCTTTTACGCAAAGCTGACGATAGGGGGGTGGTACTGCTCTTCGACAAGCGAATACATACCAAAAGCTATAGCTGGGAAGTGTTGCAATCATTGCCAGGCTATGCTCGAAATGAAGGGGCGGAAGGTAGTAGAAAAGCCACTTATCGGATGATAGCTGATTTTATGTCACTCGAAGGGATTGACCAGATTATAGCATCGTTACCAGAACAAACTGTATTGGACATTGATGTTACATTATCAAAATATACATTGGAAAGCACATATCTTAGCGAAGATGAATACGAATTAAAGCGAGATCATATATTGTCCGCCATGAAGATATTATTTGGACATCCCGGCTTTAAAAATAACACTCAAGAAAGCGTTGTGAAATCTATACTAACAGGCCGCGACGTGATCGTGCTAATGTCCACCGGAGCAGGTAAGTCCCTCACCTTTCAGCTACCTGCCCTACTGAGGAATGGGTTAACGGTAGTTATATCCCCACTGATCGCCTTGATGAAAGACCAAGTAAACTCGCTACACCAGCGCGGGATCTATTGCGCCGACTATATCGTCTCCGGGCAGGATGCCCTCGAAAGGGAAACAATTCTACGACGTGTAGCAGAGGGAAAACTTCGCCTGCTCTACATCTCGCCGGAGAGGCTACGAGATCCGGCCCTATTGGGCGCGTTGCGAGCGGCTAACATCGTCCAGGTCGTAGTCGATGAAGCCCACTGTATTTCTATGTGGGGACACGATTTTCGCCCGGATTTCCTATACATCAATAGATTCCTCTCTTCGCTGAAAAAACGGCCCCCTGTAGTCGCGTTAACCGCCACGGCCACTGAGAATATCAAAGATGAGATCCGATCAAGCCTGGAATTGAAACAACCAGAAGAGAAAATCACATCGTTCGACAGGCCTAACCTATACTACAAAGTCTATAAGGTTAACTCCCTCACAGAGAAGTTCCGAGTGCTCCAGAGGATCCTGCACAACCAAATAGGCCCTGCCATCGTCTATGTGGCAACCACTGGAACGGCAGAGGAGATCGCCAATCGTCTAAGCTGGTTTGGCTATAGGGCAAGAGCCTACCACGGGAAAATGGACTCCTACTCCCGCTCACAGGTTCAAGAAATGTTCGACGAAGGCCTGGTAGACGTGGTTGTGGCCACCAAGGCGTTTGGCATGGGAGTGGATAAACCGGATATACGGTACGTTATCCACTATGATATGCCAGGCGATATAGAAAGCTACTATCAAGAAGCAGGGAGAGCCGGGCGCGATGGGGAGCCGGCGTATTGTGTGCTCATTTACCACAGAAGCGATAGAAGAATCCATGATTACTTCAGGGCAACCTCATTGCCCGATCAGATTGACTTCGATGTCTTTTACAGGTACCTACGAGAGGCACCCTCAGACCCCGTGTACGTCAACCCATTGGAGATGGCCGATGCCTACGGACTCGAGGAACAGACCTTGCGGGTAATATGCCATATCCTGGAGACAGCGGATTACCTGCGCAGAGAAGAGGACGTGGCTATTCGCGGAGTAATGCGCATTCACGGGACAAGGGCATATCTCGATGCGGCAATACAATCGCAGCCCGAACATGTTCGCAAAGTGATGGAACAAGTGCTCGCACACACTCACTCTTACGGGCCGAGAAGCAGAAACGAGTTGAACTTGATCGACATAGCTCAGTCATCAGGGCTTAGCCCAATAGAGATAGAGGACGTGCTTAACGAACTAACCAGACGCAATGTCCTTAGCTTCCGCCCATGGCAGCGTGGGTACGTTATCTACCGAACAGAGAAGCTACTCTCCTCACCAGGCCTCAGTTTGCCTCATGAGGACGTCACAGAGCATTTGAAAGTCCAGGAAGAAAAACTAGGGCATATGATAGAATACGTCCATCTTAGTCAAGACCAATGCCGCCGCAAATTCATATTGGACTACTTTGGGGAAAGATCAACCAGGTCGTATTGCGGCACTTGCGATAATTGTGCGCCAGGCGAGTTCCCCTGGGCCGCAGTAACCGAATCCGATCTGATCGATCCCAGCGCAGTTTTCGACCCGGCCTTCACTATACTCGAAGCTATCTTATGGAATCAGGAAAAAGGAAAACGCGGAGGCTACTTCGGCGTCAATAAGATAGTACGCCTACTAACCGGTAACGACTATTTCGATAAAGGGCGAAGACGCAACTTACGCGGTATCAAATTCTTTGGGCGGTTATCGTGGCTGCGCGGAAGGCAGAATAAGGTGAAAGCTCTATTCAGACGGCTCGCCAGCGAGGGATATATCACTTTCAGGCGCCATAGCTTTGTACCTCGCGACCAGAACAACGAAGTCTCTTACGATGTGCCCTTTTTGCTGGAAAAAGGGTACCGGCAGTTGGAATCCGGGCAAAAACTCGGGTGGGAGGTCTAGGGTGAAGAAGGATACGATGTCAGACTTAGTTGTTAACCTGTGCACACCTGATGCCGATGATCTAAACTACCTCGTAGAGTACATAGTCTCCGAGGGAGTGCCATGTACTACCGATATGTTGGCCAGGCGCCTCCTGGAGCGGAGAATAGCTATATCGAGGGACGAACGGATTCAATGCGTTGATATTCCCCCAGATACTGTGATATTCCAAAAGTCATCAGACTATGAGGTCGGACAGAGAGTATACGTGGGAACATTGGGGAGAATCGCCACCGTTGAAAGCAAAGAGCCTGCGGAATTGCCAAAAAGCGACGGCAGCATACATAAAGGATTCTACATAAGATTTGAAGGCATCCAGAAAAAGTTCTTCTGCTCCAAAACCTACTACCGCACTATGCCGGATGACCTGGAGCTGAAACATCTGGAGTCGGCAGATGCTGCAGCAAGCATATTGGAAGAAGTGGGGGAACCCTGCCGCGACGCTCTTAAGGCAAAGCTACGTGAAGATAATAGATTCGTGACATATGATAGGCAATGGTTCATTTATGAGTTGATGTCTGATTCATTAAACGAATTACCCACCACAATAGAGGCCTTTCTCATCAAGTACGCCCAGTACGCTACCCTGGACCAAATCGTGCATGGCATTCTGGAAGACCCATCCGATCCGGTCCAACGGTTCATCGTAGGATGGTGCCTGGAAAATTCCGGCTTGTTTGTGAAGGGAAGAGATAGCCCACCATTCACATGGGCCGCTCAGCACGCAGCACCGGGCGTCAGCAAACCAACTAGAAAAGCCATCCCCGCTGTCTCCTCCCGCTACAAGAGAAGCCAAAGAACCAGGTCCAAGGCGGCCAGACCCATCAAACGCACTAAACCTAAGTACGCAAAACGAAAGTACGCAATTATAGCGGTGCCCGTGGGCTACCGCGAGGCCGGCCTTGTGCCACTCAATAATAAAACAATTGGGCTATTCCCGGAGCAGGGACGCGGGCCTGATGAGCGACCTATTTGGATCGTGGACGCTATGGGGGGTGAGCGCTTCGAGGCAAGGATCTCCTACTCCAAAAAATGCTTTGGGGGACCGAGGCTAATGGAATGGTTCGATAGCTACCTCATCCCCCCAGGGGGGATAATAACCCTCGAGAGGACAGACAGGGATTACGAGATCAAGATAGGATTCGAACGCTCAACTGGTCAGAAATTACAAGTGCGCGTATTGAGATACGTAAATGGAGAGCTGGTGGCGAGAACCGAGGAGAGGGTATTCCCGTGTAAAGTTGATAAGGGCCTATACGAGCATAGCGTGATATTTGAAGACCTCAAAGCGATGGAGATAGAGGCCGAGTATTCAATCTTTGACACGATATGTATGGTGTTCGAGGCACTGAGTAACGAAAACAATGAGCATACTGGATACGTCCACTATAAGACAATAGCCAGCGCAGTCAGCTATATACGCAGGTGCTCTCCTCGCACCGTTTTGAGCCTCTTATCACGGTATCCCTGTTTCAGGAGCAAGGGGGAGGGCTTATGGGAATTCGACCGTGAAGCCGTGATAAATATTGACGAGGTTGACCCAGAGGTGGCCAACTCGATGCTGTGGCAGATCATGTCTATGGACAAAAAGGTGAAATCCCTCAGAGAGAGAATAAGTACTCTTCTGAACAGGGCCAAAGAACAACATAACGCAGTCTACTTTGGAGAAACCCGGAAGGTGTGAAATGCCAATGCTCTTTAGGGACTTGAACCGGCTGGAGAAAGAAATAGAGGCTCTCAGTGCCAGGCTGCAAGAAGCGGAGAGCTTGCTGGAAAGTAACGAGGAACTGCTCAGCACCAGGCATGACGAAAGCAGGCACGAGCTGGAAAATGCCAAATCCCAAGTCGCCCGGATGGAGATCGAAGTAAAAAGGCTCCAACAACAGCTCAGTGAAGTGACGAGGCAGAAAGATAGCCTGGAGCACGAGATTGAGATCACCAAGAAAGATAACATTGCTCTCAATGAAAAAGTATCTACACTCCAGAATGAACTGAACGCCGCTTCAGACCAGATCAGACAGCTCCAGGAAGCTCTAAGCGCCCGCGCCAGCGTGATAAGCGACCTGACCAGACGACTATCCGAAGTGACCATAGAGAAACCATCTGGTGACCAAAGCGCGATCGAGAGTTATGTGCAGCGCATCGCAGAGCTGCGGAGAAGCATCCAGGAGCAGGCTACCCAAATAGCTAAACTAGTCGAAAGAACAAATACTCTACAAGAAAGGGAAAATAATTTGGTAATAAATCTTATTAGGGCTAGGGTAACTATCGTCATATTATCGGTTACTATTATTCTGATAATAGCATGGCTCATCACCAATGTGACGATGGCCCCATAGTTGGCATCTCCCGGCGATCCGGCTTCTGGTATAATCTCCCATGTGGCTCCGAATACGATGGGGCTGTGCTCGGAAGGGAGAGAAATGAACGCAGCCGGACTATCCGCACTACGGGATCACAATTACCGTCGCACTCCCGACCGTCGGGTTCATACGATCAACCAGGCGGTCGATTTCATAAACGAGGTCGGATTCGCCTTCTTCTGGCCGATCAAAGGCGTTGAGGCCCCTAACCTGTTCCACGCGATATGCGGCAGGGCGCGTGACGTACCACGTACCCACTCCGACCCCGACTTGAATAAGTCCTGGCGCTGGAAAGACGAATCCTTGGGCGGAGACCGGTGGTTCTACGCTAAGGTGTTGCGCCGCAGGGCCACCCTGATCTCGTGGGAGATGCTGCCATATTTTTATGCCGCCAGCGACTCATATGGTGAGATCGGCGACTATATCGATGAATACGAGGCTGGCGAGCTATCCGCCGAGGCGCGGCGGATATACCAGGCCCTGCTGGAAAACGGCCCCCTAGACGTGCTACGATTACGCCGCGAGGCTCGCCTGGCCGCCAGGGATTCCAAATCCAGATTCGAGCGGGCGCTGGTCGAGTTACAGATCGGCTTTAAGATATTCCCGGTCGGAGTGGCCGAGGTGGGAGCATGGGATTATGGCTTCGTGTACGACCTTGTGCTCAGGCGCCACCCGGAGTTGCCGGAGATGGCCGGCCAGATCAGGCGGAGCTATGCCCGGCAGGTGCTGGTGAGCAGGTACCTGGATACCTGCGTGGCCGCCACTCCCGAACAGGTCAGGGCGCTTTTCCATGTCTTGCGGTGGACTCCAACGGAGCTCAGGCGTACACTGGAAGCATTGATCGAGGGTGGCAGGGTGCGCCTCGGTCGGATAGACGGCCTTGAAGGGGAATTCTTAATCTCACTCCAGGCAGAGCGACAGGCAGTATCCCATTAATCCAAGAGGATTTGTATGATAAAACGCACGCAATCATTACAAGTGGCGACTACTTTGGCATTATCGGTCATATTTGTAAGCGCCTGCGCGGTAACGATGGGAGCCGGCTTCTCACAGGGGCTTACCCAGATGCCGACGCGGCAATTCACGCGCGTGCCGGCCTACCCGACGCCGACAGGAGCCGGTCCGGTGATGACCGACACGCCGTTTTCGACCCCTTTCACCATACCGGCGCCGACGAATTATGTGACCGATGTACCCACCCCAACCGCCGATGAGCAGGAAATGCGCCCGGATCGCACTATCGAGCCGATAGAGATGGCCTTGCAGCCCACGGTCACACCTCTCACACCGGTCTCGCCGACGCCGACCGTCACGCCAAACCCGGAACGACCGGTCGTGCTCAGGATGGCGTATGAGCGCGGGATCACGTCGCTCGATCCGCTTCGCCTCTCGCCGACGGATCGGCCATCGCGCGAGATCGTGGAAAATGTATTCGTCGGCCTAACCCGGCTGGACCCCGTATCCGGCGATGTGGTGCCGATGCTGGCAACCGATTGGGAAATATCGCCGGATGGGTTGGAATGGGTTTTCCACCTGCGAGATGACGTATATTGGGTGCGCCCCCGTCCAGATGGCGAGATCGAGGCGATCAGGCCGGTGGTCGCCGGGGATTTCGTGGCCGCCATACGACGTGCCTGCAGCCCGACTAACTCGATCAGTTATGCCACCGGCATATACATGGTCTCCGGCTGCCAGGAGGCCAGGATGGCGGAGCCGGACGACGCCACGGATGCGTGGCTCGCGGCCCGGATCGAGGTGGACGCGCCGGATGAGACTACTGTGCGGTACCGGCTCGCGTTCCCCGGCGCTTACTTTTTGACCATCACGGCCATGCCGGAATTCCGACCGATCCCACAAGAATACCTTTGGGAAGGCCTGCCGGGCGAGATACCGGTCGTGAACGGCCCCTGGGTTCCCGTTGAGTGGGAGCCGGGTGAGGGGATCACCCTTGTCCGAAATCCCTTCTGGCCCGACCCACCCGGAGGCAATCTGGAGCGGGTGGAAATACGCTGGGGGGAATACGACGTGGCAGGCGCTTTTACCGCCGGCGAGCTTGACATGGCTTACCTATCGGAGGAGAACTTCGAGAGATTGCAAAGCGTGGCGCCGGACGCGGTATATGACTACGCCCTCCCGTCCGTGGTGCTGATCGGGTTCTCACAGGAGCGCTTTTTGACCCGCAGCGTCGAGTTACGGCGTGCGTTCGCCTGGGCGATAGACCGTCAGCGATTGGCCGATGAGGTATTGCAGGGACGCGGACAGCCGATCACCCATATGGTGCCGCCGGGCATGGTCGCCGGGCCACCGGACGATGATCTGGGACACGGCTACGATCCCGAATCCGCCCGCTCCCAGCTAGCGAACGCCGGCTATGAGGAATGCGACGGTCTGCCGGAGCAGGTGCGATTGATCGTGGACTACACCGAGCAATCCCAGGCGATCGCCAGATTCCTGGTGCGCGCATGGATGGGGGAGTTGGGTTGCGATGGGACGATGTTTTACATTCGGGAAAAGCCATTTGACTATGTGCTTTCGGTTGCCAGGGGCGATGTGACGATTGACTACGCCCGTGAGCATGTGTGGCTCGTGAGCTGGTCGGCGGATTATTGGGATGCGGCCAACTGGCTGGCCGATACCCTGCACTGCGAGTATGGCGCGTTTGACCTGGGCGCAGAATGCGGCGAGGTCGACTCGCTGCTGGACGAGGCCGGCATGATCGGCGCAACGGCCACCCGCTCGCTGCTCTACGCACGGGTAGAGGAGATGCTTTTCGGCGACGACGGAACATATCCCGTCGTGCCGCTTTATGTGGCTACCGTGCCAACGGCACGCCAAAGTTGGCTGACCGGCCCGCTACCTCACGGCCCGGTCTGGTGGGGGGGATGGTACCTGGACATGGAGACAATGCCTACCGATTAGCTGCCCGATGTTCCCGATGGCCGTACCATTCCCACTTACGCTACAAGCTCGGTTCGGAAGGTAAGGAGGTTATACAGTGAAGACCGGAATGTTGATCCTGGTTCTTGTGCTGGTATTCAGCCTGGCGCCTGTCCCAACGGGCGCCGCACAAGAGGCTCCCAACCCTTATGTGGCTTACGTCAAACAGGGTAATATTTACATCCAGCACCTTGACCCGTTGCCCGGCGAGACCCCGCTCCAGCTGACAAGCGCTGCCGCGCCGATGGTATCCATGACCGAGGCCTGGCCGCCGGAATACTATCCGCAGGATACACTCCTGCGATGGTCACCGGACGGCACCAAACTGGCATGGGTTCGCGGCTATGGTGAGGAGCTATACGCCATTGACGTGAACCGATGGGTCGAATCCGTGAACGATCCGAACACCCCGGACGTACAGCCGACCCTGGTCGCCCAGAATCTGGTAACTTTGATGCCGCCCGCATGGAGCGACGACGGGGTGCACCTCTATTACGCCATCGGCACCGGCCAGTTCCAGGAAGTCCAGGAGATGGTGAACGTATATGTTTCGGATATGTCGTGCCTTTCGGCACCGGAAGGCTGTACCAACATCACGTCCGGGGTGGTGGGCAATTTCTGGTTCAATACCGGCTGCGGCGGCACCCCTGAGTATCCGTCAGTAGCCCTGATATGGGAAAACGTGGGCTTCGCCAGCTATCCACTGGTGTTCGACTGGGTGCCCACTAACCTGATCGTGCACAGTATCGGGTGCTTCCCTGCCGGCGTCGCGTTGCTGGATATGAATACCAATAACGACTACCCCCTCGATGAATCGATCATCGGCGTGGATGTATTGGAAACCGGCGACTTCCTGGTCGGGATAGTGCCCGGCGAGGACGAGTTGACCACCACCGTGCGCATAATGCAGACCTCGCCCAACGCACAGCCGCGTGACTATCAGATCAACGGGGCGATGGATTATGTGAGTTGGAGGCCGGATGGGACGGGTTTCTTCTTCTCCCTACGCCAGTTGGAAGATCGCATCTCCATACCGGAGACGCTGCAAGACCGCTCCGTGAATATCCTGGGCGTATGGCCGATGGAGATCAATGTGTACTTCGTCGGGCTGCATTACTACGACCTGCTCAACGGCACCGACTCTCGACTGTATACCATGAGCGCCCATACGCTGGCCAATATCACCCCGGTTGGGGACTATGTGCTTTTCGCCCAGGTGGATAATTCGGATACGTGGTACAGGGTGTTTGAGCAGGGCGCCTCGGCGGCCACGTTGCGGATGAACGCGCCGCATATCAACATCATCCGACTGAACATCAGGACGGCCCAGGTGGATCTTTACCTGGAGGATGTCGGGCAGATAGCCGTCCAACCGCTGCCGTAATACGTCACAAATCGCGCCCGAATCGGGAATTTGCGGGGGCGCCTGAGCCGGCGCCCCTATGCGATTCCACGAGAGGGTGGCTATGAGCTTTCCACGATCGGCTCCGCACCGATTTGTTGCCTTTGCCAAAGTCCTGCCAAAGTTTTGCAAAAGCCCCGCTTTATACTGAGATCGGCTCACGCCACCCGGCGGCGTTGAGTCTTACATGGTGGCTTCCCTGTCCGTGTGTTTCAGGAGGAGATACGATGTTTCGCAAAGTGTTCTTTATCGCCGTGGCGACGGCGCTTGTGGCGTCACTTGGTCTCTCGGCTGCATCTGCGCAGGAGGATGTGAATGTGCTGCGCGTGGCCGCCACGGCCAATATCACCACGTGGGATCCCAGCCTTTCGTTCTCTACCGAGGCCCTCTATATGGCGAATATGTACGAGCTGTTGCTCTACGTTAACCCACCCGGCTCCGAGGAACGCTTCCGCCCCGGCCTGGCCGAAAGCTGGGATGTTTCTGAAGATGGCCTGACCTGGACTTTTCACCTGCGCGAGGGGGTAACGTTCCACGACGGCGAGCCGCTGACCGCCGAGGCGGTCAAACTTTCGATCGAGCGGGCACAGGCCATCGGCGGGGCCTCGTTCATTTGGGCACCTCTCGATAGCATTGATGTGATCGACGACCTGACCGTGCAATTCAATCTCTCGTACCCTGCTCCGCTGGACCTGATCGCCGCCTCGCTATACGGCGCCTGGATCGTCAGCCCGGCAGCCATCGCAGCCGCAGAAGAAGACCCGGAATACTTCGAGAGCGGGGTCGACGCCGGCACCGGCCCATACGTCCTGGACGATTGGACGCCGGATACCGAGGTCGTGTTGCGCCGGTATGATGACTACTGGGGCGGTTGGGATGATGCCCCGCACTATGATTACATCGTCGTCAGCATCGTCCCAGAGGCCCAGATTCAGCAGCAGATGCTGGAAGGCGGCGAGGTCGATCTTGCGCTTTCGCTCCCGCTGGAGAACATCGATCAATTCCGCGACCGCGAGGGCTATACCTTCTACGCCGAGCCGAGCTTTTATAACTACGTCGGCTTCCTGAACACCCGCAGGCCACCTTTGGATGACGTCCGCGTGCGCCAGGCGATCTCCTACGCCATCCCCTATGACGAGATCATCGAGGTGGGCGCCTGGGGCTATGCAACCCAGTCACGCGGGCCGGTTCCGGCAGGCGTATGGCCCTACTCCGAGGAGGTGCGCCAGTACCACCAGGACCTGGATCGGGCACGTGAGCTATTGGCAGAGGCAGGATACCCGGATGGCGGCTTCTCGCTGGTGCTGACGCACGCCGCCGAGAACCAGACCGAGGCCCGTTTTGCCCCGCTGATCGCCGAGGCATTGGGCGAGCTGGGCATCGAGGTCGAGATCAGGCCGATGCTCTGGACGCAGCAGTGGGAATGGGCAAAGGGCAACCCGGAAGAGGCTCAGGACATTTTCCTCCTGCTCTACTGGCCCACCTATAGCGATGCGGGCACCGACAACCTATACACCATGTTCCATAGCGAGGACACCCCGTTCTTCAACCTGGGCTACTATAATAACCCCGAATACGACGCCCTGATCGAAGAGGCTGCCATGCTCACCGTCACCGATCCTGAGCGGGCACAGGAACTCTATATCCAGGCGATGAATATGCTGGTTGACGATGCGCCGGCGCTGTTCCTGTTCGATGCGCAGGCGGTATTTGTGGTGCCGGATACTATCGAGGGTTTCCAGTACAACCCCAATTACCCGTTCACCATGAACTTCTACGCGCTGCACCCGGCGCAGTCCGAATAGCGCCGAGCACCCGACATGATGGGGGTGATGCCGGGGGGCGTCACCCCCAGGCCATGATCTCTGCGGAGCGGATCGATGCGCAAACTCGAATTTATCATACGCAGGATCGCCCTCTCGCTGCTGGTGTTGCTCGGCCTCTCGGTGGTCACTTTCACACTGGCGCGGGTGGTGCCCTCTAACCCGGCGTCCCTCTACCTGGGGCCTCGCGCCCGCCCGGAGGAAATAGCGCGGGTCGAGGAGCAGATGGGCCTCAATCGCCCGCTGCCGGTTCAGTACTTCTACTATCTCCGCGATGTTTTGCGCGGGGATTGGGGCAACTCCATCGCCACCAAGCGACCGGTCCTGCAAGAGATCGGCGATAGGGCACCTGCCTCGCTGGAGCTGCTTTTCGTGGGCATGAGCCTGGCCGTCCTGATCGGGGTGCCGTTGGGGGTGTTCTCGGCCAGGTGGCAGGGGAAGCCGTTCGATGTGGTCACCAGGACTACTTCGATAATCGGCGTCTCCCTGCCGTCATTCTGGTTGGGGCTGCTGTTCCAGATATTCTTCTTCAGGATGCTGGGGGTTCTGCCACTGACCAACCGGGTCGACTCTAACCTGCGTTTCACCAGCCCGATCAACGAGATCACCGGGTTCTACCTGTTCGATACGCTGGTGACCGGGAATTGGATCGCCTTCCAGGACGTTGCCAGACATATAATCCTCCCGGCGCTGACTCTGGCCGCCTACCCGATCGGCCTGATCGCCCGGATGACACGCGCTACCATGTTGGAGGTGCTCTCGCAAAATTATATCCGCACCGCACGGGCCTACGGCATCCGGCAGCGGATCGTTATATACGCCTACGCGCTCAAAAATGCCATCGGCCCGACTCTGACCGTCATCGGCCTCACCCTGGCCTATTCACTCACCGGCACGTTCTTCGTCGAGATCGTGTTCAACTGGCCCGGCCTGGGCCTCTTCACCGTCCACTCGCTGCTGAACGTGGACTATCCGGCGATCATGGGGATAACTCTCTTCGGCGCCTCGGCCTACGTCACCATCAACCTGGTCGTCGAACTCATTCAGGCCTGGATCGACCCTCGCATCAGCCTGGGCTAGGAGGTTATGATGGGCGATGTTATGGATGCCACGGTTGAGGAAGGGGAGCTGAAAACCGTACCACGCGGGCACCAGATCATACGGGTGATAGGGCGTGATCCGCTCTCGATCTTCGCCGTGGTGATAATCGCGATATTCGTTCTCGTCGCGGCCTTCGGCCCCTGGATGGCGCCGTACCCGGAACAAGGCTTTGGCCGTAGTAATACCGATGAGACTTTTCAGCCCCCGTCGCCGACCCATATCCTGGGCACCGACTACCTGGGCCGCGATGTGCTCAGCCGGATCATAATCGGCACGCGAGCCGCACTCCAGGCGCCGATCATAGTCGTCGTCCTGGCCGTCGCCATAGGGGCGCCATTGGGCGCTATAGCCGGCTATATGGGCGGCTGGATCGACGAGTTGATCATGCGGGTCACCGACCTGTTCCTGGCATTCCCGTTCCTGCTGCTGGCAATGGCGATAGTGGCCGCGCTCGGCCCCAGCTTAAACAACGCCATGATCGCGTTGGCGATCTCGTGGTGGCCGTGGTATACGCGCCTGGTTCGCGGGGTCACGCTGTCGCTGCGCGAGTATTATTTCGTGGAGGCCGCGCGGGCCATCGGCGTGCCGGATATTGTCATCATCTTCAAGCATATCCTGCCGAATTGTATTTCGCCCATCATGGTGCAGGCGACTATCGATATGGGCACCGTCATCCTGGCTATGGGTTCGCTGGCCTTCCTGGGCATGAGCACCCGCCCACCTAAGCCGGACTGGGGTTTGATGGTCGCCGAGGGCAGAACGGTGATTTTGCGACAATGGTGGGTATCCACTTTTCCCGGCCTGGCGATATTCATAACCGTTCTGGCGTTTAACCTCTTGGGCGATACTCTGCGCGACATTTTCGACCCGCGTCAGTATCGGTGAGGTGCGCCCGTGTCAGATGAAATCCTGCTGCGCATCGAAGGGTTGCACGTCGAGTTCCGAACCGGACGCGGCGACGTCAAGGCCCTTAACGGCGTCGACCTGGAGGTACGGGCCGGGGAGATATTCGGTCTGGTGGGCGAAACCGGATGCGGGAAAACCGTCACCGGCCTTTCGGTGCTGAGGTTGGTGCCGGAGCCAGGCGTGATCACCCAGGGACGGATCACTTTGGGCGGCCACGAAATCCTGGAGATGCCGGAATCCGAGATGCGCCAGCTGCGAGGTAGCCTGGTCGCCATGATATTCCAGGACCCGTACACTTCTCTCAACCCGGTCTTCACGGTCGGCTCGCAGATAGTGCGCGTCATCCGCGAACACCAGGACGTCAAGCCGTGGGTGGCCAGGTGCCAGGCGCTGGAGATCTTGCGGGCGGTGGGGCTTCCGGATGTGGATCGCATCATGGAAAGTTATCCGCACGAGTTATCCGGCGGAATGCAGCAACGGGTCATGATCGCCATGGCGCTTTCATGCAGGCCCAAACTGCTGATCGCCGACGAGCCGACTACCGCGCTCGATGTAACCATCCAGGCACAGATATTGGCGCTTTTGCGCCGGCTTCGGGAGGATTTCGGAGTCGCTATCATGCTCATAACCCATGACCTGGGCGTGGTGGCCGAAACCTGCGACCGCCTGGCCGTGCTATACGCCGGTCGAGTGGTCGAGACCGGGACGGTGGAAGACGTTTTCGAGCGTCCGCACCACCCATATACACGCGGTCTGATGAACGCCATCCCCAAATTGGGCGTGCAGACCGAATACCTGGAAGCCATCCCCGGAACGGTGCCAAGTAACCCAGGAGCCGTCACCGGTTGTGTATTCCGTACCAGGTGCTCGCTGGCGATCGAGAGATGCGCGGTCGAGGCGCCAAAGCTGGTCGAAGTGGCGCCAGGCCACTGGAGCGCTTGCTTTATCGGCGAATCCGGGGGCGGGCGATGAGCTATTCCAATTCCGATAGGCCACTTGTCGAGATCAGGTCGTTGGTCAAACACTTCCGGCTGCGCGGGGGATGGCTAACCGGGCGGCGGATCGTGTTGCACGCCGTCGATGGGGTCGATCTGACGATAATGCCGGGGGAGTCTTTCGGGCTGGTGGGCGAATCCGGCTGCGGTAAGACCACTCTGGGCCGATGCATACTCCGCCTGGTCAGGCCCACGTCCGGGCAGGTGATATTCGATGGCACCGATCTTTCGGAGCTAACCCGTAGGGAGATGCGCCACCTGCGTCGCCAGATGCAGATCGTATTCCAGAACCCGTTCTCATCGCTCAGCCCACGCTTCCGCATATTCGATATAATCGCCGAGCCATTACGCACCCATAAAGTGTTACCCAAACTCCCCCGCCACCTGCTGTACGATAGGGTGGTGGAGCTTTTGGAGCAGGTAGGGCTGGGCAGGCAACATCTGGATCGGTACCCACACGAGCTTTCTGGCGGACAGTGCCAGCGGGTGGCAATCGCCAGGGCGTTATCGCTCGACCCCAGGCTCTTGATCCTGGATGAGCCGACGTCGGCGTTGGACGTTTCGGTGCAGGCGCAGATACTCAATCTCCTGGTCAGGCTGCGCCATGAGCTGCAGCTGACTTATCTTTTCATTTCGCATAATCTCAGCGTGGTCGAACATATCAGCGACCGGATCGGTGTGATGTACCTGGGTAAGCTGGTCGAGATAGGCCCCACAGAGACCGTCTTCCGCGAGCCGTTGCACCCGTATACCCGGGCGCTGCTGCAATCGGTGCCGCTGCCGATCCCAGGTGCCCGCAAGGAGGCGATCCCGCTGCATGGTAACGTCCCAAGCCCGGCCAATCCACCATCCGGCTGCCGCTTCCACACCAGATGCCGCCTGGCAACCGATATATGCCGCACCGATGAGCCGCCGTTACAGGAGATCGCGCCCGGTCATCTGGTCGCATGTCACCTGGTCGGAAACTAGTCAGGGGTGAGCAAGTATGTCCAAACCGTTCGGAATCGCCGCAGTACAGATGTCCGTAGTCCCCTGGGACGCCCCGGCTACGGTCGAGAAAATGGCCGACGTGACCCAACAGATAGCACGGAGCTTCCCCTGGGTGCAGATGATCGTGTTCCACGAGCTTTGCGTGGCCGGCCTGGTGCAATTTGTGGCAGAGCCTTCCCCAGGGGCCTGGCGCCGCAGCGCCGAGGTGATCCCCGGTGGCCCGCTTTCCACCAGGCTTTGTGAGATCGCCAGGAAAACGCGCAAATGGCTTATCCCAGGCTCGATGTACGAGTTGGACGGCGATAAGCTCTATAATACGTCCCTGGCGATCTCGCCGGAAGGTGAGATCGTGGCCAAATATCGCAAGATGTTCCCCTGGCTGCCGCTTGAGGCCGGGACGGCCTTCGGCGACGAGTTCGTGGTGTTCGACGTGCCGGACGTGGGGCGATTCGGCCTCAGTATCTGCTACGACATGTGGTTCCCCGAAACTATCCGCAACCTGGTCTGGATGGGCGCCGAGGTGATCATACACCCTACTATGACCCCCACGTCCGACCGGGAACTGGAGCTGGTGCTCAGCCGGGCCAATGCCATCTTCAACCAGTGCTACTTTGTGGATGTGAACGGGATCGGCCCGTGGGGTGGAGGCCGCTCGCTGATAGTTGACCCTAACGGCAGGGTGCTGCAAGAGGCAGGCCAGCATGAAACTATTATGACCGAGATCATAGACCTGGAGCTGGTTCGCCAGACACGCGAATACGGCACCATCGGCCTCGCCCAGACTCTCAAGCAATGGCGCGATACGCCCGTCCAGTACCCGGCATACCGCGACGGGATCGGGCAGGGCGAGCTTTTCAAAACACTCGGGCCGCTGCGCTTCTTCCGTAAGCTCGAATCCTGAGCGGCCCGAAAGGAGGGATGTAAATGGCTACCAGGCCACAAGATTTGCTCTCGCCGGTTTGGAGCCGGTATTCGGAGATAGTGGCCGAACGCGGCGAGGGCGCCTATATCTACGACCCGGACGGTAACCGATACCTGGATTTCACCACCGGGATCGCGGTCACTTCGACCGGCCATTGCCACCCGCGCGTGGTGAAAGCCATACAGGAACAAGCCGCCAGGCTCATCCACGGCCAGGCTAATATCGTCTACCACCCACCGATGCTACGCCTGGTCGAGGAGCTGCGCCGGATCATGCCGCCGGAGCTGGATAGCTTCTTCTTCTCGAATAGCGGCGCCGAGGCGGTCGAGGGAGCGGTGAAACTCGCCAGACATGCCACCGGTCGCCCAAATGTGATCGCCTTCCAGGGGAGCTTCCACGGGCGCACCGCGATGACTATGAGCCTGACGTCTTCCAAAACGATATACCGCGCCGGATACCAGCCGCTAACCCCAGGGGTCTTCTTCGCCCCGTACCCATACGCCTACCGCTATGGCTGGGACGAGAAGGAAACTGCCGCCTGGTGCCTGGACGAACTCCGCTATGTCCTGCGCACCCAAACTGCTCCATTCGAGACGGCGGCCATCCTGGTGGAGCCGGTGCTGGGCGAGGGCGGATACGTCCCACCACCGCCTTCGTTCCTTAAGGGGCTGCGGGAGGTATGCGATGAGCACGGTATACTCCTGATCGTCGACGAAATACAATCCGGTTTCGGACGCACAGGCAAGTGGTTCGCCTTTCAGCACTTTGGCATTGTGCCCGATGTGGTCACGATGGCAAAGGGTATCGCATCCGGGATGCCACTTTCCGGCATCGCGGCCCGCCGGGAGCTGATGGAGAAGTGGATCGTCGGTTCACATGGCGGCACTTATGGCGGTAACGCCATCTCCTGCGCGGCTGCGGTCGCTACTATCCAGGTGATCCGCGACGAGGGCCTGGTGGAAAATGCCGCCATGATGGGTTCCCTGCTGATGGAACGGCTCCGCGATGTGCAAAGCCGTTTCCCGGTCATCGGCGACGTGCGCGGGCTGGGCCTGATGGTGGCAACCGAGTTTTCGATTCCAGATTCGGCCCCCTATGAGGGCGCAGCCCATACTCCGGATACCGCCACGGCTAAAGCGGTGGTGCAGAAGTGTAAAGACGAGCATCTGCTGCTGCTCACCTGCGGCCCGTGGGATAACACTATACGCTGGATACCGCCGCTGATCGTCACCGAGGAACAGATAGATGCGGCAGTGGCGATATTCGAGAATGCATTGCGCGAGGTTGTGGGATGAGTTGGAGGAAATCATGGCCCAGGCATACAGTATGTACATCGACGGTGAATGGGTGAGCGAGGGCGCCAGGCAGATCGAGGTGATCAACCCGTATAACGGCCAGGTGCTGGGCACCGTCCCCGAGGCGACCGAGGAGCAGGTCAGGAAGGCGGTCGGCGCGGCATATGAGGCCTTTGGGGAGATGGCCTCTATGCCCGCGTACCGCCGCGCCGAGATATTGGCCCGTGCATCCCAGATGATCGCCGAGCGAGAGGAGGAGTTCGCCCGCACGATAGCCGCCGAAAGCGGTAAGGCCTGGCGCTATGCCCTGGGGGAAGCCAGACGCGCCAAGCAGACTTTCCTCTTCGCCGCCGAGCAGGCAAAAGATATAACCGGCGAAACCGTCCCGATGGATGCCGCCGTCAGGGGTGTGGGGCATATCGGCTTCTACATCCGTGTGCCGGTCGGGGTGGTGGCGGCGATCTCGCCGTTTAACTTCCCGCTTAACCTGCTCGCACATAAGGTCGCGCCGGCCATTGCCGCCGGATGTACCGTGGTCGCCAAGCCGGCCACGGCCACTCCGATCACGGCCATCAAGATGTTCGAGGTGCTGTTGGATGCAGGCGTCCCGCCTGGGGCGATCAATCTGGTGATCGGGCGCGGGAGTACGGTCGGCAACTGGCTGGTGAGCGACGAGCGGGTCGCGAAGATCAGTTTCACCGGCAGCCCCGATGTGGGCCGCGCGATAGTCGCCCGCGCCGGACTCAAAAAGGTCACGATGGAACTGGGCAATAACACCGCCATCGTCATCGAGCCGGATGCCGACCTGAGCGATGTGATCCCGGTGTGCCTGGTCGGGGGATATGCCAATACCGGCCAGGTGTGCATCTCGATCCAGCGCATATATGTCCACCGGGATATTTACGACGAATTCAAAGAGCGATTCGTCGAAGGCGTCCGCAATCTCAAGGTAGGCGATCCGCTCGAAGAGGATACCGACGTAGGCCCGTTGATCGCCGAGACCGAGGCGATCCGGGTCGAGAGCTGGGTCAACGAGGCGGTCAAACAGGGCGCCAGGGTACTGGTGGGCGGCGTCCGCGACGGCATTATGTACCAGCCGACCGTGCTGGAAAATGTCACGCCCGATATGAAGGTGATGCGCCAGGAGATATTCGGCCCGGTGGTCTGCCTGATCCCATACGACGATTTCGACCGGGCACTGGATATGGTCAACGACTCGAAATACGGTCTCCAGGCCGGGGTCTACACGCAGGATATAAACAAGGCCATGCGTGCAGTTCAAAAACTCAACGTCGGGGGCGTCACCATCAACGAATCCCCCACCTTCCGCGTGGATCAAATGCCCTACGGCGGCGTCAAGGAAAGCGGCCTGGGACGCGAAGGCCCTAAATTCGCGATCGAGGAGATGACCACGGTCAAGATGGTCGTCATTAAGGTGAAATGATCCGGGGCCGGGGTCTACTTAATCAGGACGGGCGGCCAATGTGGCCGCCCGTTACCGTTCTGGCTTATGTACGACGGGGGCGTTATATAATAAGGGCATGGAGGGCCGTGTGGCCCCTCTGTGGCCCGAAAGGAGGTTTGTCGCCATGCGGGTGCTTGAATCCGGCCAGGGTGAACTTATCCAGCCGCCTGACCTCGATGAATTCCGAGAGTGGAACCGCGCTAAAAAATCCCGTAAACTGGAAGATAAGCTCATGGACGAACACGAGGCAATCCGGCGCTTCGTGTTCGACGGTTGCTACATCGGCACCGAGCTTTATGGCACCGTCCGCGCTCCCATGTCGCTGACCCGCGAGGTGATCCGGCAAGGGTTCAAAGACTTGCGCGTGGCCGGCCAGGGCGTGCTGGAGCTGGATTTGTGGATCGCAGCCGGGATCGTCAAGAAGCTGGACATCACGTATATCGGCCTGGAGGTATACGGCGTGAGTAAAGCGCTCCGCCGGGCGGTCGAAAGTGGCCAGATCGAATCGGTCACCGAGTGGAGTAACGCGGGAATCACGTGGCGCTTTAAGGCCGCCGCGATGGGCGTTCCCTTCCTGCCGATCCGCAGTATGATCGGCACCGATACGTTCCGCTATAGCGCCGCCAAGCTGGTCGAGGACCCGTTCACAGGTATGAAGGTCTGCCTGGTTCCCGCGCTTATCCTGGATGTGGCCCTCATCCACGTGCACCGGGCGGATAGATACGGCAACGCCCAGATCGATGGTATCAGCGGCTTTGCCTTCGAGATGGCACGCGCTGCCAAACGCCTGATCATCAGCGCCGAGGAGATCGTCCCGACGGATGAGATCCGCCGCCACCCAGACCGCACTATCATCCCGTACTACCTGGTTGACGCGGTGGTTCACGCTCCGTTCGGCTCACATCCAGGCGAAATGGCCTATCACTATGTCCGGGATGAGGATGCGATCAAGGAATGGGTCGAGGCTTCGGCAACCGAGGAGGGGACACAGGCATACCTCAAGAAGTATGTCTACGACGTGCCCGATCACCAGGCCTATCTGGGACTCTTCGGCAAGGAGCGACTGGATGCATTGCGTGCTGCGGCGGAGGCGGCAAGATGAGCGATTATAGCCCAATCGAGCTTATGATCTGCGTGGCGGCAAGGCAAATGCCGGATTCTACCACGGCCTTCATCGGCACCGGGATACCGATGCTGGCCGCTTCGCTTGCGCAAAAACTCCACGCCCCGAATCTGGTGACGGTTTTCGAGTTCGGCGGAACCGGCGCTATGTTGGAGGAGTTACCCCTCGCCGTCGGCGAGGAACGCACGTTCCGTAAAGCGCTGGCCGCGTCCGGCATCACCGATATTATGGAAACCGCCCAACGCGGGTTTATAGACTATGGTTTCCTGGGCGGCGCCCAGATAGATATGTACGGCAATCTCAATAGTACCGTCATCGGCAAGCACCACCCGCCAAAGGTGCGCCTGCCCGGCAGCGGCGGCGGCAACGATGTGGGGTCGCTTTGCTGGCATACGATCGCCATCATGCAGCATAGCAAACGACGTTTCGTGCCTGAGGTGGACTTCATCACCACGCCGGGTTACCTGACCGGGCCGGGCGCCCGCGAGGAAGCCGGCCTCCCACCCGGAACCGGGCCGATCAAGGTCGTCAGCACGATGGCTCTGCTGGGCTTCGACGAGGAAACTAAAAGGATGCGCCTGGAGGCGGTTTATCCGGGCGTCACGGTTGAGGATGTGATCGAGAACACCGGTTTCGAGCTGATCATCCCCGACCACGTGGGCACGGTCGAGCCGCCTACGGATGATGAGCTGCGCATTCTGCGCGAGGAGATAGACCCCGCTGGGCTTTACATATAGCTCTCCGGGTAAGATCGCCGAGATTGGTCACGCGACGTGGATGGTCCCTGGCAGGACTCGCCCGCCGGGTGTTAAAACACCCGGCTAGCGCCGAGAAGTCCCTGCGGGACTCGTCCGCCGTGTGCTGAAGCACCCGGCTACCGCCGAGAAGGCCCTGGCGGGACTCGCCCGCCGTGTGCTAAAGCACCCGGCTACAGCCGAGAAGTCCCTGCGGGACTCGCCCGCCGTGTGCTGAAG
>JALXEW010000304.1 GCA_027069285.1 Ardenticatenia bacterium | reverse complement strand
CCCAAAGGAGACTGACCAATGACCACCGCTTATCAGATCGAACGCCGCCTGTTGGCCCACCGCCTGCCCGGCCTGGCGGACTTCCTCCCGCCGGAGTGCGTCTACCCCAACCCCGACGCCGACCCCGACATTTACACCGGAAGTATTGGGGCCTGGCCTGTTGATAAGCCCGATCGTGTTACCGGGTCCGGTTTTCCTGGCGGACACCATAAATCAGAACGGCATCCAGATGGTACTGGTGCCGGCTGGGACATTTACAATGGGCAGCAACTCCGGCCCATCGGATGCCATGCCGGAGCACGAAGTTTTCCTGGATACGTTCTACATAGACATGTACGAGGTCACCAACGCCGCATATAGTGAATGTGTCCTGGCCGGGGTATGCCCGCCGCCTGCCAGCCTGGATTCCAGTACCAGGGTGAACTACTTCGACGATCCGGCCTATGCCAACTTCCCGGTGATACACGTAACGTGGGAGGCTGCGAACACCTACTGCACCTGGCGCGGCGCCAGACTCCCGACCGAGGCCGAATGGGAGAAAGCCGCCCGCTGGGATCCGGAAACCGGTACCGTTCGCACATACCCGTGGGGCGATGACCCTCCGACCAACCTGCTGGCCGCATACGGCAACAACGTCACCGATGTCGTACAGGTGGGCAGCTATCCGAACGGGGTCAGCGCAGTGGGAGCGTACGACATGGCCGGCAACGTGTGGGAGTGGGTGGCCGATTGGTACGATGCCAACTACTATGCCTCCTCCCCGCATGATAACCCGACCGGCCCGGCGAGCGGCTCGCATAGGGTGTTCCGTGGTGGCGCCTTCGACATGGCCGCAGACCGCATCACCGGCTACTACCGGGCACATCAAGCGCCTACCTTCCAGAGCTTTGGCACCGGAATCCGTTGCGCCTACACGCCATAACCGGAAATGTCGGATACCATCAGGCTGAAGACGGACGAAATGGCAGGTGGGGAAAGTGGGAAAGCCGGTGACATGGTAGCCGGGGTGAGATTCCATCCCGTGGGCAAAATATACCACTTTGACTACTCGGCCCTACCCGGGCTGGAAGTAGGCGACTACGTGATCGTCGAGACATCCAGGGGGCGCCACATTGGCCGGGTGATCGAATTCGCCGAGCCGGAACCGGATCGTGAATACAAGCCCATCCTGCGCATCGCCACCCCGCGTGACATGCTCATATACCAGACGTGGAAGGCGCGTGAGCCGCAGGTACTCGAAACCTCACGTCGCAGGGCCATCGAGCTGGGCTACCGGAACATCAAACTGATCCGCGCCGAATACAACTTTGACGGCAGCGTGCTCACCATATACTACGGCACCGTGGGTGACGAACGTGTGGACATCAGCCGCCTCAAAACTGCCCTGCGCCGCAAATTCCGTACCAAGATAGACATGCGGCACGTCGGCCCGCGTGACATGGCGAGACTGCTCGGAGGATTGGGCGCCTGTGGTGAGCCTGTTTGCTGTGGCACATTTCTTTCGGACTTTTGCCCGATCTCGATCCGCATGGCCAAAACCCAGGGCATCTCGCTGAACCCATCGGAAATAACCGGGATGTGCGGGCGGCTCAGATGTTGCCTGCATTATGAAGTTGAGCAATACGAAGAAGCCTCTAAGGACATGCCCCCAAAGGGCAAGCGTGTGGGGACTCCTCATGGAGTTGGGAAAGTTGTGGACGTATACCCGTTGCAGGGCACGGTATCGGTACTTGTGGGCGAAGTCCGATACACACTCCCGAAGGAAGCCCTGACCGAGCCGGATATAGAAACGTGACCGGTGCAGGAGCGCATTGAGACCGATAGGGGCGCCCCGGAGGGCGCCCCTTTACGATTCGGCTTATAATGGCCTGGGTGTTAATCCTCGGTCGGAGTCTCCGTTGGTGTGGGTTCTGGAGTGTCGGTTGGCTCCGGGGTCGGCGTATTTGTGGGGGGTTCCTCGGTTGGCTCTTCCGTTGGTTCCTCGGTCGGCTCTTCCGTTGGTTCCTCGGTTGGCTCCTCAGTGGGTTCCTCAGTTGGCTCTTCTGTTGGTTCCTCGGTGGCCTCTGCGGAGAACGTCCTACCGGTGATCACCTCATCGACGATCTCGCGGTCGCGCTCGTATACATCATCCCCGGCCCGCACGTAATTAGCCTCATCCACTGCGGCCAGGCCCTCGTCGCTCAGATAGTAATTCACAAAGGCCGCGACCGCCTCATCATCCTCCAACATACCGGCGTTGACATAGATATAGAGCGGGCGTGAGAGGACATACTCGCCGGAACGGATCGTCTCCAGGTTTGGCTCCACGCAACCGTCGCCGGCATCTATCGCCACCAGGTTCACCAAATCGGGGTGGCGCTCATAGTCGGCGTAGTCGAAAAAGGCCAGAGTGCCCAGGTCACCGGGCATCTCCTGTAGCGGGTCTTCCTCGGTGATGCGCTCGTAATCCTGGCGGGCCATGCCCTGGGTGCCGACGATCACGCCGGTGAAAAAGTCGAATACGCCGCGATCAGGCGATGGGCCGTAGAGCACGATCGGCTCATCCGGGAACGAATCGCGAACCTGTTCCCACGACGTGATCTCATCCTCGGCTTCCGGCTCCCAGACCGTTTGCAACTCGTCCACGGTCAGGCAGGTGATGAAATCATTCTCCGGGTTGGTCACCACGGCGATAGCGTCATAAGCGATCAGCAGCTCCAGCCACTCGACGCCATTTTCCTCGCAGCTCTCGGCCTCATCGTCGGAGATAGGGCGATGGGCGTTATTGATGGCCGTCTCGCCGTTGCAGAACCGCTCGAATCCGGCCAGCGCCCCGGAGACGCCGACCGTGACCTCAACATTGGGGAACAGGTCCTGGAAGTTCTCATTCACGTTCTGAGTGATCGGGAAGACGACGCTGGAGCCATTGACCAGGAACTCGCCTTCCACCTCGACGTTAGGGGTTGGGGACGGTGTTGGAGTGATAGTAGGGGTTGGGGTATCCGTGGGTTCCTCTGTTGGCTCCTCTGTTTCCTCCGCCTCTTCGGGTGTCTCCTCCACGGCCTCTTCGGGCGTTTCCTCTACAGCCTCTTCGGGTGTCTCCTCGGCGGTAGTGGGGGAGGGTTCGGGCGTATCGGTCGGCTCGGAAGTCGGCGTAGCGCCGCCCCCACATGCGGTGCTCAGCAGGCCGAGGATCACCACCAGCCCTATCAGTCCCAACCACTGGCGTATATCTCTCATTCTCCCTCATCCTCCTTCCTGACTAGCAGTGACTTGCTCTGGTTGGCATACAAGTTACCAGGCACACCTGTCTATTAGAACTCAAAACCCACATTCTGGCGAAATTGTAGCACGCGACCGCCGGGGCCGATTCGGATTTGTGCAAATGGCCGAAAGTGGGCATAATTATGGAAATGACATGTGGCTATCGTTGTCGGACCACGGCAATTTTAAGGCATCAAGTTTGAAAAGAACCGTTCGGCATCACGCGCCGACGAGTCTATTATCCTGACATCCGGTACGCTTTCGGGTGAGCGACCGCAATAAAAGGTTTCTGGAGATAGTTCCAGATAAACAAGCCTATACATGAGAACGACGGGCGCTTACAGGAGAGCACCGTAGCCGGAACATAAATCGTTCCGAACATACGGTTTTGTGATCGTGCAAGCTGGGATTGAAGGCTGACAGCCGTGGTCGGCAGGCCACGGCTGCTTTACTTATCGGGGGCACGAAGATGGCCGGAACCATCACCGCATTGGTGGTGCAAAAGCGCAACAAAGAGCGAGTCAACGTCTACCTGGACGGGAAATTCGCATTTGGCCTGGCCGCGATAGAAGCCGCCAGGTTGCGCAAAGGCCAATGGCTTAGCGACGAAGACATAACCGCTTTGCTGGCGCGTGATGCCGTTGAGAAAGCATTCCAAAAGGCGCTCCGTTTCCTTTCCTATCGGCCCCGCTCAGAGGCCGAGATACGCCGTCATCTGGAAAAACACGGCGTCCCAGCCGAGGCCATCGAAAAAGCGATGGAGCGACTGAGACGGGCCGGCCTGGTGGACGACGCCGAATTCGCCAGATTTTGGATAGAAAACCGCGAGCAATTCAACCCCCGCAGCCCCAGAGCGCTGCGATATGAATTGCGTCAGAAAGGCCTTTCGGACGAGATAATCGATGAGGCCCTGGCAGGATTCGACGCTGAAGATGCCGCGAAGCGTGCGGCGCTTGGTCAGATGCGCAAGTGGAAGGGTCTGGATGCACGCTCCCTGCGCCGTAAAATGTGGGACTTCCTTATGCGCCGTGGTTTCGAAACCGGCGTGATACGGGATACCATTGAGGCCCTGATGAGCGAGTGGGCCGAGGGAAACGAAGAGGAGCGCCTTCAACAACTTGATAAATGATTAAGTAATGGAGCAAGACGATCATGGAATGGACACAGGCCCTGATCGGCTTGGCGGTAGGCCTGCTGATCGGCGCGGGCGTGGCGCTCCTCGTCCGGAATGTCATTGACCGGCAAACCCACCGCTCGGCGCGGGAGGAGGCCCAACGCATCATCGCCGAAGCAAAGGAAACCGCCGGTCGAATCGAACTCGAAGCCAGAGACGAAGCATTCCGCATCACAAGGGAAGCGGAAAGGGATATACAAAGGCGCCGCCGCCAACTGGATGCCGAAGATGAGCGGCTCCGAAAGCGGCGTGAGGAGCTGGACAGGCGTCAGGAGCAACTGGAACAGCGTGCCCAGGCGCTCAATAAGCGCCAGAGCAGACTCGACAGGCAGCGCAACGAGATCGAGAAAATGCACGCCCGGCGCCTCAAAGAACTGGAGCGCGTGGCCGAGATGACCCGTGACGAAGCCCGCGAGCACCTGCTGAAAGCAGTGGAAGAAGAAACCCGCCACGACCTGGCCCGCCGCATCCGTGAACTTGAGGCTGAGGCCAAAGCTGAGGCCGAACGGCGCGCCCGTGAAGTGATCGCCATCGCGATCCAGCGTTTGGCATCAGACCAGGTCAGCGAGCTATCGGTTAGCGTGGTGCCCCTGCCCTCCGATGAGATGAAGGGCCGCATCATCGGGCGTAACGGACGAAACATCCGGGCCTTTGAGCAGGCGACCGGCGTTGATGTGGTCGTGGACGATACCCCAGAAGCGGTTACCATCTCCAGCTTTGACCCGGTGCGCCGCGAAGTAGCCCGTCGCGCCATGACCAAACTGGTGATGGACGGGCGCATACACCCGACCAGGATCGAGAAACTGGTCGGCGATACCCGTGCCGAAGTCGAACAGATAATCCTCGAACAGGGCGAGCGGGCGGTCAACGAAGTTGGCGTCTCGCTACATACCGAACTGATCAAACTGCTTGGTCGGTTGCACTTCCGGGCCAGCTTTGGTCAGAACCAGCTCACCCATTCCATCGAGACGGCATGGCTTGCCGGGATGATCGCCAGCGAGATCGGCGCCGACGAGCGAGTTGCCAAGATCGGCGGCCTGCTACACGACATCGGCAAGGCCGTAGATCACGAAGTTGAGGGAACCCATGCACTTATCGGGGCCGAATTAGCCCGTCGCTACGGGATGGGGCCGAAGATAGTTAACTGCATCGCCGCCCACCACCACGAGGTGGAGCAGGAATGCGTCGAAGCGATCATAGTCGAGGCAGCGGATGCCATATCCGGTGCGCGACCAGGCGCACGCCGTGAGAGCCTGGATGCCTACATCAAACGGATCAAAGCCCTGGAGGACATCGCCTCGTCGTTCAAGGGCGTGGATCAATGTTACGCACTCCAGGCCGGGCGTGAAGTGCGGATCATCGTCCGCCCCGAAGAGATCGACGACCTGGAAGCGATCCGGCTTGCCAAAGAGATCGCCCGCAAGATCGAAGAGAGCCTGCAATACCCCGGCCAGATCAAAGTCACCATCCTGCGCGAGACCCGTGCCATTGATTACGCTCGATAACCACCCGGAGGGCTATTATGAAATACATCGCCACGGTCAACGGGCGCGAATACGTGATCGAGATAAACAAAGAAGGCGAGGTCACAGTGGATGGGCGAGTGCGTGCGGTTGACTTCAAAGCCCTGGGACATCACGCGCTGTACTCGTTACTGCTGGACAACGCCTCGATAGAGGCCCTGGTCGAAAGGCGCGGCGACGGCTATAGCGTACTGATGCGCGGCCACTTCTACACCGTCAACGTCACCGACGAGCGGGCCAAGAGACTCTCCGAAGCATCCACCGGCTTTGCGCCGGAGACCGGCGAGATCAACATCACCGCCCCCATGCCCGGTAGGATCGTTGCCGTCCTGGTTGAAGAAGGCCAGGAAGTCAAAGAGGGCGACAAGCTCGTGATCCTGGAGTCCATGAAAATGGAAAACGAGCTTAAATCCCCGCGTGCTGCCACCGTTGCCCGCGTCAATGTCAAGCCGGAGGACAGTGTAGAGCAGAACCAGGTACTGGTAGTGCTGGTTTAATCGTCAAGTGGGAAGCCCTGGATTATCATCGCCTGCAGTGAGATTCCTGATCGTAGGCCCGATCCATCATCGCGCCGAACTAAATGCAGCACGTCGTGCCAGGCCGGATGACCCGCCCCTATTCCCGCCGACACAGGCGCAATACTTCTGGGTCAAGGCACTGAGAGAACTTGGGCACGAAGTATCGGCATTCTATACCACCCCATTACTCGGCGGTTGGCGGAAACTGATCCCGTCCTGGGGTATTGCCAACGCCATCGCCTTAAAACTGGAGGCGCTCGCGGGACGCTTCCCACGCCTGAATCCCGGCGCATTGGCCCTGAACCGACACCTGATCCGCAAAGTGGAAAAGTTTCGCCCGGACGTGGTGATGGTAGTCGGTGGTACCAACATCATCCTGCCGGAGACCCTCAACCGAATTCGAGAGCGATACAACTGCAAACTGGTCTTCCTCAGCGGCACATCCCCGGTGGTCTTCTTCACCCCGAATGAGAAAGCGGCGCTCCCGATCTACGACCTGGTGCTGACGAACGATGCCTATCACGCCATCCAGTGCCTGGAATTAAACGCCCCACGAGCCGAGGCGTTGCCCATCTCGGCCTGCGACCCGGATTTCCATCGGCGGTACGAACTTTCGGATGACGAGCGAGAGCGTTACCGGTGTGACCTGGCATTCGTCGGTACGCTGACCCCGGATCACCTGTACAGTAAGCGGGTGCGGGCGCTTGAGGGATTGCGCGACTTCGACCTGGGGATATGGAGTGTGCACCCGGTGCCCGAATCGCTGAAACCGTTCTATCGCGGGCCGGCCCTGGGCGAGGAGATGTTACGGATAATGTGCGCGGCGAAAATCGTCGTGAACCCGCACGGCAACTTCATGCTCTATGGCGGCAACATGCGGCTTTTCGAGGCGGCAGGCTGTGGCGTCTTCCAGATCGCAGATGACCTGCCGGGTGTGCGCAAATGGTTCAAAATCGGCCAGGAGATCGTGACATACCGCGATCCCGCCCACCTGCGCGAACTGGTGGGCTACTACCTGGAACACGATAACGAGCGAGAAGAGATCGCATCCGCCGCCCAGGCGCGCGCGTATGCCGAACATACCTATCGGCATCGCATGAAACACATGATCGAAATGCTGGAGCCGCAGCGATAGGCTCGCGCGTGTGGCCTCATCTGGGTTATACTAAAGAGTGCTTGGGCAAAACGAGGTGCAATCAGGGGGAATCGAGGGAATATGACGGCACCACCACATCCCGAATTGCAATGGCGCGGCATGACCGTGGGGAGTCTGCCGCATACAGACCCGCTTGCCGCATGGAACGCCACCTTACGCCACCTGCCGGAGACCCCAACGTGGCCACAGCTACCGCGTCGCTCATTCCTGGAGAACATGTACGTCCAGTATAGCGAGCGATTCCCCGGCGTCGTGCTGGATATGGAAGCGGAAAAGATACAAGTTGACCGCGAGCGCGACCTGACCCCGGAGCTGGAACAACTTTACATGGCCGAGATCGAAAACGACATCGGGTATGGCGCCGTGAGTGACGAATATGCGGCAGGATTGGCCGCCCTCATGCGCGGCAAAGTGAAACTCGATTCGAACGGGTTGATCTCCCTCAAAGGCCAGGTGACCGGCCCGATCAGTTGGGGGCTGACCGTGACCGATACCGCCCTCCGGCCCGTGCTATATGACGATACCCTGGCCGATGCACTGGTGCGGCACCTGCGGCTCAAAATGCGGTGGCAGATCGAAATGCTATCGCGTCACTCGCCACTGGTGATCGCATTCCTGGACGAGCCGTACCTGGCCTCATACGGATCGGCATACGTTGCACTGAGCCGGGAACAGGCCATCGAGCTTTTGGAAAGCGTGGTCAAAGGCCTGCCGGGCATGATCGGATTGCACTGCTGCGGCAACACCGAATGGCCGATCCCGCTTTCCACCTCGATAGACATCATCAACCTGGATGCCTACGGGTATGCCGATTCATTCGCCCTCTACCCGGAGGAGGTCTCGGCCTTCCTGGAGCGGGGGGGATGGATCGCGTGGGGCATAGTGCCATCCCAGGATGAGGAAGCCATCGCCCGCGAAACAGTTGAGAGCCTGGTTAAGCGGCTTCACGAGGCCATTGACAAATTAGTTGAGAAGGGCGTCGATCGGGATGCCATAATGCAGGCCTCGTTCGTGACCCCATCCTGTGGGATGGGCACGGTATCCGTCCCTGCGGCAGAACGGGTGATCGAGTTGCTGGCCGGCGTATCCGAATTCATGCGGAAGGAGTACACATAGCGTGGGCGATCCCAGGCGGGAATTTGGCGCATTTGGCGAAGAACTGGCTGCCCAAAAGCTGGAACAGTCCGGCTACCAGATCATCGAGCGAAATTGGCGTTGTGCTGCCGGCGAAATAGACATAGTGGCACGCCATCGCGGAGAACTGGTGTTCGTCGAAGTACGTACCAGGCGCGGGTGCGACCCGGAAGAGAGCATCACCCGGCGCAAACGGGAGAAACTGATCGAACTGGGACATCGCTACATCAGCGAGCACGGGCTGGATGACGACGGATGGCGGATTGATATAGTGGCGGTCGGATTTTCCGGGCGGGGTGTGCTGGAAAGAATCGACATATGGGAAAACGCAATTGGAGAATGGTGAGATAAGCGCATGTCTCGCGTCATGGTAGACCAAGATGAGTTAGAGGCCTGGCGTCGGGAACTTGAGGGGGCCTCCCCTGAGGAGATAATACTCTGGGCCTGGCGGAAATTCCGGCCCAAGATCGCGGCCACATCGTCCTTCCAAACCCAGAGCGTACCCCTCTTATACATGATCTCCCAGGTTGCCCCCGAAATGCCGGTCGTATTCCTGGATACCGGCTACCACTTCCCCGAAACCCTGCAATTCATGGAAAGAGTACGGGATGAATTGGGGCTTAACGTAGTGGTGCTCAGGCCGTCGAAAGAGACGCTGGAAAGAGTTGCCGCCCTGGGGGGCGAACTTTACAAAACCGATCCAGACCTCTGCTGCAGGCTCCACAAAATCGAGCCGCTGGAGCGTTACCTGGCGGAAATGGACGCATGGCTCACCGGCATCCGTCACGATCAGACCGAATTCCGTAGCCACGCACACGTGATCGAAAGGCGGGCGGACGGTCTGATCCGTGTCAACCCGATGCTTTCCTGGACGTCCCATGACGTGTGGCGCTTTATAAACCGGCACAACCTGCCGGTACATCCGCTGCTGAGCGAGGGCTACCTGAGCATAGGCTGCAAACCGTGCACCCGCCCGGTCACCGCCGGCGAAGGGGAAAGGGCCGGCAGATGGGCCGGCACGGATAAAATCGAATGCGGCATCCATACCTACATGATGTCGCCCGACGGGGAGCCTTCACACAATCGCCCGCCGGATCGCAATCAAAAACACCGGATCGGACTTTCGGAGGGGAACACCGTGCTGAAAAAAGTGGTCAGTACCGATAAAGCTCCCACCGCCGTCGGCGCATACTCACAGGCCATCGTCGCCAACGGCTTCGTATTCGTTTCCGGCCAGCTGGGCCTCGACCCGGCGACCGGGGAGATGGTTGACGGCGGCATAGAAGCTCAGACGCGCCGTGCCCTGGAGAACATCAAATACATCCTGGAGGCGGCGGGAACCTCAATGGATAACGTGGTCAAGACCACGGTTTACCTGCTATACCTGGATGACTTCACCGCCATGAATCGCGTGTACCTCGAATTCTTCCAAGACGCCGCCCCGCCGGCCAGGTCAACCGTCCCTGGGGTGATGTTGCCGCTCCGCGCCCTGGTGGAAATCGAAGCC
>JALXEW010000303.1:1497-10263 GCA_027069285.1 Ardenticatenia bacterium | reverse complement strand
CCCGCCGCCTACCCTCACCCCGTTACCCCTGGGCGAGGGGCCGATAGCCCGGATCACGGTCGAAACCGGCGGAACCGAATATCTCCCGGTCGGCACCCATTACTGCGTGCGGGTCGAGGGCGCCGAGGAGATGGAATGCGGCGACGAACCGGGCAGCGACGATAGAGTCGTGATGCCGGCACTTTACGGCTCCGTGCAGATACACATAGACGGCCCCGTGCCCGCGCGGGTTAACCTGCGGCTTTTCTCCTCGGACTATGCCGATGAGCTGGCATTCGAGGAAAGGCCCGGAGACGTGCTATACCTGTACACCCCGCCGCTGGAGGACGCCGGGAGCTACATATTGGCCGTAGAGGCCGTATGGGACGACGCCACCGTTACCTCATATTTCCAACTGCTTCTCACATCGGAGTGATAGGCTCAAATGGCAGATTACGATGTACTGATCATCGGCGCAGGCCCTGCGGGATACGTATGTGCCATCCGTGCCGCCCAATTGGGCCTGAATACCGCCATTGTGGAGCGCAAATACTGGGGCGGCGTTTGCCTTAACCTCGGCTGTATCCCGACCAAAGCCCTGTTGAAGAATGCCGAGCTGGCCAGGATCTTGCGTGAGCGTGCCAAAGAATTCGGGATCGCATTTGATGGCCTCCGCCTGGATTACGCCGCAGCCCATAAGCGCAGCCGTAGGGCATCGGCGCGATTGGTAAAGGGCGTCGGCTTTCTTATGAAGAAGAACGGGATTGCCACGTACGAGGGTAGCGCCCGCCTCCTGGATGCCCACACGGTTGCAGTTTCCGGCGGCGATGGCGAGATCACGCTTATGGCCGATAACATAGTGATCGCCACCGGCGCCCGGCCCAGGGGGATACCGGGGGTCGAGATAGACGGCGAGCGGGTGATCACCTACAACGAAGCCATCATGGCCGATAGCCTTCCGGACTCGGTGGTGATCGTTGGGGCAGGTGCCATCGGCCTGGAATTCGCCACCATCTGGCATAGCTATGGCGTCGAAGTGACCATCGTTGAGATGTTGCCTCACCTGGCCCCGCTTGAGGACGAGGCAATATCCGAGGAGCTTGAGCGCCAATTCAAGCGGGCGGGCATAAAATTTATGACATCTACCCGCCTGGAATCGGTTGAATTGACGGATGGCGGGGTCAAAGTCACCGTCTCCGGCGAATCCGGCACATTCGCGCTGGATGCAGAGAAGGTGCTCATGGCGATAGGCGTTCGCCCGAACGTGGACGGGATCGGCCTGGAAGAAATCGGCGTCAGGCTGGATAGGCGGGGCTTCATCGCGATCGATGAGCGTATGGCCACCAACGTCCCCGGAGTTTGGGCCATAGGCGACGTGACGGGCAAATTGCTACTGGCACACGTCGGCTCGGCACAGGGGATCGTGGCTGCGGAAAACATCGCCGGCGTCGAAACTATTGAGCTGGACTATGTGATGATGCCCCGGTGCACCTACTCGCATCCGCAGATCGCCAGCTTCGGGTATACCGAGTCCGGCGCACGCGAAAAAGGCTACGATGTCAAAGTCTCGCAATTCCCATTCCAGGCCAACGGCAAGGCGCTGGGTCTCGGCGATTACGCCGGGTTCGTCAAACTGATCGCCGATGCCGAAAGCGGGCGCCTTTTGGGGGCGCACATGATCGGGCCGGACGTGACCGAATTGCTGCCGGAGCTTACCCTGGCGCAGATGGCGGGCCTGACCGGCCACGAGATCGCCCGCAACGTCCACGCGCACCCAACGTTAAGCGAGGCCTTGATGGAGGCCGCTCATGGACTCGTCGGGCATCCGATCCATCTCTGAGGCGCCGGGTGAGGAACTATCCGCTTTTCGGGCGCAACAGCCGTCCTGGGGCGACCTGCCCCGTCTGCTTGGCTTCACGCCTGACGATCTCGAATGTAACCGGGCCGGTAGGCTCAGCCGCCGCCAGCTGGAGCAGCTCCGCAAGGAAGCCGAGCGGCAGATCGTGGCGGGGATGGCGCTCTCAGTCCCGACCCTGTTGGCGCTGATCCTGCTTTTTGGCACGTCCAGCCCCAGGGCATTGGTATGGGCGCTGGCGTTGGTGGCGATCCCGTTCCTTGCCGCGTTCGTCCCGGCGTGGCGGATGATGAGGGATTTCTACGGCGGGCGTGTGGCCCGTGCCGGTGGCCTGGTCAGGCCGGAAAGGCGGCCCGCACCCTGGAAGGCACTTGTCGGCGGACCCCCTTACGATTACCTGCTGGTGGTAGACGGGGGGCTGGCGCGTTTTCACATCGGCGAACCGGTATATCGGGTACTGGCGCCTGGGCGATACGCGATCTACTACTTGCCGCATTCCGGCAAAGTGGTGAGCATGGCGCCGGCGGGTCACTCCTCCCAGACCAGTTCGCGGTCGCCTATGTAAACCGTATCGCCCGGCTTGACTCCCGCATCGAGCAGCGCCTGGTATATGCCTGTGGCCTCCAGGATGCGCTGGAATCGGGCCACGGCTTCATCGTACTCCCAGTACGTCATGGCCGCGAGCCGCTCTATGCGTTCCCCGCGCACCCGGAATCCGTCCCCCTCCCGCACGATCTCGAACGGGGACGTCTGCTCCTTTGGCCGATATACCGGCACCTCAAGTGGTTCCCTCTCCGGCGGCAGTGAGGCTAACATCTCGAACGCGCGACGGATCAGCTCATCCACGCCCTCGTGCGTTGCCGCAGAAATGGCCATCGGTTCCTGCCCACGTTCCTCCAGTGCCCGGCGTATATCGGGCCAGCGTTCCCTGACCTCTGGCAGGTCGATCTTATTCAGCGCCACCAACTGTGGTTTGGCGGCCAGCCGTTCGTCGAAAAGCTCCAACTCCAGGTTGATCTGCTCGAAATCTGCCAGCGGATCGGGAGAGAAGCCGTTAAGCAAATGGATCAGCACCCGGCAACGCTGTATATGCCGCAGGAAGTCGTGGCCGAGTCCTGCACCCTTATGCGCCCCGGCGATCAGACCGGGGATGTCGGCCACGACCATATCGCGGTTATTCCAGATGACCACGCCCAGGTTAGGCTCCAGCGTGGTGAATGGGTAGTCGGCTATCTTGGGCCTTGCCGCGCTGATTACCGATAGCAGGGTGGATTTCCCGGCGTTGGGCACGCCCACTATGCCCACATCGGCGATCAACTTCAACTCCAGCTTGATCCAGCGTTCCTGGCCGGGTTCGCCTTTTTCGGCTATGCGGGGGGCCTGATTGGTGCTGGTTGCGAACCTGGCGTTTCCCCGCCCACCGCGTCCGCCGCGTGCCACCAGCACTTTCTGGCCCGGCTCCACCAGGTCTGCCAGCAATTCACCGGTTTCGGCGTCGCGTACCACAGTTCCGGGCGGCACCTCGATGTATATATCACGCCCGTTCTTACCCGTGCGGTTGAAATTGCCGCCGTGACCGCCGTTTCCGGCGCGGAAGTGGCGCTTGCGAGGTAGGGCGGCCAGGGTGTTCATGCGCGGGTTTACCACCACGTATACATGTCCGCCGCGTCCCCCGTCCCCGCCTGCCGGGCCGCCGAAGGGCACGTACTTTTCCCGGCGGAAGGCCACCGCTCCGTTGCCCCCATCACCGCCTTTGACGTAGAGTTTCGCTTCGTCTATGAACATCGCTATATATAGGCACAGGCCGGGTTTACGCACCCGGCCTGTTCGTCGTGATATGGCGGAGAGGGTGGGATTTGAACCCACGGGGCGGAGTTACCGCCCACGCGCTCTCCAGGCGCGCGCATTAGGCCGGACTATGCTACCTCTCCGTTCCGCTCCGCATAAATTATACACACACGCCCGTCCCATTTCAACCGGTACTCACGGGAAAAATGCCAAAGCCGGGCCGATATGCTAAAACCTGTGCAAAAGCCGCCGGATGGTTCGATCGGGGCGGCTTGGTACGAGGTAGTCAAATGAGCCAATATCAAAACCGACCTATTCATCCGCTTGAGCGTCCGCCCGGTGCCACAGAGTCTCCGCCGACGCCGGAACCCAGGCCGACTGCCAGAGTGAAGATCCCCACGGTGAAACCGCTGGCGACGTATGGCATTTTAGCCATCTTGGTTATTGTATATCTGGCCGAGCTTCTCGATCCCAGGTTGATGATCTTGGGGCGCAAGGACAACACGCGCATACTATTGTACGGCGAGACGTGGCGCCTGATGACTGCCATGTTCCTCCACGCGAACCCCCTGCACATAATAATGAACGGCCTGGCCCTGTACTCCATCGGCAGGACGGTGGAGGCGTTATTCGGTCACGTCCGGTTCCTGCTCATTTACTTTCTGGGCGGCCTGGCGGCCTCGCTTGCCAGCCTGGCGCTGACACCTGCCGGATCGGTTGGTGCTTCGGGCGCGATTTTCGCCATCTTTGGCGCCGAGATACTCTTCTTCGTCCGCCATCAGAGGCTTTTCGGCAGGGTCGGGCGCAGGATATTGAACGACCTGATCGCCATGGCGCTTTTGAACCTGGCGATAGGCCTTTCGACGCCGATGATAGATAATTGGGGCCACATAGGCGGATTCCTGGGCGGTCTGATCCTGGCCTTGCCGCTTTCCCCGCGCCTGAAACTCTCATTCGAGCCGCTGAGCGGACGGATCGTGGCCCGTGATGAGAACCCGATGGAAGGGGTTTGGTGGTGCGCCGGCGTTTTCGCGCTAGGCCTGCTGGCGCTATTCGTGCTAATAGTGATCGTGAGGTGACGAGATGGCCAGATGGATCGTGAGTATTTATGTGTTATCGGCGGCTTTGGGTGCGATCTACCCGATTGGCGGCTTTTCCGCCGCATCTCAGGCGGCTCCGGTTTTACGGGCCGTGAGTGGGATGGAGCGCGTGGGGCCGTGGGATCCGGTTCAGGGCGCGCCCATATCGCATATTTACGCAGCCCGTAACGAGTGGGAGCCGTTCCAGGTGGTGATCTCCGCCCGTGGGGGTGCCGTTACCGTTGAGGATGTGGCGCTTTCACCCTTTATCGGGCCGGACGGGGCCGGGATTGATTCCGCAAATCTTTACGTCGAGCATTACGTGCAGGTGAACGTATCCTCGCCTTATTCGCCTAACCCGCCCGGCCTGTACCCTGATCCCTTGATCCCGATTGCCGACCCGTACTCAGGTGTGCCGTTGGATGGTGCCGTTTACGATGCCGTCCCGTTCGATCTGGCCGACGGTGAGAACCGCGTGGTATGGGTGGACGTCTATATCCCGGCAGATGCTGCACCTGGCGAATATTGGGCGAGGTTCAGCGTGACCTGGGGCGGGGGACAGCAGGTGGAGATGCCCGTGGCGTTGACCGTGTGGGACTTTGAACTGCCTCAGGTTCCATCACTGCGCAGCGCGTTTGGCATGGCATACTGGCACCTTTCGGATGAGTATGATCTGGGCGGATACGACGGCGTGGAGGAGGCTGCATGGCTTGCCCGGCGTTACTACGACATGCTGCTCGACCACCGATTGATGCCTTACAACGAGGAAGATACCATGCCGACGATCTCCTCCCCAGGTGAGCTGGACTTCGGAAGGTACTACCACGGACTGGGTACCGCGTTGGAGAATCTGGAATACTATTTTGAGGATAGAGGTGTACGGGCCTATCAGCTCCCACTCTGGAGCACCTGGCCGTTTGGAGACCCGTTGGGAGAGGATAGGAAGGCGCTGTTTGAGTATGTGATGGCCTATCTACGCTTCTTCCACGAGCGCGGATGGGATGAATACCTGTACGCCTATGTGCTGGACGAGCCTGGAAGTGCGGAGGAGTATGCCCTTGCCAGGGAATGGGGCGAGTTCTTCGATGAGGTGGAGACCTCGACCGGTTTGACCATCCCCTTCCTCTTAACCGAGCAACCGGTGCCCGAAGATCCGGCATGGGGTGACCTGATCGGCTACGTTGACATATGGGTGCCGTGTTGCAACACGATATGGGAGGATGAGGAGTTTTGGGGAACGCATGTCGTTTCGGAGCGCATGGCCGCCGGTGACGAGGTTTGGTGGTACACCGCCATGGCCCAGTTCGGCGATGCCTGGCTGGAGCTACACGGCTGGCCTGATACCGTTGCCGACGGCGAACACCCTCCGGTCTGGCTCCTGGATTACTCTCCGATGGACTATCGGATCGCGGGATGGCTGGCTGCCCTTTATGGACTTGGAGGGGTGATGTATTGGGAGACGCTCTACTGGCATGAGACCCCTGACCCCTGGCTCGACCCTGGCACATTCATCTACTGGGGCGAAGTTTACAACGGCGACGGCATGTTGATCTATCCGGGTCGTGCTGACGAGATCGGATTCGACGGGCCGGTCGCATCCATGCGCCTGAAGTGGATTCGTGAGGGGATGGAGGATTACGAATACCTGGCGCTGCTGGAGCGGCTGTACCCGGACGACCTGGACGGATTGCTGCACCGGGTGATACGCAACGAGGCCGATTGGGAGGCAGACCCCACCGTGGTATATGACACTAGGGCGAATGTGGCCGGGCGGATTGTCGGGGCCGAGTGATCTAAAACGGGGCGGCGTTCCGGCGCCGCCCCGATCGCCTTTGTAGCGGGGTTTACTTCTTTGCCAGCGCGATCTGCGCGGCGCGGAGGGTGTTTTTCAGCAGCATGGCGATGGTCATCGGGCCTACGCCGCCAGGAACCGGGGTCAGCGCCCCGGCGACCTCCTTCACCTCGTCAAAGTCCACGTCGCCGACCAGGCGATAGCCTTTCTTGGCGGTCGGGTCGTCCACGCGGTTGACGCCCACATCGATCACGATCGCGCCGGGCTTGACCCAATCGCCTTTGACCATCTTCGGACGCCCGACGGCGGCCACCAATATATCGGCCTCGCGCGTTACGGACGGGATGTCGCGGGTACGGGAGTGTACGATGGTGACGGTCGAGTTTTTGTGCACAAGGAGCAGTGCCGTGGGCATACCTACGATATTGCTGCGCCCAAGCACCACTGCGTTGGCACCCTCGAACTGTGCCCCGGCCTCCTCCAGCAGGTAAATGACGCCCTTGGGGGTGGCCGGCACGAAAAGCGGTTCCCGTCCCTTCATCGCCAGGCGCCCGATGTTGATCGGATGGAAGCCGTCAACGTCCTTTTCGATGTCGATGGCAGCCAGGATCGCCTCCTCGTTGAGGTGCGAGGGAAGCGGCAATTGCACCAGGATGCCGTTGACCTTTGGGTCTGCGTTGAGCTTGCGCACCAGCTCCTCGACCTCTTCCTGAGAGGCGTTTTCGGGCAATTCGTATCCGTAGGAATCTATGCCCACCTCATCGCAGGCCTTGCGTTTCATGCGCACATAGGTATGCGAGGCGGGATTCTCACCCACGAGCACGGCGGCCAATCCGGGCCGGACGCCATGCTCGGCCACCATTTTTTTGACCTCCTCCGCCACCTCTGCGCGGAGACGTGCTGCAACTGCCTTGCCGTCAATGATCGTCGCGGTCAATTTTCCCCTCTCCTTACCACATGGATGCTCCTGCGCTCCCAATGAGGATAGCATAACGGCGCCTGCGTATCCAGTGACTTTCGTCATTGGACGTGGGGCGAGTGGTGGTTTGTGGTCAGATTCTGGCGGGCCTTGCGACCGGATGCCTTTTGCTATAGATTCCCGGCGATATGAACGGGATGCGCGACTATCTACTGGGGGTGCTGATCGCCTGTCTGCTGTTTGCCGTGTATCTGGCGCTTTATAGCGGCAGGATACATAGCGGCGATGAGCTTGCGATCCTCGCGGTGACGCACAACCTGCTCTTCCACGGTTCACTGGATACCAATATCAACCTGTGGGGCCGCTACGGGCAACCGTATCCGGGTGGGGTGCCCGATCATTTCGGCCTGGAAGGCGATCTTTTCACCAAAAAGGGCATAGCCCAGTCACTGGTGATGATGCCCCTCTACGTACTCGGATGTTTGGTGCCGTCCGTGGGATGCACGCATGTGGCCCTACTCACCCATTCGGTAGTCACCGCCTGCACCGGAGCCATACTGTACCTGACCGGGCGCCGGCTGGGGTACGGCAGAGGGCCTTCTGCCCTGGCCGCGCTGACCTTCGGATTGGCCACGCCGGCGCTGGTATATGCCCGCTACATCTTTGGTGAGCCACTTGTCGGATTCGCACTGTCGCTGATGTTTTACGGATTCCTCATATCCGGCGGGACGCATAGGGGAGCGGTGCAGGCGAACGGCAATGGCCGCTCTTCAGGCCTGGCATTGATCGGAATCGGCGTCGCGTTGGCGATGACCACGAACCTGGTCAACGCCTTGCTGGCACCGATGGCCCTCGCATGGGTTGGGACGGCACATAGGTTCAAGTTGCGGGCGCGAGAGTGGGGCACGCTGCTGGCGCCGATGGTGCTGGCCGTGGCGCTGATCGGGGCGCTGAACTGGATCAGATTCGGCTCCCCGTTCGAGGCGGGCCAGAACCCTGAATTGGGTGAAGGTTTCACGACCCCGCTTTGGATCGGCTTATATGGGCTATTGCTAAGCCCGGCCAGGGGATTCTTGATATTTTGCCCGATCGCATTGATCGCGGTGGCCGGTTGGCCCCTGCTGTTGCGGCGATCCAGGGGGATCGCCTGGGCGATCCCGGCGGTGACGGCGTTGTACCTGGTCGTATACGGCACATACTTCGCGTGGTGGGGCGGCTACAATTGGGGGCCTCGCTATATCATAGCGTTCGGCGTGCTTGTGGCCATATCCTCGCTGCCGGTATTCGAGACGATATGGAGCCATCCGATCCGACCGGTGACGGGATTCGTCATCGTCTTGGCGCTCCTCTCGTC
>JALXEW010000303.1:0-1487 GCA_027069285.1 Ardenticatenia bacterium | reverse complement strand
TTCGGATTTGACTACGAGCCGCCAATACACTACCAATTCGGCGACGAGGTTATGAACGACCCGGCGCTATCGCCCATAGTGGGTCACGCCGGCATCTTGGGCAGGGAGGGAGCAAGTGATCTGGCCTGGATCACGCCGGACGGCCTGGACGTGGCGGCGTTACTCCCGATCCTGCTCGTGATGGCAGCCTGTGGGTTTGGCGTATGGCGCGGGCTTACCGGGCGTGAGCTGCCGTCAGTGTTCTTTACCGGCCTTATCTGTCTCCTGATCGTCGTGAGTATGTGGGCGATGTGGCGCAATTCGCTGCATCCGCTTGACGAGTTCCACAGGCCGCATCCGGCATTGGACGAGGTTGCCGCCAACGCGGAAGTTGGGGATGGGGTGTTGCTGTTCGTGCCGGAGTTCACCAGGACGGTGCTGGATAATTACCCCGGCTTCCCACCCGCGTGGGGAATGCCGCCACTCACCCCTCCGGAAGCGACCCTGGAAAGGGCATTCGATACCGCCATGCGCCGACACGAACGTCTCTGGGTGATCAGCTGGTTTACGCCTTCCGATCAAGGCGCGTGGGCAGAGGCTTACCTGGCCGGGGAGCATTACGCGATCCCCCCACGGGTGGCCTTCGGCAGCTTTTGGGTCGGCTGCTATGTGCTCCGGCGCCTTGACGAGTCCTGGCGGCCTGCGGATTGGGAATTGGATACCCTCGGCATACGCCTGGCGGAAACTTCCGTGACCCCAGAGGAGCCGATGCCCGGCGATGATGTTTACATCTCGCTGAGATGGGAGATAGATTCGGACGTGGAGGGCAGCTACGCCACCTACGTTCACCTGCTGGATGCATCTGGCTGGTTGCACACACAGGCCGATCACGTGCCGCAGAACGGTTTTCGGCCCACGTTCACCTGGCGGCGTGGGGAGACGGTGGTGGATCGCTTCGTCCTGACCATGCCTGCGACTTTGCCACCGGGCGAGTATGCGATACGTGTTGGCATGTACGATTGGCGCTCCCCAGACGTCCGCCTGATCGGGCGGACGCCGGAAGGCAGGCCCACGGACGGCTTCACCGTATTGCGATTCCGTGTAAGATGAAGCCCGGCCTCGTCAAGGCAGGCCGGCTGCCTCCGTCAGCGCCCTGCGAGCCATCACCACGGCCATCTCGCGCCTGTATTCCAGGCTGCCCAGGAAGTCCTCTCGCGTGACGGCATCCGGCACGGCAGGGGTGAGGGCTTCGGTGATGGCAGAGTGGGATGGCTCGGCCCCCTTTAGGGCTGCTTCCACCTGTGGCATCCGGAGTGGATGATCGCTCACCCCGCCGAGTGCCAGCCTGACCTCGGCCATAGTATCGTTTTCGATACGTACGTATGCCACGGCGCAGACTATGGGAGCATCTGCCGGGGTGCGGCCCACCTGATGGTAGGCGTACTTGCCTTTCGCATCCACGTTTGGCAGCACAAGTGTGGTGATCAACCGTGGCGCATTCGGCGCTG
>JALXEW010000302.1 GCA_027069285.1 Ardenticatenia bacterium | reverse complement strand
TCATATGACAACATCGTACCGATAGCCGAGACCCGGCAACAATACTGCAAGTAGGGAGGGGATACTGTGATAGTCCGCGCCGCTTTCTTCGACGTGGACGGCACTCTGGTGCGAGGGCACGTTTGGAGCGCGATCTTGGCGCACCCGGATGTGAGCCGGGCGCGGGTTTGGCGTCTTTATGCGTCCCTCCTGCCGCGTTGGTTTGCCAGCAAGCTGCACCTGGTGTCTCAAATGGGATTCAGGAGCAGATGGGTGCAGGGATTGGCCCTTCTGCTGGCCGGGTGGGAAAGGGAGCGCGTGGAGAGGATGAACGAATGGGTCGCCGAGGAATTCCTGGCGGATAGGTACCGGGATGACGTCGTTGAGTTCCTCCGGCAACATAAGGAGCGCGGCGATTATGTCATCCTGGTCTCGACTATGTTCGAGGGAACGACTATGCGCATAGCTAAGCGGCTGGGCGCGGACGCCGGGTTGGGGTCTGTGCTGGAGTTTTCCGATGGGATATGCACCGGCAAAATATCCGGGGAACCGTGTGTGGGATCGCGCAAGCTGGATTTCATCCGCGCGCATCTGGCCGCCAGGGATCTCTCGGTTGACTTGAGCGAGGCCTCTGCCTACGCGGGTAGTTTCTCGGATGCGCCACTCCTGGCGGCAGTCGGCCATCCGACTGCGGTGTACCCGCAGAAGGAGCTGCTGAAGACCGCCGAGGAGAGGGGATGGGCCAGCTAGCCTCAGCCGGAAGGGAACCGGCATTCCCAAAATCGCTGATCGCGCTTGCATGGGGAACGGTAGCGGCCATAAGGCTGGTGGAGGTGCTTTCCAGGCCTATTATGTGGCTCGACGAGTCGTTCTACCTGGCCGAGGCGGCGAATCTGGTGGAACGCGGGGTGTTCCCCTCGCTTAGCTGGGGGCCGGGTATCGCTTTGGCCCATGCCCCGGCTTACCTGTTGCTCAGATGGCACCCTCTGGCGCTCGATATTGCCGGGCGGGTCACGGCGTTCTGGGCCGGGATTGCGCTTTACGGGGCGCTATACGCCCTGGCCCGCGCGATGCTTGGCAGGCGTTGGGGTGTTTATGCCCTGCTGCTCGGATTGGCTTATCCCCCGTTCCACCACGTGGATAACTCATCGGTGATGCTTTACTCGGCGGCATTGGGGTGGGCGATGGTGGCCTTCGGCAGCTTTCTGAAAAGGGGCGATCCGACTCCGCTGTCGCTCATTATGATTGTGGCAACCGGCTTCAGGAGTGACGGGATGGCGGCCTTTGCCACGCTTTCGATCCCGGTGGCGGCGATCGTGTTCGGCGGCGAATCCGGAAATTTGCGGCGACGTATATTTTCGACGTTACGGCGCGTGATCGTGAGGTGGTTTATCCCATATGTGGCCGCGATCTTGTCTTTGGCGACTCTGGCGTGGGCCACGGCCATCCCCGATATGCAGACGCCGCCGGGCGAGGCCCCCGGCTCATTCGAGGTGCTGCCCGGCAGCAGGACGTACTTCGCGTTCGAGCAGGGGGCGGGCATAGTCAGACGCTTTGAGCTGGAGGCCAATGGCCTCAGTACCTGGGCGGAAGGCCCGGTTATAGCCGCCGGGGTTTATGGTTCTGCCGACTCGAATGGCCGGAGCGTGATCCGTGCCGTGCTATCGAACCCATCTGCCTGGGCACGCAGGATCGCCTGGAATGTCAGGGATTTCCTGCTGGCCTGGTACGAGGCGCATGGGCTGAGTGCGGCCCCTTTTGCGATTCTGTTTTTTTGCGGACTGGCGGCATTATGGGCCGATGGGAAAGGGGAACACCTGGCCTTTATTGGGGCCGTATGGGCGGCGACGGCGCCGTATTTCCTGTTCACATTTTGGCGGCGCGGGTATATGGATATGCTTGGGCCGGTGGTGATGTTGAGTTCGCTGTACGGGCTGCGGTCTGTTCTGACTGGCCGGCGTACCGGCGCCGGATTCGCGATCGCGCTATTGGCCGGGGTCGCGCTGGCGGCTGCGGTGGGCTTTGCCGCGTGGCGTTATATGGGCGATCCCGGGCTTTCCGTCGCGCTCGCGTTCGCGATCGGGCTGCTCTGTGCTCCGTTCCGGCCTGGGGGCAGGGTGGCTAAGGTCGCCGGGGCGTTGGTGTTGGAGGTCACTTTGCTGCTGGCGCTGGTCACAACTCTGGGCACGATGTATAGATGTGTGCTTTGCGCTTATACCCCGGAAAATCCGGATTTTAACTACATCACTTTCGCGTCCGAGCATTATCGCGGCGAGCGGACATGTTCGAGTGATCCCTCCCTGGCCTGGTATGCCCGTCAGGATGTTGTGTGGATGTATCAGATATGGTGGATGAGGGATTTGGAGGAAGTGCTCGATGCGGCGTGCTCGCTTGATTGCGAGCATATGCTGTTTTTGACCGAGCGCGGGGCCTATCTGGACGTGGAAGCCGCCGAATCGTCGCTATTCGACGTGGAATTTGAGGACGATGGGGTCGTATTAGGACGCCCGCTGTGTGAGCGGTAGCCGATGGCCGCGCCTGCCGAATCCGGCTTGAAGCTCAAACCCAGGCGGGCGCATACCCGGCGCCAAAGCCCCACGGTCTCCGGCGGCTCCGGTAGCGGCACGTAACCCAGTTTGATGTACATCCCGATCGCTGCCAGACGCCAATGTTCGGTGTACAGGTGGATGTAGCGGTACCCTTCGGCGAGCATCCTGACGGTTGCCGCTGCGCAGACCGCTTTGCCGAGGCCTCGCCCCCGATGTTCCGGCGCACAGGCCACCCATCCCAACTCGCCGCCCTGCTCGCCGAATTCGCCCATGTCCTTTAGCGCCATGGCGGAGGCTATGATCTCGTCGCTCCCCGCGCGGGTGATCACGAACCAGCCGTCCGGCAGTATCCTGGGTAGCCAGGGATGGAGTTTCCCGGCATCCCATCCGGGCCATCCGACCGACGCCATTAGTTTGAAGAAGCCTCGCTCGTCTCCGGGATGGGATGTCCTGATGGTGTATCCCGGTGGCACGGTCACATCCGGCGGGGAATCCAGCAGGCGCTCTGGCCAGATCATGCGCAGTTGTGGCGCATCGTTACTTTTGCTCAACTCTATCTCCCCAGGCCGTTCGATTGACCGTGGTATGGGA
>JALXEW010000301.1 GCA_027069285.1 Ardenticatenia bacterium | reverse complement strand
CTGCTATGTAGGGGAGCCTGGAATCGCGCCCGACTGCCCGGTTGAAGGCGGTCAGGTTGCGGGCGCCTTCGGCTTCCAGGAGTTTGTAGCGCCTGTCCATTTCCCATGTCGCCCACCGGAGCACGCCGATGATGCGCTCCATCACGGTTTCCACGCGGCCCATCAGGTGCGGCAGGCCGTTGAATCGCACCAGTTCAACCATTTTGGGGTCCAGCAGCACCAGCCGAAGTCTGTCCGGCGGGTTGCGCATGACGAGCGCGGTGGCCATCGAGACCAGTGCCACGCTCTTGCCCGATCCGGTCGTGCCGGCGATCAGCAGGTGCGGCATGGCGGCCAGGTCGGCTACCACCGGCTCGCCGGCCACGTCCATCCCCAACGGCAGCGCCAGAGGTGACCTGGTTTTTTTGAATGCCCGGCTTTCCAAAACGGCCCTCAGGGGTACTATCGCCGGCTTACGGTGCGGCACTTCGATCCCGATGTACGAGTGGCCTGGCACCGGGGCCTGTATTCGCAGGGTGGAGGCCGAAAGCGCTAATGCAAGGTCGTTGGCGAGTGAGGAGATTTTGCGAACCCGCACCATTTGCAGTTTCGGCTCACCGGTTTCCTCGTCGGTGATCCATTTGAAGGCCCGCACTGCGTATTGGGTGACCGTGGGGCCTACTTTCACGCCCACGATCTCGGTCTCTATGCCGAAGTCACGCAGGGCCTCTTCCAGTTTGCGGGCGTTGGCTTTCACTTCACGTTCGTTCGGCTTCCCGATGGCTTTGTCGCTCAGGAGGTCAAGCGGCGGGAGCCGATCCAGCAGGCGACGTGGCCCGGTGGCACCGGCCTTGCGCTTGCGCCTGCGTGGTCGCGCCGGTTTATCCGGTGGGGACTCCGGCGGGACGTCCGGCTCCTGGGGCAGCACTCCCCGGTCTAGACGCCCGGCCAGCTCCAACATGCGCCCGGTCACCCATTGGAGTGCCGCCCTCAAGTGCCTGCTACGGATTCCTATGGCGGTTCCCGTGCCGATCGCGAACAGGATGCCGTAGACCAGTGTGGCGGTGATCGGGTCGAGTTGTGAGGTGATCAGGGTTGAAAGCGCCCAGCCGACGTATCCTCCTCCCTCTCCCATGCGGGCCGATGTTAACGGGTCTGGCCCGCCGGCAAAGAGGTGGATCAGCGCCAGGAGCGAGATGAAGGCGATCTCGACTGCCAGGACTCGTATCCACGGCACGGTGATCTGGACTCCCGCACGTGGCAGCAGGAGCAGTACGCCGGTGATGAGGACTCCGCACGAGGCTACGATCGCCCCGATCCCGCCGAATGCCCGCTTGAGCAATGTGGCCCACGAGCGGGCTAACGGTGCCGTTGAGAATTCAAAGAGGTTCATAAGCGAGAGAATGCCGGCCACGATCAGTATGATGGCGGCCACTTCGCCCAGCCATGATGGGGCTTTCGGCGGTGATTTGAGGATGCCCGGACGTGATAGGCGTGGCCATGATATGCGAATCCGCCCCAGGCGCTTTAGTATGGGCGCCGGGTTCAGTGCGGCCAGTGGGGAACGTCCTTTGCGTCTCCGGTCGGACCGCTTCTTTTTGGCTTTGGTCGGGCGGCTTTTGGTTTTCCTGGCCACTTTGCGTTTCCCTCTCCGGCCATTATAACAAAAGCCGTCGGGTGCCGAATTGCGGTTGTGCGTGATGACGCATTGTGACCAGGTAGGGGTGCAGGCCCCTGTCATCCCGCAGGATGGGTTCCCCGTGCCTCGTTTGTGCTCACCAGGGGCTTAGCTGGCGCAGGAGTTGGGTTTCCAGGCCCAGGTCCCTGAACCAGGCGAGCGCTTTATCGCGCATGGCCGGCAGTTCGATCCCGTACTGCGAGGTGCCGATCAGGTTCATTGTTATTTCCGGCAGCAGCCGGCGCATTTTCCGGCGGGCGTGATCGGCCTCGTCGCCTGGGGCGTATGGCCACCAGGTGCCGGTCACGCAGGTATCGCATCCCAGGGCCTGGGCCTCGCGCATGAATTCCGCTACGTCCACGTCGCCGGGCACTATCGCCACATGGCGGGCCACGTGGCCGTTATGGCGCACCTGTTCGTACCGGAGCGATGGCAGTTCGCAGGCTTCCGCCACTTTTACGGCGAATTGCCCGAATGCCGTGGGCGAGATCACGCCGTGAATGCCCGCCAGGCCGTTGATGTGGAAGCCGAATCTTTCCCGGTCGCGCAGGTTCAGGGCATCGGCCAGCGCATCCGCCGGCGACATGCGCGGACGGCAATCCAGCGGCGCATGGCATATGTACAGGCTGATGCGATGTTCGCGTAGTTCCTTTAATTGGGCTTCGGGGATCGGGATGGGGAGGTATTTGCTTTCGTCCTCGTCGGTCAGGTGGTGGGAGAAGATCATGGCGCCGGGGGCGCCGCGTTCGACCTCGCGAGCTATGGCGGTATCCAGCAGGGACTCGGTTGGGAATACTACCAGGTATACCCGCTCGATCCAGTCGGTGTTATCCAGCATCAGGCCGTTCCAGGGGCCTTCGATGAAGTCGCGGCGGGCGTATTCACGCAGCATCTCGCCGTAACCCAGTGGAAGCGACGAGAGCTGGAGATTCCTCTCGTCGAAATCGCGCACCGAGAATGTCTTGTCCAGCCTGCCGATCAGTTCGTCTCGTTCCATGATCCCGTTTCCGGGCAGGATGCCACCCTCTCCGGCGTGGGAGCCTAGTTGCTATAGCCATCCGCGAAGGCGTCTATCATCATTTTCACGTCGTCGCCCAGCGGGTATAGCACCGGACATGTGCACCCGGCGGCTACGTATTGGCGCACTTTGGCGCGGCATTCCTCCGGGGTGCCGGATGCGGTTATCATTTGCACTACGTCGTCCGGCACCAGCTCCATAGCCCGCTCGATGTCCTCTTCTGTGGCAGGCCATGTCAGCACGTGCTGTATCTCGTCCAGCAGTTCCTGACTGACTCCGCTGGCCTTCATAATGTGGGGCTGCTGGCCCAGGTATTGGGTGACCAGTTTGCGGGCGTTATCGAGCGCTTTCTTCCGGTCGGTATCCAGCGAGCAGACGATCAGTTGCGGGCGATCGAGTTGGTGTACCGAGCGCCCGGCCTTCCTGGCACCCCTTTCGAGCGCCGCCATGGCCTGTTCGTTATATTTGGGCGAGACCAGGTAGTTGAGTAACGCTCCGTCGGCGATCTCGCCGGTGAGTTCCAGCATTTTGAAGCCGGTGGCGCCGATGTAGATGGGTACGTTACGGGGTTCGCGACGCCCGTGTACGATGTCCAGTTCGATCCCGTTGACGTTGACGAATTCGCCGTGGAAGGTGACCCGTTTCATCGCCAGCAGGTCGCGGACTACGGTGACTACCTCGCGCATGGCGGTGAGGGGTTTTCGGCGGTTGATGCCGACGTTCCTCGCCAGCGGGTCCCACCAGGCGCCTATGCCTAACATGATCCTGTTCGGCGCCAGGTCATCCAGCGTCAGGAAGGTGGCGGCGATCAGGGCCGGGTTACGTGTCCAGTTGTTGATGACGCCGGAGCCGATCTTGATCCGCTCGGTGCAGGCGGCAAAGGCCGCCATGGGGACGATGGCATCCCGCACGAGGCGACTTTCGGCCTGCCATACGGCCTCGAATCCTTTGCTTTCGGCGTAGCGCACGTATTCGATCCCGTCACGGATCGGGTGCGCGTCCTGCAGGTACATGGCAACTCTATCTGGCATTTCCGTCACTCCTTGGTGCCGTTTCGTGCTTTTAGATTGTCTCCGGTTGGCGGCGTTCCTCGCTCATCCTGCGGTATAGCTCCAGGTCTTCCGGCAGGTCGAGGTCGAGCGCGATGGTATCGGATTCGTATATGTGTACCTTCGTGCCCAACTCCCTTGCCCGCTCCACGTGCCGTTGGAAGCTCCCTTCGCCGAACGTGAAGAATATCTCGGCGCCGGATTCTCCCTGGCTTGCCAGTTCTGGCGGGGTGAGCAACAGGGCGTTGGTGCCCTCCCGGTGCCTATCCGGCGCGATCACTACCGAGGCCCACTCGCTCCCAAGCGATACTATCCGATCGACGTCATCCACCGTCAGGAGCGGCAGGTCTCCCGGCAGGACCAGTACGCCGGTCGCGCCCCACGCTTTCAGGATCAGTGAGGCGCGGGCAAGCGCGGTATTCAGCTCGGTGATGTCGCCTTCCTGAAGGGTCTGGACGCCGGTGTATTCCCTCGCTATGGATGCTACCCGTGGGTCGCGGCTGACTACCAGGGTACGGTCTATTCCGCCGGATTGACATAGTACGTCCAGGACGTGTCGCAACATGTCTTCGGCCAGCTTTTCGCGTTCATGCGGGTCGAGCACGTCGGCCAGCCGTCTTTTCGCCAACTTCAGGGGTTTCATCGGCACTACTGCCCACACTTTCATTCCCTTATGCCTCCTATCCAGTCCAAGATCTCTGCGGCGAGTCTGATTTTGTCCTCGTCGGTACGCATGATGGTATCGGTAACCAGTGTGCTTATGCCGGACGCTTCTATGTTCTCCTTCTCGCCCTCGTCCTCTATGTCGAAAACCAGGCCGTCTATTAATCCGTTGTAATGTGCGGCGATGGCCGCCGGAGCGGGTTCCATTCCCATTTCCCTCATCAGTTTGGCAGCCGGGCCTTTGATCGCTTTCCCCCCGACGATGGGACTCACTGCGATTCGCGGCACGTCCGCATCGGCGATCAGCTCGCGCATTCCCGGTACCGCCAGGATCGGGTCTATTGATAGGATGGGATTCGACGGCGCGATCACTATGGCGTTTGCAGATTTTACCGCCTCCTGGACGGTTTTGGGGAGTCTGGCTACTTCTGCTCCCTCGTAGACTACGGATCGCACCACAGGCTGCCACCTGCGCCGGACGAAGTAGTCCTGGAATTCCAGTTTTTCCCCGTTGGCGGTGATGATCATGGTCGCAACCGGATCGTCGGTCATGGGCAGGATTTTGGTTCGCACTCCCAGTGCCGCCGCGAGTCTGGCGGTGATCTCGGTCAGGGTCTCGCCACGGCGTAACGCGGCGGTGCGGAGTATGTGGGTTGCCATGTCACGGTCGCCCAGTCGGAACCAGGTGTCCTCGCCGTATCGACCGATCATTTCCAGGCACGCGAACGTATCGCCCGCCAGGCCCCAGCCTGGGTCTGGGTTCACCAGCCCCGCCAGGGTGTATGTGACGGTATCCAGGTCCGGCGATATGTGCAGGCCGTAGAGTTCGAAGTCGTCGCCGGTGTTGACTATGACGGTCAGGGCGCCGGGCGGCAAGGTGCGGGCAAGTCCCAGTGCCAGTCTGGCGCCGCCCACCCCGCCGGCCAATGCCACTACGTGCATCGGTTCGCTCATAGCCATTTTACCAGTTCGTCCAGGGGTTTCCGGGTTGATGTTGGTTTTTCCGCCGGGTAGCCTAATGTGATCAGGGCCTGGGCCTGGTAGTTCGGTGGCAGGTCGAGCGCGCGGCATACTTCATCCGGGCAGAATAGCGGCGCCACTCTCCAGCAGGCTCCCAGCCCCTCTACGTGTGCCGCGAGCAGGAAGTTTTGGATCGCTGCGGCAACGCTTTGCACCATCGAGGCGTATTCGGCACGCCGGCGGCGGGGATCGTCGTGCCCGGCCACGTAGCCGGTATCCAGGAAGAAGAGTACCCACACCGGCGCCGCCAGGAGACGTCTGGCGGATCGTTGCAGTTCGTGTTCGACTCTTTCCGGCGATAGGCCATCTGCCAGCAGGTCGGCACGCCAGCGGCTCCCCATCGCTTCCAGCAGCCGCCGTTTGACATCCGGTTTGGTGACTACGGCAAAGTACCAGGGCTGGTCGTTATGTGCCGATGGCGCCCAGATTGCTGCCTCCAGCAGGCGTTCCAACACGTGCCTGGGCACGGGGGCGTCGCGATAGCGGCGTACTGAGCGCCTGGTTCGGATCACTTCGTGGAATTTCCCCTTTTCCATTCGGCCTGCCCCTTCGAGCTGCGGGTATTTCCCGGTTTTGTCTGAATCGTACCCCACATCCGCCCATGCGGCGAAAATGCGGTCGGGCTTGCCGGTGGACGCTGCGGAAGGTAGCATAGGCCGATGATCGGCCTTTCTGACGAGGGGGTTGTTGTGATGCAGAAGGGGCTTATCGCCGGGCGTTATAGGCTGGATGAGGAGATCGGGCGCGGTGGGATGGGGGTGGTGTATCGCGGCTACGATCTGGTGCTCGACCGGCCTGTGGCCGTCAAGGTGATGTTTGATCGAGCCGCGCAGGATGAGCAAACTATCGCCAGGTTCCTCCGGGAGGCACGCGCCGCTGCCAGGCTATCGCATCCTAATATCGTGGCTGTGTTCGACGCGGGTGAGTGTGATGATGAGACGCAGGCGCCTTTTATAGTGATGCAGTATGTGGATGGCCCGTCGCTGCGCGAGGTGGGCGATATTTCGATGGCCCAGGTGGTGGATGTGGCGGCGCAGATATGTGATGCGCTCCATCACGCGCATACTCACGGCATCGTCCACCGTGATGTGAAGCCCGGCAATGTCATTTTGGCGCGTCGTGATGATGGCTCGCTCCATGCCATGCTGGCGGATTTTGGGCTGGCGTGGGCGACCGGACAGGTACGCTTGACCCGCGAGGGCGCGATAGTGGGCACGGCTACCTATCTGGCGCCGGAGCAGGCCCTCGGCGGGGAGGTGAGCGGGCTTGCGGATCTTTATTCGCTGGGTGTGATGCTTTATGAGCTTTTGGCCGGTCGTCCCCCTTTTACCGGTTCCAGCCCGCTTGCGGTTATCAGCCAGCATATCCACGCGCCGGTTGTTCCCCCTCGCACGTTTAACAGCTCTATCCCGGAGCGCCTTGAGGAGATAGTGCTCAGGCTGCTTGCCAAACGCCCTGAGGAGCGTTTCCCCGGCGCCGCAGATGTTGCCGATGCGCTCCGTGAGGTGCTGCGTGGCGTCGTTGAGGGGCCGTCACGGGTTGAGGTTACCGGTGCTGAGGATGTTTCGTCCAGTGCTCAGCTGCTCCAACGTATAGCACGTGGCCGGCTGGCCGGGCGCCGGACGGAGCTTAACGAGTTGATCGGCCACTGGATCGAGGCCAGACGGGGAAGTGGGCGCCTGGTGTTGATCTCCGGCGAGCCGGGGATCGGTAAAACTCGCCTGGCTCAGGAGTTAAAGGTCTACGCCAGGCTCAACGGCGGTCTGGCACTCGAGGGTAGGTGCTATGAGCATGAGATGAGTGTGCCTTATCTCCCGTTTGTCCAGATTTTGGGTGCTATGGGCAGGGAGTGTCCCGAATGTGGGGGTGATCTGGCCAACCTGCCGCTTGCGATGGCTCCTGCCGTGACGGAGGCCCCGTTCTCCGGCGCGGGCGCGGTGCCGAGGCCTGGGGCCGAACCGGCAGCGGTGGTCGCTCTGGACGCCGAGATTCATCGTCTGCAGCTTTTCGAGGGGGTGGCCGCCGTTCTGGCGAAGGCATCTGAATCCAGACCGGTGCTCCTGCTGATAGACGATCTCCATTGGGCCGATGAGGCCAGTGTGGCGATGCTGGGACATATTGTGCGGGTTCTGCAGGATAGGCCTGTTATGGTCCTCGCCACTTACCGTGAGGTGGAGTTAAGCGGTACCGGCGCGTTGGACGATTTGCTGGTGGCGCTCAACCGGGAGCGTCTGGCCTATCGCCTGTCGCTGCGGAGGTTATCCCGCAGTGATGTGGCCGAGATGGTGGCCGCTATCTTTGGGATGGAGGAGGCCCCGCCTGAGTTGGTTGATCCGATCTTCCAGGAGACCGATGGGAATCCGTTCTTCGTTGAGGAGGTGGTCAAGAGCCTGGTCGAGGAGGGAAAGGTGGAGCGAATCGGCGACCGGTGGGTGGTACATTCCACTACTTTGGAGATACCACAAAGTATCCGCGCCGCCATAGGCCGACGATTGGCCCGTCTGAGCGAGCCGACCAGGCGAATGCTCACTTTGGCAAGCGGTCTGGGGGGTGGTTTCACGTTCGAGTTGCTGATGGCGCTCACCGGCCACGATGAGGATACGCTGTTGGATTTGCTGGATGAGGCGCTGGCGGCCCAGGTTCTGGAGGAGGGTTATGAGCACGGCCATGAACGGTATAAGTTCTGCCATGCCCTGATCGGCCAGACGTTGTACGAGGGGTTAAGCCTCAGGCGCAGGGTCAGGCTCCACCGACGTATAGTGGAGGCGATGGAGCAGGTGTACGCCGGGGAGATCGATGCCCATGCCGAGGAGCTTGCCCACCATGCCGCTCAGAGCGCCAGGACGCCAAAGGAGATAGAGCAGGCGGTGGAGTATCTGCTTGCCGCCGCCAGACACGCTGCCGCTATTTTCGCTCTGGAAGATCAAAGGCGTCACCTTGAGGAGGCCATCGAGTTGCTGGAGAACGCCGATTTCCCGGCCCTGGAATGCCGTGTGCTGGAGTGCCTGGGCGATGGTTATTATATGACTTTCGATTATGTGCGGGCCGTCCATTCGTATGAGCAGGCGCTTGAGGTATGGGAATCCGATCCGGGCCGGGAGGTTATGACTGCGGCGCGGCTGCACCGTAAGATCGCGGATTTGGGCACACGGTGGGCCGGTGTTCACGTGCGCGAGATGCGGGAGAAGACTCGTTATCATATCGCCGCCGGCCTGGATATGCTGGAGGGCGCCCGGCCAAATTCCGAGAAGGTCTACCTGCTGGTGGATGCGTCTCTTACCGAGACGACTTATCTGCCGGAGGAGGATGTGCAGCCGGATTACGCGCGGGCCGAGGAATTGGCACGCCGGGCGGTCGAGATCGCCGAGACGCTGGGGGAGCCGCACGCGCTTTCGGCTGCCCTGGATGCGCTGGGCAATGTGCTGGTTCGTCAGGGCAGGATCCGGGAGTCGTCCGAAGTCCAGTTGCGCAGGTTGCCGTTGCTGGAGCACTTGACCGATACGGTGGAGCAGGCGGATTTGCATTCTATGGTCAGCTCGGCGTTGGATTCGCTGGGACGGGTGCCGGAGGCGTTGTACCATGCTCAGGAGGCGTTCCGGCTGTATGGCAAGGGCGGGTTCAGCCAGGTCTATCTATACGCCGCCGAGAAGCTTATTGTGACGTCGATAACCGCCGACCGATTCCGTGATGCGCTGGAGTTGACCGAGCAGGTGTTGCGTGAGCTTGAGGACAATGGGGTGGAGCCCTGGCCGCCGCTTTATGTTTACGGGGCGATAGCCGATGCCTGGATGGGTGATGATGATGGCGCCGAAGTGTGGGAATCCAGGGCGCGGGCAAGTCTGGATGTTTTCGAGGCGAAGCCGACTACTTCGCCTGGGGTGTATGCCAGGCTGAGCGGGGCTTATATGGCGCTTGCCTGGCTGGAGATGGTGAGGAGGCGCTGGGAGAGGTTGTATGAGTATTGCCAGATGACTCTCAGGTACCCGTTGGTGGGCCTATCGCGGGCGCTGGCTCTTGCTTTGCAGGGGCAGGCAGCTGCGCGGCTTGGGGATTCGGATGGTTACCGCCATGTGGAATCCGAGTTCGAGCGCGAGGTGGAAGACAAGGACCTGGTGCGGTGGGCCACTTATCGCGAGGTTATGTACGGGTTGCGGGATTTGTATATCGAGTGCGATGCCGAATCGGCTATACGGCGTTTCCAGAAGGCCAGCTCCGAGTTCCACGAGCAGGGGATAGCTTCGGCGGAGGCGCTGGCTCTGCTTGATCTGGCCGATGCGCATCTGGCCCTGGGCGGCGATGTGGGACGCGCGGGGGCGGTGGATGCTTTGCGTCGGGCGGGGCAACTGTTCGATGGGATCGGCGCTGCCGGGTATGTGAGGTTTGTGGGCGATAGGTTGAGGGATTTGGGGGCCTGAAAAAAAAGTGGCCGGGCGAAGGCCCGGCCACCAGCTACGGAATGCTTGAGGACTACAGTGCGTTTACAATGTCCTGGAAGATGTTTGCGATGGTCGGCCCAAGCAGGGCAAGGATCACGATCACGACGACTGCAACCAGAACGAGGATCAGCGCGTACTCAACAAGGCCCTGACCCTTTTCGCGAGGAAGGTACAACATAGCTCATCACTCCTTATAAGCTGATAATGTCTAGGCTCCCCATGAGCCTTTCGTCTCAAAGGATAGCATACCGTGGGTGCTATGTCAACATTTCGAATCCCACTTTGGTACTATCGATTTGTCAATAATTTGTGAACGGTGCCCGGTATTTTTGTAGTTTTGAGCGCCTTTTGGGGATTTTTTCTTTGTCGGGTGCCGTCAGGGTGTGGGGGTGATCGGTGTTTCGGTCGGTGGGCCGGGGGGAACCGGCGTCCATGTGGGGGTTGGCGTCCAGGTCAGGGTTGGTGTCCAGGTCAGAGTGGGCGTCCAGGTCAGGGTCGGTGTCCAGGTCAGGGT
>JALXEW010000300.1 GCA_027069285.1 Ardenticatenia bacterium | reverse complement strand
TTTGGGGCCTCGCCCAGGGAGATATACCCACCAGGGCGGGCTTATAGTCTTCCGATTGCCTGCCCCGATGGGTCGCTCCTGGTCTGGCGCCATGAGTCGGATCGCACGTCGCCGGCGGTGATGCTGATCGGGTCTAGAGACGGCGTTATGTGGGAGGAGGCCGGCAGGATAGCGCTGGACGTGCGTGGGGTGGAGTGGGCACCCGGCTGCGAATTTTTGATCCGGTCGGGCGAGGATGGGATCGCTTTGCTAAATCCTGAAGACGGCTCCGAAACGTTAGTTCCGGGCACGATCGGCACGGTCGCGCTGGATTGGGGGCCGCTCCCACTGCCAACGGTGGAGACACTTAACACCCCGGCACCACTTTATTTCCTCTCGCCGGTAAACGGCATCCGCCAGCTCTGGGTGCTGCCGGGAGATGGTTCTCCACCACGTCCGGTCACCACGGAATCACATCACGTGCTGGATTATGCCATCTCGCCGGACGGGGGCCGCGTGGCTTATACGGTCGAGACGGATGAGGGTACCGCTTTGGTGGTCGCCGATCTCAACGGGGATGAGCGCCAGGTGCTGGCCGATGTCACATCGCCGCGTATGGGCTGCCAACCGGCCTGGAGTCCGGATGGGACGACTGTGGCTTTCACGTACGATGGCATATCCACGATCCCCGCCAACGGCGGGAACCCCCGGCAATTGCTGGGGGATGTGCTCTCAGATGATCCAGACCAGGTGGTGGTCTATTCGCACCCGCGCTGGTCGCCGGATGGGACGTGGTTGCTGATCCGCGTAACGTCCCACGAGGGGACAACCGATGGGATCGTTTCGATCACCGGCTATGGGCCGCTGTTGCCGGTTGGGCTTACACTGAGGGATGTTTTTTGGATTCCGGGGAATTTCGCGCTCGGTCTGGCAGAATCCGGCGGCCTTTACCTTTTGACTCCCGGGGAAGAGATCGAGGTCGAGGCCTTGCTGGGCATGGAATGGCCGGTCGATGTGGCAGCGTTCGCGCCAGACGGGAGGGTGCTGTTCGCATCCGGCGGCGTGCTTTACGGTATGCCGCTGAGGGGAGGCCAGGCCAGGGCATTGGCCCGGTTGCCGGGTGACCTGGCAGGTGTGGTCGCATCGCCGGATGGGAGCTTTGTGGCCGGGCTGGAGCCAAATCGGCGTGGCGTGAGCGGCCCGCTCGGACGTATAATCATCGTCGATGTTGTGAATGACGTGGCAGTTGCGATTGAGGGCTTTGAGGAGGCGGGAACTCTCACATGGGGGCCGATGCCATGAGCGATAGGAGCAAATCTCCGGCTGAACGGGCTGCCGAATTGCGCGAGTTGATCAATTACCATAACTACCGATATTACGTGCTATCGTCACCGGTGATCACCGATGCGGAATACGATGCGCTGATGCGAGAGTTGCAGGAGATCGAGCGGGAACACCCGGAGCTGGTGACGCCGGATTCGCCAACACAGCGAGTGGGGGCCGATCTGCGGCCAGAAGCGGTTAAGGTGGAGCATCCGGCACCGATTCTGAGCCTCAATAACGCATTCGATGCCGATGACCTGCGGGCATGGGAAAGCCGAAATCTCAAGTTGCTGCCGCCCGGAACCAGGCTGAGTTATACCGTGGAGCCGAAGTTCGACGGCCTGACCGTGGTCTTGACTTATGAGGATGGGGTGCTGAAGCTGGCAGCCACTCGCGGGGATGGCTATGTGGGCGAGGATGTGACCGCTAACGCCCGAACGATCAAGAGTATCCCGTTGCGCATCCCCGTCACACCCGATGGGCCAGTTCCGCCACGGCGACTGGTTGTGCGCGGGGAGGTGATCATTTTCAAGGATGATTTCGAGGAGATGAACCGCGCACAGGTGGATGCAGGACTGCCGCCCTTCGTCAATGCCCGCAACGCGGCATCCGGCGCGCTGAAGCAGAAGGACCCAAAGGTAACCGCTTCTCGCCCGCTTAATGCGTTTTGCTACTCCATAGTGGCAGCCGACGGGCAGACGCCGGAAACTCAGTGGGAGACGTTATCTTATCTGCGCGAGTTGGGTTTTATGGTGGCAGATGAGGTGGCCAGGTTCGACGATCTGGACGGGGTGATCGCTTATATAGGGGAATGGGCGGAAAGGCGCCATAAGCTCCGGTACGAGGTGGACGGGCTGGTAATCAAGGTGGATCACCTGCCGACTGCAAGGGCATTGGGAACGGTCGGGAAGGCACCACGCGGGGCAATAGCGTATAAGTTCCCAGCCGAGGAAGCTACCACCAGGTTGCTGGACGTGGAGGTGGGGGTGGGACGTACCGGGGCTTTGACTCCTACGGCGGTGCTGGAGCCGGTCTTCCTGGCCGGGGCCACCATCCGGCACGCCACGCTCCATAATTATGACGATGTGGCCCGCAAGGACATCCGTATAGGCGATACTGTCATCATCCGCCGCTCCGGCGAGGTGATCCCATATGTGGTCGGCCCGGTGCCGGCCCTGCGTACCGGTGACGAGAAGCCGATCCTGCCGCCGGAGCGATGCCCGGTCTGCGATACCCCAACCGTGCGGGGTAAGGATGAGGTGGCGGTCTACTGCCCTAATGAGCGCTGCCCGGAACGGGTGTTCCGCCAGATCGTCTACTTTGTCTCGCGAGCCGCAATGGATATTGAGGGGCTGGGCGAGAAGATCGTGCGGCTGCTGCTTGATAGGGGCCTGATCCGGGATGAGGCCGATATTTTCTATTTGAAGGCCGAGGATTTGTTGCCACTGGAGGGTTTCGCCGAAAGGAAGGTGGAAAATCTGCTGCGGGCTATAGAGGAGGCAAAGCACCGCCCACTCCCCCGTCTGCTGACTGCTTTGGGCATCCCCGGCGTCGGCTCGACTGTGGCAGAGTTGCTGGTGCGCCACTATCCGTCATTGGATGCGCTTTCGAGGGCAACGCAGGAGGAGCTGGAGCAGATCGAGGGGATCGGGCCACATATAGCCCGCGCCGTGGTGGAATGGTTTTCCAGCCCCAGAAACCGTGAGCTTGTGGAGAAGCTGCGCCGGGCCGGGGTACGCACCGAGGCCGAGGTGAAGGTCTCCCCACCCTCGGAGGGGCCGCTGGCAGGCCTCACGTTCGTGCTGACCGGGACGTTGCCTAATATGACACGTAAGCAGGCAAAGGAGCTGATC
>JALXEW010000299.1 GCA_027069285.1 Ardenticatenia bacterium | reverse complement strand
CCCCACTGCCACCCACCCCCATTGATCCGGAGCGGATATGCGACGATTTCCGGCTTACCAATCGCCCGGCGGATTTCGCAACAGTCGGCCCGGCGGGGATGTTATTTTTCGCCTGGGATGGCGCACCACCTGGATTGGCGGTCAGGCTGACCGTGGAGCACATCCGTACCGGCAGCGTAGTGACCGTCGGTGCCCCAACTGCCACGGATGCCGGTATAATCCTGGATGTGAGCGCCATCCCCAACTGGGGACTTCACAGGTGGGTTCTGGAGCTGGTGGTGGCGATTCTGGGTGCCGAATCCGATGAGGTGGCATTAGAATCGCTTTGCACCTATTCCGGCGTGTTCTACATACGTCGCCCTTCCGGGCAGGGGGCGGTGCCGCGTTGAGATTCTGGGAAGCCGACACTTCACAACCGATTTGAGGAGGTGCGATATGACGAGGGCCGATGACCGAAAGCGGAAGGTGATAGACGTTAGCGGGTTGAGCGTTACCGAGCGGCCTATACGGGTTCTCAAAGAGGCGCGGAAGCTCAAAAGCGGACGCCTGGAAGTGGTGGGTGATGACCCGCTCATGCCGAACACGGCTCCGAAAATGATCGATATGCTCAAAAGGCACTTAGGCCCCTGGGAGATAGTCCGTATCTGGCGGGATGGCAGGGGGTTTTACCATGTGTTGATCGAGAACAAGTGAGAGAGTGCGGATGCCACAACGTAGATTCGATCACTTTGCCATTTTTGCCCCGTTTTACGACCTGATCTTCGGCTTACCATCGCTGGATCGGCTTAAGGGGTACCTGGAGTTGCCGTTTGACGGTCTGCTGTTGGATGTGGGGGGCGGCACCGGACGTAGCTCGAAGGGCCTGCGTGATCTCACGGGTGGGGTCGTGATAGCCGATCCTTCCTCGGCGATGTTGCATTATAGCCGGGATAAGGGCGTATGGGCCGTCAGGGCCGGGGCGGAGAGGTTGCCGTTTGCAGATGGCAGTTTTGAGCGCATCCTGGTTGTTGACGCCTTCCATCACTTTTGCGATCAGGAAGATGGCGCTGCGGAGTTATGGCGGGTATTGGCTCCGGGCGGAGTCTTGGTGATGGAGGAGCCGAATATAGAGCGGCTGCCGATCAAGATCGTGGCATTTCTGGAGTGGATCGCGCTTATGGGCAGCCGCTTTTACAGGCCTGCCGCGATTGAGAATATCTTCGAGTCGCTGGGCGCCGACGTGGCCGTTCACACAGACGACCCGCTCAACATGTGGGTTGTGGTGAAAAAGGCAAAATCCCTTGAGTAGGTTTTGGCTCGAGTATCTTGAATCCCACAAGGGCGGATAAACTCCGTAATTTCCTGTCGTAAGTATGGAACTCGGTTACTCCAAGCCACTTGGCCGTCGCCAGGTGGATGGCATCCATCGGCTTGAGCGACCGATTTGCAGCCATCGCATCACGCACAAGCTCCACCGCTATATCGCCGATGAGACTTTGGAACTCGACCAGCTCTATGTTTTCGTCGGCCCACAGGGCTTCGATCCGGGCCTTTTCATCCTCGTTTAAGCGCCCCTGAAACCTCGCTTCGGCTGTATAGGCCACTTCAACTTTGGTTAGCTCAGAGGTGTATATGATGCCTTTGGTTTGGCGTATCTCGTAGAGCAATGCTTTGATGTCTGCGATCCGATTCGGCACGCCGCCGAGGTATGAAAGAAATACACAACTGTCCCAATACACGTGCCGGATGCTCATGTATCATGTGTCCCCGGTGTCTGGATTTCTGATCGCGTCCCTGACCCGCCTGATCGCCTCTTCTGGCATTTCGTCGCCTTCCTCAAAGGGAATGATGCTTGCGGCTTCCTCGTGTGCACCGGGCCGCTTTTCGTCTGGAATTATATCGGTCACGTCTCTGATCACTACCGGGCGTCCGGTATCCGGGTCTCTTCCAACGCGCCCGGCCACGATCACACGCTTTCCCCATACATCGCGCATCTTATCGGCCACGTCGTCTGTACCTTCTCGGAGATAGCACGAGACCGCCTGGTCGAAGATGTTGTCGTACAGCGTGAACCGCAGACCTCGGCGGCACGATAGCGTTTGCACCGTTCCCTTTACCGCCCCGATAGCGTATCGGAGCTTCTTTTTCTCACCGGCCTGGGCGGATATGATGGCTTCGCCTTTGGCCGTTTCAAACCTGATAGCCCTGACGCGCCCGTTGAGCACTTTGGTAATTGCCCTGGCTGCTTTAGCAACCGACTCGGAATAGGGGATTGGGGTTCCTTCCCCGAGGGCAGATCCGACGATTCCGTAGGCTCTGACGACCTCTCTCACGGCGTTCTCCTCGTCGGAGATGCCGACCACGGATGCTCTGGCGCTGCCGGTACTGAGCTCCTCTATCACCCATGTTATCTTGGAGCCGGCGGCGACCTCTTTGGAAAGGGCGGAGATCAGACTGGCAAAGCCGCTTATAACCGTGGCGAAGTCGTCTACGTGGACATCGCCATGTGCATCACCTGTGAGCACAATGGTGAGGGTGTTATCATACATGGCTCAGCGCCAGCTCCCGATAGGCTTTGTGTAAAGTATACACCTGCAGAGAGGGCAAGGTCAACGCAATTGTTCCCCCAGTCCCATGAAGCCGTATGCGGCGGCGAGTATCTCAACCGGATGCACGGTGCGGATGCCGGTATTGGCCTCTATGTGCCATCGGCAGGTCTCGCTGCCACAAGCGATCACGTCGGGTTGTAGCTCTGCCGCCTGCGTAAAGAGCGGTTCCCCAATTGCCATGCTTATCTCGTGCTTTTCAACTTTGTACCCATATGTGCCGGCTATGCCGCAGCAGACCGCGTCCGACTGGAACACTTTCAAGCCGGGGATCATTCTCAGCAGCTCCAGCGCGGGGAGGCCCATCTTATGGGCGCGCAGCTGGCACTGGGCGTGGTAGAGCGCCGTTTTCTCCGGCTCGAAGCCGACGAAATCGGTTTTCAGATCGCCTCGCTCGTATGCCAGCAGGAGGAACTCGCTTATATCGTAAGTGGCGGCGGCCAGGGCCTCACTTTCCGGCGTGCGGAGACCTAGAATCTCGCGGTAATCGCTCTTGAGGGTGAGCGTGCAACTGGTGCCAACCCCGATGATCGGTATCCCCTCCTCTGCGTATGGGGCCAGGGATTTGAGATTGCGCTCGGCATAGGCGGAAGCCGCATCGAATTCCCCATTTGATATAAGCGGCAGCCCGCAGCAATTCTGTTGGGGCACCACAACCTCGTACCCGTTATGCTCCAACACGGCCACGGCTGCCTTGATTACCCACGGCTCGTAGTAATTACCGGCGCATCCGTGGAACAACACTACCTTACCCGACGTCCCAGGTGGGGATATGTGACGTTTGGCCCAGCTCCTGAAAGTTTCCGGCGCCCATTTGGGGAACGGGGCATCTCTGTGGATGCCGATTATCTTTTCCGCCAGTATCCGCATCGGGCGGAAGTTCATCGCCATATTCGCCAGGCCGGAGACCGGATGGCCGATCTTGCCGAGCAACTCCGAACGGCCCAATATGCGGTTGCGGAGCGGGATATGTCCGTCGTAAAGGGCCGCACGGGCGCGGGCGTTCATCTCCATCACGTGTACCCCGTGCGGGCATACCATCGTGCAGACCCCGCAGCCGGAGCAATAGTCAACCGATTTATCCGGCGACCCCTTGCCGCGAGAATCCGGCTTTCGGAAGCGTTGGGCCTGCGGCCCGACGGTCTTAGGCCCTGGGAACAAATCCGTCACGGCGGCAACCGGACAGGATGCCGTGCAGATGTTGCATTTGATGCACATATCGGCGGTGAATTCCGGCAACTGCTCCACGTCAACCTCCTAGTCGGCCAGCGCGGCGACCGCCGCCTTGAACCCGGTGGCGATGTCCACCCCCTCGCTGCATCCCTCGGTATAAGGGTCATATCCGGCTATCTGGCGACCGGCCAGATGTAACCCTTTTAGAGCCACGCCGCCGCTTTCGTCCAGCGGGCGCATCGAGTTGTCAACCCGTAACCCGATCTTGTGTACCGGCTGTCCATTTGAGTCGAGGAATTGCCCAAACCATTTGTCCCGATCCATCACATTTGCCACCGGCAGGCCGAAGATCGGTTCCCAGACCTTGCCTTTATGGTCGCTTTCGAGGCCGCCGCCGAAAAGCCCCCCGGTTGCCATGATCACGGCGTTGGCCCGGAGAATACGCTCACGGTTCACCGTTCCGATCGCGATCCCGACGCACCTATCGCCGTCGGTCACCCCTCGCACGACCTTTGCGCCGATCGTGATCTCGGCGCCCCCTTGCAGCAACTCCTTGCGCAGTGCCTCATAAAGTCGCATCCCCGGCACCGATGGTGGCAGGGTGGGTATCTCGAATACCGGGACGCCGACCTCATCCTGGAGTCTTGCCAGCACATCTCGGTGCATATAAAGGCCCAACACTGCGGGGAATCCCACTGCGGATGCCCCCCCCAGGTGCCTTCTAACCTCTGCGGCGACCTGCCCGATGATGGCCGGGTTCTCCATACGGCGGGCCAGTTCCTGGGGCCAGGCGTCGAATCTGCCCGGCGACGGCATCTCGATCTCGACCGCGCGGGCGCCCAGCCCGGCGGCGATCAGATGCGGATAAAAATCGCGCCACTCCTTTCCGCCTGAGTGTTTGAAGCCCACGATCAGCGTATCGGACGAGGCGACGGCGCTTTGCGCCAACGCTTTCGGCGCGAGTGCGACCCGGCGCCTGAGGCCGGCCAGGGTGAGCAACGCCATCCCCTGCCCGAACCCGCCGTACCATTCCAGGCCGTGCCTTGCAGCTGCCTCAAGCACTATTGCCATCCCATCGCGTAGTGCCTCTGGCCCTGCGAGCGCATATGGATGATCGGGCCTTTCGGATGTCAGGCGCCCGATGGCATCGGATAGATCGCCCTCGGCATCCAAAATCTCCAGCCAGCCGGGCGAGATGTGGAGCTTCCCAAGCCCACCGGCTACCAGGTGCACTTGTGCCCCGGCTCGGAGCGCGGTCAACGCTGCGGTCAGTCCTGCGATGCCCATCCCTATCACGATCACTTTTTTCCCCTTGCCGTCGGGCAGTTCTGGGGCGGGCGGTATCTCCGCCTGGGGTATATGTTGGGGTTGCGCGGTATCGGCAACCGGGCCGTCTGGCATCGGCAGGCCCAATATGCGCCGGTAATTGGATTCGGCCAGCAGGGCCTGGCGCAGGTTATGTCCCCACAGCAACGGTTTGAAGCCCTTCCATCGCTCGCGTAGGAAACTTTCCAGGTCGCCAATCGCCTCGGAGTGCGTGATCCCCAGGGTTGCCTGCCGGATTGCCGCCGTCCTGAAGGCACAGAACGCGCCCTGGCAAGGCCCCATCCCCACGCGCAGATCACGTCGGAGATCGTTGAGCGTTTTAGACCCGTTGCGCAGGGCATGTTCGATCCCGGCACGGGTGACGATCTCGCACTCACAGATCAATTCGCCGGGGTCAGGGCCGCGTTCCAGTTCTCGCAGCCTGGCTCCCAGGAAGTAATGGTGTCCGATACCGTCATGTGGGTCCGGCAGGACATAGTTGGCCGTGGATGCCTGTGTGTTCACGCCCAGTTTGGCGCATACCAGATCGGCGGTTTTTTCGGCCATCAGGCGGTATGTGGTGAACTTGCCGCCCAGGATGGACGTGAAATTGCCGATGCCATCTCGTTCCTCATGATCCAGCACGGTGAACGTGCGCTTGACCTCGCGTCCCTCACCATCGGCCTCCCCGGCATCTGGCTCGTAAAGCGGCCTGACGCCTGCCCAGCATCTCAATGCCCTGGCCTTTGCCAATCCGGGCACCATAGCGTCGCCTTCGGCCAGCAATTTCTCTATTTCCCACCGTTCCACGCGGGTATCGGCGGGGTCCTGGACGGTGACGGATGTCGTGCCGATGATCGAGACGGTGCCGACCGGCACCAATATGTCGCCGTCGGATGGCATCCGGCAGCGGTTGAGCACGATATGTGTCCAGCGCACGTTCATGGCGATCAGGGCGCCCCGGCTGAGTTTCATACCCACCTTACATCCGGCCATTGTGGCGACTTTAGCGGCCCAGGGGCCTGCCGAGTTCACCACCCATCGCGCCCTGATCTCGACCTCTTCGCCTTCGCGTAGGCGCTTCACCCTGGCCCCCACGACTTTATCGCCCTCGCGCAATATTTCCACGACCGGGCTGTAGAGCCACACCTCGGCGCCGTTTGCCTCGGCGGCCCTAAACAGGGAATTTATGGCATCGAACGAGTCGCATGATCCATCCGGCACCCAGAACGCCCGTTTGACGGCCCGGTTCAAATTGGGGGAAAGGCGTAGGGCCTCGGACGTGCTTATCTCCTCGGCGGGTATGCCGCATTTGTGACAGGCGGCGAGCCATTCATCGGCATATTCTGGTGGGTCGTCTGGAAGTGATATGAACAGCCCGCCGGTATCCTCTATCGCATGTGGCATGATCTTGCGGAGGATGCGGTTTTCGAGGGCGCACTCGGCGGCGGATTCCGGGTCTCTCACGGCGTAGCGTCCGCCGGAGTGCAGGAGACCGTGGTAGCGTCCGCTGGTGCCTTCTGCCACGCCTCCTGCTTCGGCCAGGATGACTCTCAGCCCGCGTAGGGCCAAATCTAAGGCCAGTCCGGATCCGGTTGCCCCTCCGCCGATGACGAGTACGTCAGTTCCGATGCTCTTCTTTGCCATCCGAACAGTGCCTCCGGGACAGGAAAGGCCGGGCTTAAGGCGACGCCCGGCCCCGCGTGATAAAGACGCTACGCTCCCCCCGATGCGTGGCGTGCTGCGTGTATTTTATAATTGGGCAAAAGTTTATCACGTATCGGTTCGTCGTACAAGGGGCTGACCATCTGGGCGATTCTCTGGTAAAATTGTGCCGTCTTTATGAGGATGGACGATATGGCCGGGGTGCGAGGAGCTGATCTGCCCAACGACAACGACGAACGGGAGCTGATCGCGCGGCTCCGCAAGGGCGACCAGGCAGCTTATGCCGAGCTGGTCGAGAAATTTTCCCCGCGTATATACGATCTCGCATTGCGTCTCCTGGGCGATGAGGCCGAGGCAGAGGATGTATTGCAGGAGACTTTCCTGAGCGCCTTCAAGAACATGGGGAGCTTCGAGGGAAGGGCAAGCGTTGGCACCTGGCTTTACCGCATCGCGACCAACGCCGCTTTGATGCGCCTGCGGCGCAAGCAGCCGTTATTCGTCTCGGTTGATGGCGGGATTTCAGACGACGAGGACGATGTGGCCGTTCCACGGCAACTTTTCGATTGGTGCTGTCTGCCGGAAAGCGACCTGCTTAGCGAGGAAGCCAGCGCCGAAATGCGGGCTGCCGTGGATGAGTTGCCGGATTCGCTACGGACGGTAGTTGTCCTCCGGGACATCGAGGGCTTTTCCACCAGGGAGACGGCCAGAATTCTCGGCATTTCCGAGTCGGCGGTCAAATCCAGACTGATGCGTGCCAGAATGGCTTTACGGGAGCGGCTTTCGGGATATTTTGCGGAGCTTGTGCCTTCAAAGTCCGATTAGATATGGTCATCGGTTCCTGCACCATAGAGTTGTATCTGCCTGGAGCGAACTCGCTCAAGGGCAAACGCAAGGTGCTGAGGGGGTTGCTGGCTCGTCTGCATCGTGAGTTTAACGTCTCGGCGGCGGAGGTGGCATTGCACGACGTGTGGAAATCGGCCTCGATAGCCGTCGTGATCGCCAGCACCGAATCGGCACATGCCGAGCGCACGCTGGAAAGCGTCGTCCGCTGGATAGAGAACAACAGGCCCGACGTGCAGGTGGTCGATCACACGGTGGAGCTTATTCGTTAGGCTCCGGGCCGTTGCGCACCTGTACGATCTGGGCCATGATGCTCAAGGCGATCTCCTTTGGCGTCTCGGCGTGGATGTGAAGGCCTATGGGCGAGTGCACGCGGGATAACTGCTCTTCGGTGATACCCTGCTCCTTCAGCGCCTTCACCGTGGTTGCCCATCGCCTTCGGCTGCCTATGACGCCGATATAAGGTGCGGTGGTTGCCAGCAGGCCTGGGAGCGCGGCCACGTCCAGTGCTGAGTCGCGCGTGACCACTACCACGTATGTTTGCCTGCCGATCTCTATGTTATCCGCGATCTCATGGGCGGGGCATGGGACATACCGGTCGGCCTCGATCTGGTTGGGCTTGCAGAGTTCCGGCTGCACATCGGTGACGATCACGCGGAATCCAAGCCATTTGGCCAATTCGGCCACCGCACGTCCCACATGTCCGCAACCGACTACCAACACGGTCGGCGGGGGCAATATCGGTTCCACGAATACCTCCAGCGTTCCACCGCATATCCCTGGGTCGCCCTTAGCCGGATCGATCAGGCTATAGGAAAGCAGGCGGGGCTTGCCGGTTTCGATGACCTTCAGGGCCTCGGCGATCACGCGCCTTTCGACCTCGCCGCCGCCGACGGTGCCGACTATCGAGCCATCCGAGTGGACGAGCATCTTGCTCCCCTCGTGGCGCGGCACCGACCCTTGTGTGCGGATCACCGTTGCGAGTGCGACCGGTTTCTCCGTGTTTATAGCGTCTATGACGGCCTGAAAGACTGCTTGATCGGACACGGTGCTCTCCGGTGGGTTTGGCTATTCACGGTAATTTCACAAAACGTTAACCTTATTGTGATTCGATCTGATGTAATATATGAGGGAAATGGGGGCCTACCGGGGGGTATTCCATGATGGCCAAGAAGAATGCCGGCGCTTATGCCTGCACGTATTGTAACAGGACTTTCAAGAGCTCCGACGCTCTCATAAAACATCTCCTGCGAGATCACATTAGATCCCATATGGCCCGCCGGCGTGGAAAATAGCCCCTCACAAGAGTCCGGCCTTTTTCAATTCCCTCTCGTAGTCATCCCATGTATCTATGTCACTGATCACGCTATCGGATTGCACTTCCACATATGCAACCTCGTCGCGGTGCATGTCCATGATCACCCTGGGCGTCAGATGACCGGGGATGGCCATTAGCTCCGTCCATAACGCGCGGTCTATGAGCACCGGGTGCCCGGCCTGGCCTTTGTAACTGGGCATCACAATCGTGTTGCCGGTTTTGGCGTATAGATCGAGCACGGCGCGCATCACCGACGCATCTATTCTTGGTTGGTCTGCCAGTACCGCCAGGCAGGCAGCCGTATTCGGCCTGAGCATCCTGATGCCTACCTGGAGAGATGATAGCATATCCCCATCCCGGTACGGGTTCTGTACTACGGTTATCGGCCCTCCCATGTCGTAAAGCAGGTTCTCGATCTCATCGTGCATCAGCCCGGTAACGACTACCACCCGCACCACGTCGGTGCTGCTCACCGTGGCGACCACGTGTGTCAGGATCGTCTTGCCCTCTCCCCAGGGTAGTAGGAGCTTGTTCCGCCCCTCCATTCTGGCGGACTTGCCGGCTGCCAGGATTATAGCCTCTACCCGCCTGCGTACTTCCAGTACCGGATCGTCGGCCCGCATTTGGCAGATCGCCACCGCGTCGTACCTGGGGCCGCGCAGAGCCTTGCCGGCTATTTCCCTGGCCACATCTCGCAATTCCTCATTATCCGCCTGATTGAGAAATGCCATGACCCTGGCATTCGGGGGGATGCCGTGGAGCAATAACCTCTCGTGGCGCATGGTCGTCGCTATCAGTTGCGGGGTGACGGGGGCGCCGTATCTGATCGATAGCTCTTCGGCTATCTGACGGGCGTTGTAGACGTTTTCATCCGTCAGCGACAATCCCAGCGCATTGAGTCCGATCACCGACACGACAACGGTTGTGCTTTTTGGGATGACCGGCTCGTATTCATACGGCGCCTTGAAGGGCAATCGCCTGGCGCCGTCGGCCTCCACCAGGATCACATCCGCCACGCCGCTTTCGATCAGACGGTCTACCTCTTCAGGGGGTATCCCCAGTGCCTTGCCCCTGCTCAGGCCGGAATATATGAGGACGTGGCGGTTACTTTCCAGCTCCGCACGGATGGAATCCAGCTCCTTCCCGGTGACCTGTAGGGATACCGGGGCACGGGGTAGCTCATCCTGCGCCATCTTAGTGGTGGTCGTCGTTATCACCCGCATCCCATCCGCCGTCAATTCCCTTGCTAGCCGGAACAGGGATGTGGTTTTGCCCCCCGCCCCTATGAAGGCTATCACATCACCGTGACGCACGTTTAGCGCTTCACGTATGAGCATTGGCCATCAGCTCCGTGAGCATTTCGCGGATGACCGGTGATGAGAATACTGCTTCCAACACCCCTCCGCCGATTGCGAGCGCTTTATCCGAGATGGTGAAGCAGTTCTCTTGCCGGCCACGCGGGTCAACATCGCCTATCTTTAAGCCTTTGGTGACCGGAACCGATGGGTGGATCAGCCCGCGCAGTACCCCGTCGAAGGGCGCCGGTACCGGGATTCCCGCGACTTCCGCCACCTTGTCCCCGCCCTTCAGGCGGTCGCCTATGGA
>JALXEW010000298.1 GCA_027069285.1 Ardenticatenia bacterium | reverse complement strand
ATCCCCAGCGCCCCCCTGCCCTGCCTATCCAGGAACCGTATGTACCTGCTGAATCCCTGGGCTGTGGGGATTATCCCGCCCGGCCCGACCCAGCCGCTTATATCGGCAAAGCCACCCGGACTGGATGCTTTATAGATGTCGTAAGCTTTTGCCAGCTGGGCCTGGGCCGGTGCCAGATTCTCCTCGCCCAGGCTGGGGCGCACGTTATCGGCCAGGAGGACATCGGTCAATTCCTCGAACAATGACTTAACCTCATCTTGCAGCGTCACGTTACCGGCATACAAAACCACCGGCTTCTCCTCGGCCAATCGCACGCTCAGCGCCACCGTCCTGAGCAGGCGACGTACCGAGTCCTCGGCACCCCCGTCGGTGCCGCCGACTATGAAGATGAGGTCCGGGCGATGTTCGAGGATCGCATCGAGTTGCTCGGATTCGGTTCGCACGTCCGCCAGGCTGATGGTATCCACTATAGTCAGGTAGGTCACCGTGGTCGCACGCCGTCCGCTATCCAGGCTGATGTCCGGCGTCAGCCCGACCAGAACCGCCCGCATAGGCTTACCCCCGCTGGCGGTGGCGACGAATCTATCCACCCCTTCGGCACCCATATCTGGCGTTATCAACTGCCCGGCCTCGGAGATGAAATTCCGCCCGGTTACCTCGCTCAGCTCCAGCAGGGCCATGCCAAGCCCCTCACCCACGTCCCCGAACGGCGGGGCGATGGTACTCCTGGCCGTCGCGCCGGATACGAGCCGGTACTGTCCGTCCGCCATGCCGATCAGCACCACCCGCGTGTGGACACTGCCGAAATCCGCCGCCAATATAGTTCCGCTTTCCGGCACCTGCGCCATATGCTACCTCTGGACCAGCAGTGAGGAGATGAATTGATAAACCCAGGCCATCCGCTCGGTGAGGACTGCCAGAGCGGTCAGCATAGCCCCGGCGTAGATCGCGCCCAGGGTCACCACGATGAATCCGTGGCCTATCGCCGCCACCGCTCTCAATACCGGCGGCCTGCGAACGCCACCATCCGGGCCTTTGACGCCCAGGAAGTGGAAGTAAAGCAGCGAGCTTATCGTGCCCACCAGGATTATCAGCCCGTTGACCCAATCGGCAAGTCCCTCGCGCGGGAGCAGGGATATGCTACCGGTGGAGCCTGCTATGGGGAGCAACGTGCCGCCTACGGCCCCGACCAGAGCCACTGCCGCCCCCACTCCCACCATGAACGCGGTTGCCAGGTTAACCCAGGGCGCAGTTGCCGGCGAGAACTTGAAGAGCAACAATGCCCCTATGGCCAACGGTATCGCCCCGGCCACCATACCGCCCACGCCGGCATCCGGGTTCAAGAGCAAATTCTGCACCCACGGGATCAAGACCGACCTGGTGACCACCAGCACCGCATACCCGGCGCCGACCCCCACCAATACGTGCACCGCCAGCCTGTACAGCGGGTTATCGCCAAGCAGGTAGCTGAAGATGAGGAGTGTGAGGACGAAGCCGATCAGACCCCCGATGAGAACGGTCACGACTGCCTCCCCCTTCGCGCCAGCCCGACCACCAGATACCCCAGGTTACCCAATGCGATCATCACCGCTGCCATAACGGCGCCCACGTTCATGCCATGCCAGCGCAACTCCAAAGCGTCCATCTGAGTCCCGCCGCGCAATGAGGAATAGGCCATCGCATCCCGATAACCCGCCATGTAGCCCTGCACCCTATCCGCATACGGGCGGGCGACCGGCTCGATCCCGGCGCCTGTGACAAGCAATATGGGAGTATCCGTCACCGGCCTCACCTGCTCCATCCAGAGCCGCATATCATCCGCCGAATCCGCCAGCACCACGATCAGCCGCAAGTCATCCAAAGTATCGGCCCGTATCCTGCCATCCCGCAACGAGACTAAAGGAGCATCCCCCTCACGGGTGGTAAGGCTGCGCAACGCGACCGCCCCGCCGGATATATAGCCCATATCGGCAAAATCCGATCCGGCCCTGTAGTCGGCCTCGGCTGCCATACGCCCAACCAGATCGGTTCCCAGGATGGCGCCCATCGGATCGGTGCTGACGGTGATCAGTGCCGCATGGCGCTCGATCATATGGGCGAGCAACACCTCGGCCAGCGCGTTCATCTCGCCGGATGCCGCCGGATCGTATTCGAAGGCCAGCAAGACGATCCCATCGGTCGGGACCGCCTCCACCAGGTCATAAGCGGCCCTGACCTGTTCATTCGGCTCCGGCAACGGCACCGGTCTGAACGCGGGCAGGTAAAACGGCAGCGCGATAAGGGCCACCATCACCAGGCTCACGAATATCCGCAGGAACGGCAATGGGCCGGCCCGTCGCGGCCTGGCCGGTTTCTTCTCCTCTTCGGCCTCTTCCTCCTCACCGGTCACGATGGCGACGGCCATCTCCTCCAGTTGACGTGCCAGCCTGGCCTGGGCGTCGGTGACTTTGGGGACAAGCGTCAGTTCCGGGGCACCGGGCACAGCCGTGATCGGCTCTGCGGGGAGTGCGCCTCGCAATCCCCTCAGCGGGCCGCTGGTTTCCTCTTTAACCTCCTCCTCCAGCGGCAGGCCGACCGCGCCGGGGCTTAGATTCCACAGCCAATCAGGCGGCGCCCCTACGAGGCCTTCCCCGGTCGGACGGAGCGAGCGAACCCATTCCGGCACCCTCACCTCTGCGACGGTAGGCTCCACAGCCTCCTCGACCGGCTCAGCAGGGATCTCCTCGGCCTCTGCCAGCGCCTCGTCCAGGGCTTCCTGCGAGGCAGACCAATCGAAATCCTCAACCCCGATCGGGGCCAGGCCGGCCCCCTCGCCGGGAACCGGCGCCCTGGATTCGTCAATCGTGGCCGCCTCGTCGGGTGCTATAAATATATCTTCCCCCAGCCCCTGCTCGATCACTTTGAGCCAGTCGGCCTCGCCCTCCTCACCTTCTGCGATCGGCTCTACCGGCTCGATCTCCCGGAGCCATTCCCCGCCTTCCGGCGGCCCGGCTTCGACCAGCGGCGGCACCGACTCGGCCTCCGTCTCAGAAGGCGGTGCCACCTCGGCCATCCATTCCGGCATCTCGCCTGGAACGGCTCCCTCGTCCTCCGCCCCAGAAGGCGGCGCCACCTCGGCCATCCATTCCGGCACCTCGCCTGGAACGGCCCCCTCGCCTTCCGCCTCAGAAGGCGGTGCCACCTCGGCCATCCATTCCGGCACCTCG
>JALXEW010000297.1 GCA_027069285.1 Ardenticatenia bacterium | reverse complement strand
GCACAGTAGGGCACCACTTTGTAGCCCTGGTAAAGCAGGCCCTTGTTCCAGAGCTGCTTGAGGATCCACCAGACGCTCTGGATGTAGTCGTTGGTGAATGTGATGTAGGCGTCGTCCAACGATACCCAAAATGCGATCCGCTCGGTCAACTCCTCCCACTCGTGTATGTACCGGAAAACGCTCTCGCGGCACCTTTTGTTAAATTCGTCGATACCGTATTGCTCGATCTCGCGCTTGTTGCGGATCCCAAGTTCCTTCTCGACTTCGTTCTCGACCGGCAGGCCGTGAGTGTCCCATCCGCCCTTACGCAGCACGTAGTAGCCGTTCATCGTCTTGTAGCGCGGGAACATGTCCTTAAACGACCTGGCCAGGACGTGATGGCTGCCGGGTTTGCCATTTGCAGTGGGCGGCCCCTCGTAGAACACATAGCGTGGGCCATCAGCTCGCTCGGTCATCGTGCGCTCGAATATCTTGCGCTCGCGCCAGAATTCGAGTTGTTCCTTTTCCACGTCGTTGACGTCTACTTTGGGTGAAACGGGCTTGAACATGGCTCTCCTTCCCTACAAGAATAGTTTTTCAGTCACCGGCATCCGAGGGGTTTCCCCCGCCAAGCCAATTTATCTCCCAGAACATGCGGAGACTGGCCATTGGCCTCTCTCCGTCAACTCTCCCGCCAATCCAGGCCTCATAGCGCCAGGCGAAGATGGCAAATCTCCCCGTCCCAATGCAATGCCCGACGTTTACACTCCGCCCCTCAGCCACTAACGCCCCCCCGGCACTGCATACTCCAGGCGTGACCGAGCAATTTGCCCCTTCGCTGCGATAGAACTCCATCACCTCACATGGGTCGGCGTCGATGGTGTAGAGACGGCTGTCAACGCCGTATCCGTCGCTCTCGGTCTCGACCAGCTCGGCACCCGGCGGCAGCGGTGGCGAAGGCGGCATCAGCAGCCCGGAAAGCGGCCCGCAGATGAGCGATAGGACCCACGCCGCGAACGCCAGGGCTGCGACTCCCGCCGCAATAGGCAGCCACACCGGGAATTCGTCTTCGGTTTCAGCCGATTCGCTTATCTCTTGCGAATCGTTTGACATACCGTATCCTCTCGGAGATTTTGTTTTGTGTCGAATAATTCTTCTTCCGGTCTCAAAATAGCCCTCTCTGGATCAAGTCCAGCCTTTTCATGCTGAGACGCAGGTATTCCTCGTTGATCTCAAATCCTATGAAATGCCTCCCCAACTTTGTGGCCACCACCGCCGTCGTGCCCGATCCCATGAACGGGTCCAGTACTATATCACCCGGATCGGAGCTGGCTCTGATTATGCGTTCCAGGATCATCTCCGGCTTTTGTGTGGGATGTGGTGTGTTTTCCGGCATTGACCAGAAGGGTACCACGGTGTCCGTCCATATATTGGATGGATATGTGTACCTGTATCTTTCGCCCTCCTCGGTCTCCACCCAGTCCTTCGGGATACCGTTCTCCCTGTAAGGAGCGATCACCCGTTTTCTGACTTTAACCTCGTCAACGTTGAATTTGTAGTCCTCGGACATGACGGCGAACCAGATGTCCTCCATGTTGTTCTTCCAATTCCTATCGCTGCCGCGCCCCTTTTCCCTGCGCCATGTTATGCGGTTTTTGATGATCAGGCCGCTACCTATCAGAACCGATCTGATCAGGCAGGAGTATCGCCAGTCGGCGCACACGTATATGGAGCCGTTTTCGGTTAGAATCCTGACACATTCGGAGATCCACTCCTCGGTCCATTCCCGATATTCCGCTTCCGACAGGCTCATTCGGTTGTTGCCGTAGTCCTTGCCCAGGTTGTAGGGTGGGTCGGCGAATATCAGATCAATGGTGCGGGACGGCAACAGAGCCATGCCCTCCACACAGTCGCCGAGGTATATCCGATCCAGTAGCTCAGGCAGCGGCTTGCCGTCCAGAGTGTCAACCGTCGGGAAGTCTTTGTACTTCTCACGATCCTCAAGCGTCAGAAATAAGGTCTTGTTCCTGGGAGATGGATCGTTGTACTCTCTGTAAAGCCTCTTGGTAGCCTCGTCCATATGAGTTCCACCCGATCAAAAAAGCCCTCGTCCGCAAGGGACGAGAGCTTCGCTCCCGTGGTACCACCCTTCTTCCCCGCCAAGACGGGGCACTCAGCCGACCACCTGGGGCTTCACCCAGAGGGTCGCGTCGCTATAACGGGCGACGAAACCGGCTCAGCTTACTCTCGACCGCCATAAGGCGACGATTTCGGCCTGCGGCTCGGGAAGGATTTTCGACGGGCTTCACGCATCCGGCTCACACCATCCCGGACTCGCTGGGCGCTACCCCCCGCCTACTCGTTTCCGTCACTGCCTTTGGAATATGCACTTCTATTCTGTTAAAAGCATACCACACAGCTCTTTGTCGGTCAAATTTGAGGCCGACAGGATCACGAGTCGGTGATACCTCGCTCCAAAACGCGCTGGAATGCGTGCAGGAGCGGGCCACGTTGCTCGAATCCGCGCTCACCCAGGTCACTGATGCCCAGGTAGATGCGCTCTCGACATCTGCGTATCAGGCCCAGGGCAAGCTTGTAGAGCGACTCGGTGCGGGATGTTACCTCGTCCTCATCCGTCCAGATACGCCCTGGGGGATACCCTCGCCTGAGCACGTATGGATGGGTCAGCGGTTGATATAATCGCTCCCACCAGCCCTCACTGCCTATATCCAACCAGAATTGGAAGCGGACGGTACGGTTCCGCATCAGGAAGGTATAGGCCGGGGCGATGAATACTGCATCGGCAAGCTCGTCACGCCAGCTAAGGGGGTAGAATGCGGCCAGCAGCCCCTCCCGCACCAGTGCCAGCTATTCCATCGCGGCAGCATCCCAATCGCCGGCCTCGAATGGGTAAACCGTTTGCCTGAATCTCCTGGCCGATTCGATCAATTCCGCCACCGCCCGACCAGAATCCAGAGCGTAGTGAAATTTGTAGCCAGGTTGCGAGAGTACCTCACCGAACAAGCGGCTCAGGAAGTGATCCAGTGGCATATCCAGTTCCGCCGTCTCCAGCAGCCATCCGCGCAGGTGATCGTAGCGCTCCCCGGCAGAATATGTGATCCTTTCCTGCACCTCCGGCTTTATGATTTCGAAGGCCGAAAGCGACGGGGTCTTCCCGGCCCGGTACACGATCTCGGTTAGCAGGGCGGCCCGCACCGGATCGAGGCCCTCGATGGTTTGGAAGAGGGCATCGGAGACTTCCTCCGGGGTCGGTTCGTAATCCCATTCCGGGTGAGCCAGGGCGGTGAGGGTGAGCACGGCGCGGTTGGCAGGCTCATCGGTCATGGCACGGGATGGTCTATGCGTGATCACGGGGACTTGGCGGGCGGATAGTCTCTCGACCAGTGAGAATCTGAGCGCGTCGCCCAGGAACGGGGCCATTATCACTATCTCGCGAGGTGGCACAGCCAGCTCGTGCACCAGATGAGATACTTCATCGGCCACCCAGTCGAGCATCTGCGGATAGTATGCGTGGAATTCGAAGGTGAATGCCGCCAGGGGATCACCCCCTATATCCGGCGGCATCAGGTCGGCATCCGGCATGATGGCGGTGCCAAGCGACCAGGCCAGCGCTTCTAAATCCGGGCTGGCGTCCGATGAGCGCTCCAGTACCTCGACGGAATCGCATTCGTCGCGCAGCGCCTCGGCACTATCAGGGTCTGCCCCAAGAAAGGCCCTATAGCCGGCATCCCAGTCCATGATGATAAGGGCGCTTTCCAGGCGCGGCAACCATCTCCGTATCAACTCATGGGCAGCGGGAGTGTCTTCCTCAATGTTATCGGCGATCATGTGGCGGGCTATGCCGAACAGGTAATCCGCGAATGTGGGATCGCGGTCAAGCGCGCGCATGAATGTTTCCATCAGGAGCGCAAAGTCCAGCAGGTTGTGGTTCCGGCAGTACGCGCGATATTGCTTGGCGACCTCTCCCGCGTATTTGTAGACGGCGATTCTGGCCGAACTCCGGTCACCCCATGCCGCGATGAGCCTATCCGCCACCTGGGTAAACGGGAATCCGGCAACCGCAGCTTTGTTCATGGTATCCAGTATCTGGGCCGCGATACGAGGCACCGGGACACGGAGGGAGTCGAATACTCCCTGCTCTACCGCCTGGATCACGAATCTGCGCATGTAGTACTGGGCGGTCTCCAGGGAAAGGAAGATCGGCTCACGACGCTGGTCGAATCCGGAACGGGCAGCTACTACCGGCCAGAATAGGTCCAGTATCTCCCGCGCCAGGCCCCCAACCGTCTTTATCTGGACACGGCCAAGTGCCCAGGGGGCATCCCGGCTCAAGGCCAGTTGGTACGGGTTGCCAAGCACGCGATGTGGCACCAAAATCAGGATCGAATCCGGCTCCCGCCCGGATGTCAGCAATCCCAGCAGGTAGTTGATGGCGTATTCGGTCTTGCCTGCGCCAGCAGGCCCTTCCAGGAAGATCGTCCTGTCCATAGGCCAAAGCGGGGACGGAATATGGCCGTCCCCAATGCTTATCGGGATAGTCCCTTAAAAGTTATTACGGATCACGTTACCTCATGGATGCTTACTACCATCCACCATCCGGCGTTGGCTCATCGGTCGGTGGTTCACCCTCATCCATTGGCTCGTCCATCGACTCATCCCATTCCTCCCCGTCCATTGGCTCGTCCATCGACTCATCCCATTCCTCTTCCTCCCCTTCCGCCGGGGCCATTTCCGGCTCTTCTGTGGGGACAAACTGCTCCATCCAGGCGTCGCACTCGTCGCTCCACTCCTGGTAGCAGCTTTCGGGAAGGCCTTCCGGTAGCTCCTCCGGCATCGCCCCCTCAAGCCAGGCGTCGCACTCTTCCGTCCACTCCTGGTAGCAGCTTTCCGGGAGACCCTCCGGCAGTTCTTCTGATACTATCCCCTCAAGCCAGGCATCGCACTCCTCCGTCCACTCCCGGTAGCAGCTTTCGGGAAGGCCCTCCGGGGCAATTTCCGCGATCCAGGCATCACATTCCGCCGTCCACTCCTCATAGCAGCTTTCCGGTAATGGGGCTGCCTGTTGCTCCTCGCTGCCCCACCACCGGTCCATCACGTCCTGCAACTCAGCCTCGCAATCCGCCGGGCAGATGAATTCCTCGCCGGGTTCGCACACACCATCACCACATTCCGGCAACGGGCCACAGTCCTCCTCGCACACACCGAATTCGTCATAGCCGCATACCCCATCACCGCATACGCTCACGTGATGATCGGGTTCCGGCAGGCCAGCACAATCCTCATCGCACCAGCCGAATTCGCTGATATGGCATATCCCGTCCCCACAAATCTGGCCGAATTCTTCCAGCAGGTCGGGATCGATCTCCCGTGGTACCTCAATGGGCATTTCCAGCAAATCCGGCGGCGTCGATTCGAGGGCCTCCCAACGGCTTGGGTCTTCTGGCATGGGCGGCACCACGGGTGGCTCTGCCGTCAGGCCGTCATCGCCGCCCAGAGGAACGGAGACTCTAAATCCGGCAGGGGCAAGGGTACGCACGTCGTTGATCTCGGCCCTGGCAACGCCGTGCAGGGTGGTTATCGTCATCTGGGAACCGGGCACGGCGGTCAAGGCGACGGAGGAGCTGAGTGATACCTCGGCGCCGTTGATGTTCAGGGTGACGGTTCTGCCTTCCGGGCTTTGTATGACCAGGGCCGATGGGGGGGCTTCGCGACACATTGGCTCACCCAAGCCGGTGGTAAAGTAGAAGGCCTGCATCGGGGAGCTGCCCCCTGCATCCTGGATTCGAACATCGCCGTAGAGTATGAAGGTCACTGCCTGGCCGGGTATGGTATCCGGGATGTCGGCCTGGATTTTCATAACGGCCACGCCCCATTCACCGGTATCCAGGTTCATTGGCGAGGTTGTCATATTACGGATGTAGGCCACATCAACGCGGTCGGATGGGGATGAGAAGGCCACATCGGCAACTTCCGGTAGCAGCGTTGCCATTACTGTATCGTGGCCGTAGCAGGCTTGATTTCTATCCAGGTCTGCACACGAGCTGGAGACTACTTCGAGTGCCCTTGCAACCAGGTCCGGACAGCTGATCCCACCATCCTGTGCCTCGGACGCTCCCCACGGGACCAACAACAGTACAAGTAAGATGATAATCGTCAACCTCTTGGACATCGCACCCTCCATTAACCGCGAAAGCTCACATAACCCTCGGCCCGGCACCGGTCGAGGATAACGGGTTCGGAGGAACCGCATCGGAGGAGGTCTGGGTCACCCTCTGCGTCGTTGGGGGATGATGGTCACCCTCCGGCTGGGGCCTTCGCCCACGCTCTCGGTGCGCACATCACCCCGGTCGCGCAAGGCCAGGTGAACTATCCGACGTTCGTAGGGCGGCATAGGCTCCAGTGAGATCGTCCGGCGGCGCCGGACCGCTTCGTTAGCCATACGATGGGCCAACTGGCGCAATTGCCTGGCACGTCTGACCTTGTATCCCTCCACGTCAACCACCAGACCCACGTAACGTTGTAACTCGCGTCCGGTGATCAGGCGGGTGATATATTGCAAAGCCGCCAGGGTCTCACCGCGCCGCCCGATCAATACGCCCAGGTCACGACCACGCACGTCGAGGACCCAGGGGGCGACCTCATCCGGTGAGTCCACCTCCGCGCGGTAGACCTCCACACGCGCCCGTATCTGCATTTTATCGAGAAGCTCTTCCAGCACGGCCTTGCCAACCTCGGCTTCCCTTGTAGATTCGTCGCCGGTAACCCGTATAGGGGTTGCGGCGGGTTTGGCTTTTTGGGCGGTGATCCTGGGGCGGGGCGGTTTTTCGGGTTTTTGGCGGGCCTTGAGCGTAAGCCGGACCCGGGCCTCCCTGGCGCCTATACCCAGGAATAATCCCCGGCTACCCTCGTCCAGCACCTCGATCTCAACCGCGTCTCGCCCCACGCCCAGCTCTTCAAGTCCCCTGGCGATAGCCGTCTCAACATCGGCCCCGCTGGCCTCAACAGACCGTATCTCTGTCATGGTGTCCTCTCAAAACAGGAGTTGTATCCCCTATCGGCCTCCGGGTATCACTCGTCTTTTGGTTTGGCCTCTCTTCCCAGCCTAACCGGCACCAGGCCGCCAAGCACTTTCTTCAGATCGCCTTGCCCGGTGAGGCTATACTGGGCAATCGAGATGAGGTTGGAGACTATAAAATATATCGAAAGCCCAGAGGCAAAAGTCAACGCGAAGAAGAAAAACATGATCGGCATAAATGTGGTCATCATCTGCATGGACTGCCCGGCAGGGTTCTGCGCATCAGATGGTGTGGATGGGGTGATCATGCGCTGCTGTATCCACGAGGTCAGCCAGACCAGGATCGGGAGTACGTAATACGGGTCAGGTTGGGCCAGGTTCAGCCACAGGAAGTGGTTCTGCAAAGGCACCAAAGATACCAGACCGGGTATCAGAACCCGCCCGTGCAGATCGAGCAGTTGGAGAGGATTCGCCGCCAGTGACTGGATGATGGCCTGGTAAAGCGCGATCATGATCGGCAGTTGTATCAGGAGCGGCAGGCATCCCCCCATTGGATTGATGCCCTTTTCGCGATATAGCTCCATTTGAGCCTGGGCCAGTTTCTCGCGGTCGTTGCCGTACTTTTTTTTGAGTCTTTCCAATTCCGGCTGTAGCTCGCTCATGGCCTTTGCTGAGCGTTGCTGTTGGAGGCTGAGCGGATAGGTCACCAGGCGCACCAGCACGGTGAAGACGACGATGGCCAGTACCACATTTTGGCCCAGGAACTGGTAGAGCAATAGGAGTATGGTGATAAACGGATTTAGTATCAGGTCCCACATAACGCTTTAATCTCCTCCGGGCGGCGGGAATACCCACTGCCTGGACCCGTTCCGGTCGAACGCCACCAGCACGTAATCGGCGCCGATCGGGCTGACTATGATGGAATCGCCGAACAAGACAGGTGATGTGATCAAACGGCCACCGCCATCGGCCTGCCAGGCCGGGGAGCCATCTGATCGATGCCTGGCATACACGTTACCATCCTGAGCGGCCAGCACGACCAACGTTTCGGTGACAAGCGGGGAGCCTCTGATACCTTTATCGTCGGCGACCTCAGCCTCCCAAATCGGCTCGAAGCTATCCACGTCCAGGGCGTAGGCATGGCCGCTCAGATCGGCGAAGTATATCTCGTCCCCGGCCAGCACCGGGCTGCCCCATACCCAATCGGCGGCGTCGAACGTGCCTACTACTTCCCCCGTCTCAACGTCCAGGGCGTGCACTTTGCGGTCGAGCGTGCCAATGTACAGGCGCCCTCGCTCCGGATCGTATGCCGGGGAATCAGGCACGGCACCGCTGAGGCGCTCACTTTCCCAGATCGGCTCACCCGTGGGCGCGTTCAGGGCGTAGACGTGGTGATCAAGCGAGGAAACGTACAGTGTATCCCCCACCAGGAGGGGAGTGGCCCATATGCCGTGGCCGGTGTCAAAATACCACACCTGCTCGCCGGATTCCTCATCTATTGCCATGACACCACGGTTGGCGATCCCGACGTACACTAACCCATCCCCCACGGCAACGCCGGCGATGATGCGATCTACGGGATCTTCGTTAGTCCAAATGAGTTCGCCGGTGCCACGCTCCAGCGCGTAGACTTTGGTATCGAAGCCGCCCACGTAAACCCGATCCGGCGTCACCGCCGGTGGGGCGTAAAACTGCGCGTTATTCGATTCGGGCGGGAATGCCCAGATCGGCACGCCTGTGGTGACTTCGATGTCTATGATTATTACCTCGGCATCCCCGTCGCGATCTGAGACGAAGGCGATCCGCGATGTGCTGCGGTATTCGGCGCTCGGCTCCCATGCCGGGGACGTATCATCGGCGGTGCTATCGGTGATGCGCAGGATGTTACTGCCGTCGGCGTTCACCCGGTATATGTTAAAGTCACCGTCGCGGTTGGATGCAAAGGCCAGATATGCCCCATCCCCGGCCCATGTGGGATGCACATCGTCGGCCTCTCGATCTTCCGTGATTGCCTCACGGTCACGGCCATCACGGTTCATCACCCATATGTCGAAATCGCCCCCCTCACCCCGGTCGGATGCGAAGGCGATCCTGCTCCCATCCGGAGACCAGGATGGATCGGTATCCGCCGCCGCGTTCCTGGTGAGCAACTCCACTTCCGGGTCGGTCGTGCAGCCCTCGTCGGTCTCCACGCAGCTTATGTCCATCAGATACACGTCTAGATCGCCATCCCGGTCGGAAACCAGGGCCAGCAACATCTCGCCTTCGACCGGCGACCACGCCGGCAGGATGTCCTCGAAGTCATTATCGGTCACCCGGATCGGTTCACCCGGCTCATCACCGTCCAGCGGCAGGACGAATATCTCGGCATCATCCCCATCATCTGGGTAGGCGACGTAGGCCAGGTATCTTCCATCAGGCGACCACGTTGGGGAAAGGTCATCATAGGCGTTATCGGTCAGGGGGCCGGAGATGTGGCCGCCGACGGTGGAGATATACAGCTCATAATCATCTCCGCCATCCTCGGTGACCGCCGCAAGGGCCAGCCGCGATGCATCCGGTGACCATGCCGGGTCGGCATCCGGCGTGGAGTTGGCCGTCAACGGGTATCCTTCCCCGCTGAGGGCGATAACGCGATCCATGTAGGCAACGTAAAGATTATCGCCGTCCACTGTGATGCCGGCCCAGCTCACCGGTTGCGCACCGCCGCCGCAGCCGGCCACTAAGAGGAGGGTGAGGGCAATAGCCACTATAACGGGGTACCTGACGTTTGAGTGTTTCAAATTCGCTCCTTTACCTCTACCGGGATCACGGCACAGGGTCGTAGCCACCTGGGTTGAACGGGTGACATCTGGAAATGCGTTTGATGCCAAGCCAGGTGCCTTTGACGGCGCCGTATTTCTCGATTGCCTGGTACGTATACTCCGAGCATGTGGGCACAAAGCGACATGAGGGCGGCAGGACTCTGGATACCGTCCTCTGGTAAAGCCTGATCATGAACATCAAAATCCTCTTCATGGCACACCTTCTAATACGAGATTGGCCGGCGCCTGGGATCGACCTCAGTGAACGCCTCCACGGTCGGTCAGCCCGGCCCCGGTCAGCAATCTATCCAGCTCGGCGTCTATTTCCCAAAAGCCATGTTTTTCGATTCCGGGCCTGGCCACCAGGACTATATCATACCCCTGCCGCAGGTCCGGATGTTTCCGCCTGATCATTTCCCTCAACCTGCGCTTGACCTTGTTACGCACTACAGCCTTCCCCAGGCGCTTGCCGACCACGAATCCATAACGGTTATGGCCGAGGCCGTTAGGGAGGTAGCCAAGTGTGACCAGGGTACCTCGCCGGGTGCGCCCATGCTCACGGACACGCCGGAAATCTGCCGCGCGCCGCAGCCGATACCGGCGCCGGATCACCTTGTATTACTCCCTTCGGATTCAGCTTTTCCAGTTGACTTTTTTGACGTGGTTGGGACGCACGGTCAGTCTGCGGCGGCCTTTGGCCCTCCGCGCCTTGAGCACACGACGCCCTCCGGGCGTTGACATCCGCTTCCTGAAGCCATGCACCCG
>JALXEW010000296.1 GCA_027069285.1 Ardenticatenia bacterium | reverse complement strand
CCGGAGACCTTCTCATTAGAACCGCTCCGCGAAGGCGTCCGTTATTGGATTTATGCCGAGGGCACCTTCAGCCCGTGGCCGTTTGACAGGAGCCTGCATGTCTGCGATGGCTCCCCCGAACTGCCCAGATTCCCATCCCCGGGGATCGCCAATGGACAGGCCTTGTTAGATGCTGCCTACGTCTTCGCGTTGCCACTGAACCACGAGCTATGCGGCAGCCCGCTGCCGATGTTACATCACAGCGTCGAGGTGAATTGGACAGGCGAGTGGGTATCGCTTGGGAGCCTGATCTCGCGGTACCATCGATCCCATCGTTACATGTTCAGAGTGGAAGGGGCCGGTTTGCCCTTTGGCGTCAGAGTGGCCGACCAGACCCCGCAGGATAACTTCGGAATCCTGATGTTCACCATTTCCCAGATCCCGTGAGACCCCGAATGCAAAGAAGATGAGCATGTGGAAGAAATACTATTCGGTCACATCGGTTGAGGAAGCCCTCAAACTGCTAAGCGAGTACAAAGAGCGTGCTCGCATCATAGCCGGGGGTACCGATCTGATCCTGGAACTTGAGCGTGGCCAACGTCCAAACGTCGAGACCCTGATAGACATCAGCCGCGTGCCGGGCCTTAGCGAGATACGCCTTTATGGCGATACCTTTCACCTGGGGCCGTTGGTGACCCATAACCACGTTGCGGCCTCTCGAAACGTGATCCAGCGGGCCTTCCCATTGGCGCAGGCCTGCTGGTCGGTTGGGTCGCCGCAGATACGTAATCGCGGCACCGTGGCCGGGAATATCCTCACCGCCTCGCCGGCCAACGATACGATCCCGCCGCTTTGGGCTTTGGGCGCCACGGTGACGCTTGCTTCGATGGGAGGTGAGCGCACCGTTCCGTTTGAGGAATTCTTCCTCGGAGTGCGTAAAACGGCCATCCGCCCGGATGAGATGTTGGTGGGCATATCGTTCCCGGCCCTGGCGGAAAATGAAAAGGGGATATTCCTCAAGCTCGGCCTGCGTAAAGCCATGATCATATCGGTCGTTAACGTGGCCGTCGTGCTGAGCTATGAGGATTTGCCGGCACATAACGTCCCGATCCGTGAAGCGCGGATAGCTATGGGCAGCGTGGCCCCCACGATCATCCGGGCGCCGGTGGCGGAAGAGTACCTGATCGGCAAAACACTGACCGATGAACATATATCCGAAGCGGCCCGTTTGGCGGCAGCTGCCGCCACGCCAATTGACGACATCCGAGGCTCGGCGGCCTACCGTACCGAAATGGTGCGCGTATTAGTAAGTCGGGCGCTCAAAGCTCTGCGTGATGGCCGCGAGCGCGACGGATGGCCGGAAAAACCCCCAATGCTATGGGGGAAAAACAAAGCCCGCGTCTCGCATCCGCTGCCGGAGATGGCCTCTCACGGAGAGGATTCCGATGTGATAGTCACCACCGTCAACGGCAAGGAGTACACCCTTACCGGTGCCTCGCATAAGACATTACTGCGCATGTTGAGGGAAGACATCGGCCTCACCGGCACAAAGGAGGGCTGCGCCGAAGGCGAATGCGGTGCCTGCACCGTGATCATGGACGGCATGGTAGTGCTCTCGTGTCTTGGTCCGGCGCCTCGTGCGCATGGAGCCGAGATAATCACAGTTGAGGGCCTGGCCCAGGATGGGGAATTGCACCCACTTCAGCAGGCCTTTATCACCGAAGGCGCCGTGCAATGTGGATATTGCACGCCCGGATTCCTTATGAGCGGGGTCAAACTCCTTGAGGAATTACCACACCCGACGCGAGAGCAGATCAAACACGCCATCGTCGGGAACCTGTGCCGCTGCACCGGCTACTACAAGATAATCCGGGCCATAGAAAGGGCTGCCGAGGCGGAAAATTAAAGCTTGAGATCATTCCGGAGGACTTATGAGTGTCATAAAGCAGAGGATGCCGGAAAGGAAGCCGAATCCGTTGCTGCCGGCTATGGGACTCCTGTTGGCGGTGACCCTGCTCGTGCTCTCCCTTATGGTCGCGCCCACGGTGGTCAAATTGCTGGCCGAGAATATCCCCCAATTGAGCAAACTTGACAATCCCGGCGCCAACACAAAAGTGATCGAAATCGAGGACATCGGCTATCGGCTGGGAGCAGTTGACCTGGTGGTGGCGATCATGATGTGGCTGTTGCTATTCTCAATTCTGATGGTGATCGCGGTCGCGGCAGCCGGACCGGAACCGGATGAAGTCATCGCCAAAGCCCGAATGGGGCAGCCCGTGAAATTGCCCAAACGCAAGCGCAAATGATTATGGACGACGGCGATAGGCCGGAGGTCGAAATATATACCGATGGGGCCTGTAGCCCGAACCCAGGCCCGGGTGGCTGGGCGGCCATCCTGAAGCACCGTGGGCAAACGAGGGAGCTTACCGGCTCTGCCAGGGAGACGACCAACAACCGTATGGAGCTGACCGCTGCCCTGGAAGCTTTGCGGGCGCTAAGGCGACCCTGCATCGTGCATATTTATACCGATTCGCAATATCTGCAGCGGGGAGTTACCGAGTGGCTCGCAAACTGGCGTCGTAACGGCTGGCGAAGGCATAGGGGCAAGCCGATTGAGAATCTGGACCTCTGGCGTGCTTTAGACGAGGCCTTGTCCGGGCATCAGGTGCACTGGCACTGGGTCAGGGGCCATTCGGGTGATCCGCTGAACGAGCGGGTGGATCGCCTGGCACATCAGGCCATCCCCGCTGCCGTAGCAATGCCGGATGCAGGCAAAACCAGAGTTTACATACAAGTCTCGCGGAATAACGATACAAAGGCCGGCGGATGGGCCGTGGCGATACTGAGAGATGGTGAGACCGAGATACTCACCGGAGGTGAAGCGCCGACAACCGCTAACCGATTGGCCCTTTTGGGCGTGCTGGAGGCACTTAAACGACTGCCGCCGGGTGAGCCTGTACAAATCCTGACGCCGTTGCAGTACTTATACAAAGGGGCCACGCAATGGATGCGCAACTGGGCAGCCAGTGGGTGGGTGACCAGGGATGGGATGGCGGTCAAGCATCGTGAGCTATGGCGCGACCTGCTGGAGCTTTGCAAAGGGCGCCCGGTGGAATGGGTGCTGATACGCGGTGGGCCGGGCGATGTGCGCCTTCGCATTGTCGATCCTCCGAAGTCTTCGGCCGAGGCGCCGGAGGTCGCGGATGGCGACCCTCAACAGTGGATCACACGTGTGCGCGAATATGCAGGGAA
>JALXEW010000295.1 GCA_027069285.1 Ardenticatenia bacterium | reverse complement strand
CCGGATGTGGCAAAGTACGCATCGGCGGCAACCTGTGCCAGATACTCGTAGATATTTCCGGGTGCCTTTTCCTCCCCGGCCATCGTGACGAGCACGAAGAAGGTATCGGCGGTGCGGCTACGAGGCGCCCTGCGTGGCGGCAACTCCACCAATGCGCCCGGTGGCGGGGCGCTGATGGCTCTGCCGTCAACCACAAAAAGGTAACCCACTACGGCCTCTAATTCCTCGCCCATGCTCACCCGTCCTCCGGGATGACACGCGGGGCGCCGGCGCAATGAATGGTCAGATTTATCTCCGATCCGAAGTTATCCTGCATGGTGTGCTCTATGACACCCTGTTCCACCAGGGGGACGTGCAGGATCGCGTACAGAGTGCGCCTCACCGGGCCGGCACGCGATACCTCACGCAGCCGAAAGCGTATATCCGCCGCCACTCTGGCGCCCATTGGGTATGCGAAGGTGCCCAACGGGGTGAGATCGGTGAACTCATACAGCCGCCCGGCCCTCGGCTGGAAAACGCCGTCAAACGGGGCGCGCTGGCCCTCGATCTCAAAGTAAAACGCCCCGGCATCCTCGCTATCATTCGGCACCAGCATCCGCATACTGCGCAGCAGCACCCTGACCACCCATTTCTGGCCGAGCAAGAACTGGCGTATGACGTTATATGCCTGGTCACCCTTGTTCAACTGGGTATGGCTCAGCTTCAGGCCGACGTTGACCGCTTCCGGCAGGTCAACTGCGTTGACCACCCCGTCGAACTTGGCTCCATCTGATTCACCGTATATGTTGACCATGACGAATCGATCGGCGAAATTGGTTGGCACGGCACGTCCGCCATCCTCATCGCCCGAATCGCCGAATGTGGAGCGAAATATGGCCATCCTGCTCAGATGGGATAAAAGGCTGCCCTTATGAGGACCGGCAAGGCTGAAGAGGAATAAAACCCGCTCAAAGCCGCCATGATATTCCACATAGCGCCGCGCGACCACTCCGCCGATGGAATGCCCGACCAGTATCAGCTTTGAATGCTGCGGATGCACGTTGCTCAGCAGCCATTCGACTGTTTCGGCAAACGGCGTGACGGCATCGTCAACCGATAGGCCGTCCTCGAGGTCGGCGACGTTAGTGGCATATATGTACTCGAAGCCATCGTTCCAGAAGTGCTCGGCCATCTGATTCCAGGTACGGTGGCTGGAAAGCACCCCATGTACCATGACGACCGGCATGGTGACCAAAGGGGGGCGATTTTCCTCCCCAACGTACCTGAAAAGTGAGGTCTTTTCCTGGATCGGCAGCCAGTGGTCTTCGCCGCCTATGCTCATAAACTCAACCTCCTGCGGCCTTGCACCCCTTGTTTCATTGTACACGAATCCGTGACTCTCACCAATTACGGGACAACGATGACCGTGGCAGGCCCTCACACGACTTGCCCGTCCCACATTGGGCATTCCCGGAACCGATTCACCCATGACAAGCAGGGCCGATTAGGGTATAATTAGCTCCGGCTACCGCAGGGCAGAGTGATGCCCTATGCAAGGATGGGGAAGTGGACGATAGCCTGAGCAAGAAAGTGAGCAATATCCCTGGCTATGTTCACCTCCAGTATTTGATTTCGAACGTTTCCTCTCTGTACTATGCGCACCATTCTTTAAGAAGGAGAATGAACTATGCGCAATAGAACCGTATCCCTCATCCTGGCCCTCGTGCTCGCATCGGTATTGGCCGTTCCGGCCAGCACCGTTATGGCGAGCAATAGCCGCCAGGAGTGTGAGTTCTTCATCGGCCTGGTCACCGATGTCGGCGAGATCGACGACCGCAGCTTTAACCAGTCGGCCTGGGAGGGCGTCATCCAGGCCGCCGAGATGCTCGGAATAAGCGAGGACTGCTATGACTACATCGAGACCCAGGACGCCGCCGACTACGGTGACAACATCGCCGAGTTCGCCGACGCAGGCGCGAATGTCATCGTCACCGTCGGCTTCGCCCTCGGCGAGGCCACCCGCGAAGCCGCGCTGGAATACCCGGAAATCCACTTCATCGGCGTAGACCAGTTCCAGCCGGACGTGATCGATAACGTCACCGGGCTGATCTTCCATGAGGATCGGGCCGGCTTCCTGGCTGGCGCGCTGGCGGGCATGATCACCAATACCGGCAAGGTCGCCGCCGTGCTCGGCACCGACCTGGTTCCGCCGGTCGTGGCCTTCGGCACCGGCTTCCAGTACGGCGCGGCCTACATACTGGGCGGCAACCCGGAGGATATTCCGATCACCTATCACCCCGGCGGCCTGGACGTGGCCTTCACCGACCCGGAGTGGGGTGCCCAGACCGCAGCCCAGTACATTGACCAGGGCTACGACGTGATCTTCGGCGCCGGCGGCAAGACCGGTAACGGCGCCATCACCGAGGTCGCCAACCGCACCACCGAGGACAACCCGCTCTACTGCATCGGCGTTGACACCGACCAGTGGGAGACCGTCCCGGAGGCCCATGCATGCCTGGTCTCCAGTGCCATGAAGCTGATCACCGAGGGCATCATCGAACTGGTCGGCCAGGTCTACAACGGCACCGTCCAGGGCGGGAACTACTACGGCCCGGTCGGCCTGGCGCCGTTCCACGACTTTGACTCCCTGATCACCGACGAGATGCGGGCACGGCTCCAGGAGATCGAGGCGCGGCTGGATAACGGCACGCTCTATACCGGCTGGCCGCCCGCCGAGGAAACCGACCTGGGCACCGAGGCTAACCCAATAGTATGGGGCTTCGTCCCGTCGGAGTCCTCCGAGGAGATCGTCGCCGGCGCCGAGCAGGTAGCCCAGATGCTCTACGACATGACCGGCCTGGTGGTGGAGCCGAGGGTTGCCACCGAGTACGCGGGTGTGGTCGAGGGCATGTGCAACGGCGAGGTTCACCTCGGCGCACTCAACACCTTTGGCTATGTGCTGGCCCATGAGCGCGGCTGCGCCGAAGTGGCAATGGTGAGCGTCCGCTACGGCAGCACCTACTATCAGGGCCAGATCATCACCCGCGCCGACTCCGGCATCGAGAGCATCGAGGACCTGGCCGGACATACCTTCTGCCGACCTGACCCGCTCTCCACCTCCGGCTGGATCATCCCCAGCATCACCATGCGCGCCCACGGCATCGATCCCGATACCGACCTGGCCGAAGTGGTTGACGCCGGCGGACACGATGCGGTTGCCGCAGCCGTCTACAACGGCGATTGCGATGCCGGCGTCCACGTAGG
>JALXEW010000294.1 GCA_027069285.1 Ardenticatenia bacterium | reverse complement strand
TATTATCTCAAGGTGTTTGTTTCGCCGGTGTTCGTCGGTTTGGGGGAGCGCCGGGCGGCTGAGTTCACCCCAGATGAGATTCTTCCCTTTGAGGAAGAGGTTGAGGTCGTCGTGGTGATCGATTCGACGGATTTCGATGTGGGCGAGGGTGAGGGCCGGTTCGACTTCGGGCGGATGCGGTTGCCACCGACGGGCGCAGGTGAGGTGTTGTCGTTCCCTGTGCGGCCAAAGCGGACGGGACGCGGCTCTATCGGTGTGAGCCTTTTCTATCTGGGCAATTTGATAATGCATACTAAGGTCACTGCCGAGGTCGCCGATTCTGAAAGGGAATCGGATGGCGCCCAGGATGCCGTTTTGTATTTCGCCCGCACCCGTAGCTTCACCGGCGATGAACTCAACCGCGATCTGACCGAGCGGCGCTGGACGATCCGTTATGATCCGCCGATGGATTCGGCGGATGCGAGGGTGGTTTTCTACCGGATGGGTGATGGGCATCAGGTGGCTTATTATACCGATGTGACTTTGCAGAATGTGGATACTTTCACCCGGTTGGCAAGGGAGAGGTTGTTCAGTATAGCCAGCGTCTACCGCAGGCCACGCAAGGGGGACCCGGAGACTCTCCTGGGCCTGCTGGCCGATCTGGCGCTGGTGGGCCATGAGTTTTATCTGGCGCTTTTGGCCGATGCTATTTCGGGCCGGGAGTTGGATTTGCGGTTCGATGATCGGCTGCAGATAGCGTCTTCGACGCTGACGGGGGTGCCATGGGGGGCGGTGTATGAGCGGTATGTAGACCGGCGGCTGGTCGCAAGCGGCGGGATTAAGCTCTGCCCGGCCTTTGAGGACGGTGAGGGACACGATGGGGAGGAGTGCCCGGTCGCCGGCAGGGGGGATTATCTGTGCCCGGAGGCGTTTTGGGGCTACCGGTACGCTGTGGAGCAGATTCCCGGCAGTGTCCGCGATCCACTTTTCCCCGATCCGGATGATCCGATGGAGTTTGTGCCGTATGTGCGGCGCGAGATTTTGAATCCGGATGAGTTGGTGCTGGCCTTGAATTTTTATCACTTTGAGCAGGTGACCAGGCATGTGGAGAGGTTACGGGAGGGGGTGCCCCCCGGCAGGTTGGTGATCGTCGAGGCGGATGAGGTCGAGGAGGTACATATGGCGCTGGCGGGCAGGCTTAACGGTGACGGCGGGAGGTTGCCGCATCTGGTGCACTTTTACGTGCACGGCCTGGTCGAGGACGGTGCACGGGTGCTAAGGGTGGGCACCGAGGAGAATCCAGGCACTATCGGCCTGAATGAGTTGCGCTCGTGGAGGGATGTGGATTTGGGGAGCCGTTCCCCTTTGGTGGTGATCACCGGCTGCGGCACTGCGGAGTACGTCAAGGAGGATTATGTGAATCTGGTCAAGGTTCTCATGCGGATGGGGGCCTGCGGTGTGGTGGCAACCGAGTGCACGGTCTACGAGCCTTCTGCGGAATGGTATGCCAGGAATTTGCTCCGGGATGTGTTTCGAGGCAGGACGGTTTCGGAGGCTATGCTGGCCAATTGCCGCTATATGATGAAAAACCTGAATCCGTTTGGGTTGGTTTATAGCCTTTATGCCAGTGCGGATGTCAGGCTGGCGGTGCCGATTTTGGGCCATGATGCTTGACTTATACCCTACAATATGGGTAGAGGTTTGCTTTCTCACGTTTCCCCGAAAGGAGCTGTTGGCATGAACCGCAAGCTGATCCTGTTCGTTGTGGCCGCAGTGGTGATCGCGGCGCTCCCCGCCGTTGGGGTGGCGGCCCGCCCTACGGGGCAGGGCGAGACGCTTAAGATCGGGTTGCTGACCGATCAGAGCGGCGTTTTGCAGCTTTACGGCGTGGAGCAGGAAAATGGGTTCCGCCTCGGGCTTGAGTATGCGACCGATGGCACTATGGAGGTTGCCGGTCGCCCGATAGAGGTGGTGGTGCGCGATAATGCCGGCGATGCCGATGTGGCAGCCCAGCAGGCGCGTGAGTTGATCGAGGTGGAGGGGGTCGAGTTGTTGTTCGGCGCCCCAAGTTCAGGGGTCACTCAGGGGCTGGTGAATGTGGCCGATGAGTACGATATTATCCTGATGATCGGCCCTGCCGCAGACCCGCGATTGACCGGTCAGTTCTACAGCGATAACACTTTCCGCGCCTGCCGTAACTCGTTCCATGATGCGTTCGCCATCGCATCGTGGGCGATCGAGAATGTGGGGGATACTTATATCCAGCTGGCTCCTGATTATGCGTTCGGCCAGGGGTCGGCGGCGGCTTTCGAGTATGCCTTCACTTCGATGGGGGCCACGTTTGTGCAGGATACTATTTTCGCGCCGGTCGATACCACCGATTTCACCCAGTACGCCCAGCAGATCCTGGAATCCGGTGCCGATGGGGTGATCATTACCTGGGCCGGCGATAGCTCGATCACGCTTTTCGAGCAGTTGGATGAGCTTGGCGTGATGGATCAGATGGGGGTGATCACCGGCTTTAACTCCAACGACATCGTGCGTGCCTGGAGCGGCCCGGATCAGATCGGTAATGTCGGCCTGATCGTGTACCATTGGTCGCTGCCGGATACGGATGCGAACTGGTGGTTGGTGGGCCGGCATATGCTCGAATATCGCGATGTGCCGGATCTGTTCACCGAGTGCGGGTTTGCGACGGCACAGGCTTTGGTCGCGGCGCTGGAGATCACCGGCGGCGATACTTCGACCGATGCCATGCGCGATGCGCTGGAGGGGCTTGAGTGGGACGGCCCCAAGGGGCACTATACTATGCGGGCCGAGGATCATCAGGCGCTGATGCCGATGTATGTGGTGCGGTTGATCACGCTTTCCGGCCCGTTCCAGGCTTATTACGAGTTGGTCGACGAGGTGGGGCCGGATGAGTATGAGTTGCCGTGCCTGGCCCCACGGTGTGCGACCGAGTAGGTTCCGAGCGTCGGGTTGGCATCAAGTAGGGGCGTTCGTTGGTGAACGCCCCTATGTTTTCCGCCCGGTTGGGATCAGACGGGGTGTTAGATGTGTTGGCGGGCTATTTCCACCAGTTTGCTGAAGGCCTCGGCGTCGCGCACGGCTATATCGGCCAGCATTTTGCGGTCGAGTTCGATGTTGGCGCTCTTCAGGCCGTGGATGAATTTGCTGTAGGAGAGTCCGTTTTGCCTTGCCGCCGCGTTGATGCGGATTATCCACAGTCGGCGCAGGTCGCGTTTGCGCTGTCTGCGGTCGCGGTA
>JALXEW010000293.1 GCA_027069285.1 Ardenticatenia bacterium | reverse complement strand
TAAACCGAAAAAGCTACCTAACGCTGCCTTCGGGCTGCCGGTCAACTTCTATTACAAAGACTTGCGCTATGGCGCCAAAGTGAAGGCCGTCAGAAACAAAGATAAGTTCGATAGAAGCGCTTCCCCACTACGATTGAGGTTAACCAGGTTAAAAGATGGCAGACACGCCATCGTGTTGACAGCTTTCATCTCCTACAAGTTGCTCCCGGACGGCAGCAAGCTGTTGATCGTGCATGACAGGGAGGGGACATCGGTAAAAGCCCCCCTCCCAACTCCCAAGCCAATCCTGGAGTTTATCAGCTGGCTGTCAGGCCATTCGGGCAAAGAGGTGCAGCCATGACCGAGTATGTATTCATTTTCTCGTTCAGCCCGATACAGGAGTTCATATCCGAGGCCCGGCGACTGGGTGATCTCTACGCCGGAAGCAGGTTGCTATCCAATATGGCAAAGGCAGCGGTCTCCGAGATCGAGAAACTGCCCGGCAACCCGAAGTTGATCTATCCGCTGGTCCCCGCAAACGAAGACGAAGCAAGCCTGCCCAATAAACTCACAGCCTTGATCTCAGATACCGCCGGCACCCCGGACACTGTGGCCCAGAAGCTCAAAGAGGCTATCAACAGTACCCTTCAAAGGGAAGCAGGGGAAGCATTGAGGTATTTCGCGAGCAAGGTCGGTGGGGATCTGACTCCCGATAGCACATGGAAAGGAATCTGGCACACTCAGCTATCGAGCTTGTTGGAGTTTTACTGGGCAGCTGCCCCCATCGAAAACGATAATTACACCGCCGCCTATGAGAAGGCATCCCGCGCGTTCGACGCTGCAAAGCGTACCAGGGCCTTCCCGCAAATGGAACAGAAAGGGCGAAAAGACTCCCTGAGCGGTAAACGTTCCGCACTACACAGAGAAGGGATCGACCAACCGGAGTATTGGGAAAAAGTGAGTAAACGCTTCGGGGGGGTGCTGATCAGAAGCGGCGAGGCATTGGATGCCTTCGGCCTGATAAAACGCTTCGGCTTTAGTAAGGAAGCGGGGCCACGCTTTGCGAATATGACCACTGCAACGGTGGCTACAAGCTTGTTCCGCGCAAGCGCCCCAAGAGAGGCCATCGAGGACTACATAGCCTTCACAAAAGGCGGTGGCCGCTACCTACACGATCTACTCTACACAGAAGAGATCAAGGACAGGCAAAGATTGGTGGATGATTATGGCTTTTCCAAAGAATGGTTAGACGAAAATCACCACGAAATGCAGAAGCGCCTTGATGCACTGTACAACACAGTCGGGTTCAAACCCTCCAACTACTATGCCATCATGTACATGGACGGCGACAGTATGGGGCGTCACATTCAGGAATGTGAGTCCCTGGAATGCCACGAGGAAATAAGTAAGAGAATGGGGGAATTTGCATCCAGGGCCAGGGAGGTAATCGAAGATAAGGGCTGCTTCCAGGTCTATATAGGCGGCGATGACGTTATGGCCCTGGCACCACTCAGGATGGCAATCCCCCTGGCCCAGGCACTGGCAGATACTTTCACGGATGTCTTTTCCGGGGGGGATTTCACAGTCAGCGCCGGCATCGCAGTTGTACACCGAACATACCCCTTATATAGGGCGCTGGGTAGCGCCCGCACAGCAGAACGCATGTCTAAGGACATAAAAGGCAAAAGCACGTTAAGCCTGCACGTGATCAAACGGTCGGGAAGGGTTGCGACTTTCGCCTCCAAATGGGGTGTGGGCAGCGGATGGAAGAACTTGGGAGAAGCATTCACAAGCATTAGCGATCACATGCGCAGTGGAAGGCTTTCCGGCAAGTTCGCATACGACGTGACCGACTTCGCCCAGCGTATCGCCAAGCCGCCGGACACAAGTAATAAAGGGAATAAAACCTCCGGCGGAGGAGTGCCTGAAGGGATGAGAGAAGCCTTCCAGGCCGAGATAAAACGATTGATCAAGCGACATAAGTCGAAAGACAGCAACATAGACCCCGAAGGCCTGGCTAAGAAGATAACCGCCTGGACAAAGGTAATGCACGGCGGCGATGATGTCCCGGCAATCGGCCACTGGCTGCAATTTGCCAGGTTCGTCGCCGGCGAGGAAAGGGAGGAGCGGTGATGAGCAATAACAGTGGCATGAGCCTGTTCATCGAACCGGTTGACGTTTGGCTTTTCCGCGACGGGCGCCCGTTCTCCGCCGGCTCCGACCACGCCGCCACAAGCATGTTCCCGCCTCCGCCGAGCGTCATCCAGGGCGCGATCCGCTCGTACCACATAACCGTGCTCGGGATCCCACTGACCGATCAAGGTCGTATAGAAGAAGAAATCGGCACCGCCGATGAGCCAAAGGCCATGAAGATACGCGGCCCGTTCGTCGCCAGGTTGGAAAACGGCAAACCGGTTCGCTACTTCCCACTGCCGTTCGACACCGTGAAAACCTCGGACGACGAGGGAGCGGATGATAAGGAATCTAAGTTCAAGTGGATCGGAGAGCCAAAGGACCCGAGGGATTTAGGTGTATTCACCAGCGTGTCGAAAAAGCTCCTCTTCAGCGATGAGGAGCCGCGAAAGCTCAAAGGCACCTACTGGGTGAGCGAGGAGACCCTGCTCAAATACCTGGGCAAGAGCAATGAGGAGTTCACCGCCATCGCGGCCAAGAGTTTATATGTCTTTGAGGAGCGGGTGGGAATAGCGTTGCAACGGGATAGCCGCACAACCGAGGAGGGGATGCTATATAGCGTCTCATACGTCCGGCCTCGCGACGGAGTCGGCCTCGAAGTATGGGTGTCCGGACTCAAAGACATGGACCGCGATAACGGGAAATGGCCTGATAAGGGACTCCTCAAGTTAGGCGGGGAGAGCCGGGCAGGGAGGTTCCGCAAATCCGGCGGCGACTTCAAGTGGGAACCGCTGCCACAGCCGGAAATAAAAGGCAAAGCCAGATTCCGGGTTTACTTCGCCACTCCCGCGTACTTTGAGGGAGGGTGGGAACCGGAAAACTGGAACACCTTCTTCAAAGGCGATGTGAAACTCGTCGCCGCCGCAGTCGGCAAGTATATAACGTTGGGGGGATACGATACAGGCAAAGGCAATCACAAGCCATCCAGACGGATCAACCCGGCGCGCAGCGACTACGGCGCCGAGGCCGCCTGGGAGTCCGGCGGCACCCGGCTCCGCGTGCGCGGCGGCACCGGCTACCGCGGGACGCGCTACGCCGTGGAGGGAGATGCCTCCGCCGCCACCTACCCGATGGCCGCCGC
>JALXEW010000292.1 GCA_027069285.1 Ardenticatenia bacterium | reverse complement strand
GCGTGTAGGTGGGCGTATCGGTCGGGGTATCGGTTGGTGTCGGCGTGTCGGTGGGGGTAGGCGTGTAGGTGGGCGTATCGGTCGGGGTGTCGGTCGGCGTCGGCGTATCGGTCGGCGTGTCGGTGGGGGGTTCGGCGGTTAATGTCATTGCCGCCGTGTCAACCACGTTCAATTGCAGGCTGGTGGATTCGGTGGCGCCCATGCTGGCGGCGGTGATCAATATCTGGCCGGGCCGATCGACTACGAAGCTTGCGCTGGCAACTCCGTCAATTGTGCTCACTTCCTGCTCACGTTGTACCCCTTCGGTCACAAAGGAGAATGTGAAGACCACAGGGGTGCCATCCGGCACGGGGTTCCCATTGGTATCCAGGATCACGTCCGTGTAAACCAGTACCGTGGCACCCAATGCGATCGAGGGAGTGGGGGTAAGCGTGGTCGGGGTCACGGTGATCTCTTCCAGGGGGACGTATTCCAGGTACAGGCGGATCACTTGATCGGGGTCTGGCGCAGTCGCCTCGCCAACGTCGTAGCTGATGCCCGGAATCGATACGGGAGGGGCACCTGCCGGGGGCAATTCCTGGAAAAGGGTTCGGGCCGCTACGTCTATGAACGGCTCAACGTAGCTATAGAAGCAGTAGTAAGCGCTCAGTTTGCTTATCTCGGTCGAATCCAGGTAGTACGGCGCATCCAGGGCCAGCACGACGACTCTGGCCCGCCCCACCAGGTCGGGCCGCGTGTTCAAGAAGTCCCGCACTACGCCGGATTCCGGCACATCCGGCGCCACGTCCAGCATGACGAAGATTATCCAATCGGCCTCGGCCAGGGCTTGCCCCACCTCGCCCATTTCCTCCGGCGGGGGAGTTCCGGCGGTGCCCACCGCACCGGCGGATTCTTCCAAAAATCCCGCCAGATCGGCGAATGAGAAGCTGACCACCTGATCCGGGCTGATCTGACCGCTGGCTTCCGGGCCGTAAAGCCGGACGATGGATTGTTCCAGTGCGTTGGGTGAGATATATGGCTCCTCCGGGCACCTGGAGCATTGGCTGCCGTAGCGCACATCGGTGAATATCACGATCCGTTCGCCGTATGCCGGCTGCTCGGTCAGCCTGCCGTTCTGCGATGCGATATGGGTCACCGCCCGTTGGGCCACCATGAATACCTCTTCATACCCCTGGCCGATGACGTCCAGGCCTTCCTCGTCTCTGAGGACGTTGGTTATGGTCAGGGTGCCGTAAAGGGTTATCTTCAGGCGAAGTATACGCCGCACGGCATCATCCACTCTGGCCTGGAACGCGGGGTCTTCCCGGTAGCGCTGGATGAAGAATTCGATGGTGTCTATCACGTTGTCGGTCTGGTCCTCATCGGGAGTCGGGCCGAAGTGTGCCAGTAACAGCACATCGTTGCCCGCCAGCAATGCCTCCAGCGCCACCTGGCGATGCGGGAAGCTCGTCTCCTGGGGATCGTAGTATCGCCTTATGGCGCGGGAGCCAAGCGGGTCGCTGACTATCAGTCCGCCATCCGCACGCCAGGTTCCAAAGCCTTCCAGCGAGATCATGTCGCCAAAGGCCTGGGTATCCAGGCAGACCGGGCGGGTGATGGTTCGCGTATCTTCGCTTTCGTAGCGGATGTTGGAGCAGGCCAGCCCATCGGCCCGGTAAACCAAATCCGGCGCATCGCCGGTGACCGCGAAGTAAGGCAGCAGGTCGACCTGGCTCAGCTCCTCAAGCGAAAGCGGCACTACCGGCACTTCCTGCCAGGGGGCACGGTCGCTGCTGCCCAGGCCGGGGAAATGTGAGGGGACTACCGCCACATGATTTTCGCTGCCTTCGTGAACCCCCGCCACGTATTCCCGCCCCATCCTCCCAACCCAGAACGGCTGCCCGCCGAATGAGCGCACACCTATGCCGACCCGGTTATCCAGGTATTTGGCCCTCAGCACGTCCAGCGGCGGCCCCAGGAGCATGTTGATCCCCATCGCGTCCAGCTCTCTGCCGACGATCTGGCCGATCGCGCGCGCATTGTCCGGTTCCCATGTGGCGCCTATGGCCATGTTGCTGGGCAGGGGGGTGACGCCGTGCAATATTTGGGTATACGGGAAGCCGTTACCCTCGTGCTCAATGGCGATGAAGAGTGGTATAAAAGGCGGGGGTTCGCCCTCGGCATCGGCAGGAACGAGGGAGTTCTGGAAGGCCAGTTGTTGAATGGCGCCGGTGAGGGTCAGTATCTGGGCAGGGGTATCTTCGGTATCGGTGATGTTATCGTTTTCCGCGCTGAGGAGCACGCCGCCGATGCGATACTCTGAGATCAGGCGGCCCAGTGTCGAACCGGGGGAGACGTTAGTGCCTTCAAAGGTGACCATGATGAGCTGCCCGACCCGATCCTCCGGCGTCATCTGGGCCATGAGTAGCTCCACACGCCTATCCAGGTCGTCGCCTTGCAAGGGGGGAGTGGCACCGGCTGGCCCCGGCTGGATCACGATAATGAGCAGGGCTAAAATTAGTAGTAAGCGGCGCCGCATGTGGGTATCGCTGTGTTACGAATTGGTGACAAGATTCACCGCGCTATGCTGAGTATACTCCCACTTTTTCCCCACTGCAAGGCATTGCATATACCGGTGGGCAGATGGCCGGGCACGGCGACTTGGGCCGCCGGTTCCCCACCGTCAGGGCAGGCACCGATACCCTACCGTCTCCGCCGTGGGAGTCGGGGGTTTCTCATGCCGATTCCTTAAAGTCATGTATCCCGTCCCGGATGATCCAACGGCGGCCACATCCCACGCAGGCGAGGCCCTCCGCTTCCCGCTCAAGCTGCCCGCCGCACTCAGGGCAGCGGAAGAGGACGTCTTCGGGGATAACGTCGGGTGGCCGGTCGCCGTTGACGGCACGGGATGCGATGAACACGCTGGGGGTTAGTTGCCACCAATCGCCCGTCAGCTGCGCCAGCGAATCGGCCCAAACCAGCAATCTGAGTGGGATCAGGCGCTTTAGCAGCGGGTGCCGAAAGTGAGAGACCGTCAGGCGCCTGATCGGCTTGAAGCCGACTTTGACCAATGCCTCTTTGATATAATCCGGGTGGAAGTCAAAGTTGAGCGGGGCGAATTCAACCGGCTCGCGTGAGAAGGGGTTCCAATCCTGACGGCCCAGCCAGTATCGGAGTATGGCTTTGATGTGGCGTTTGCTGGCGAATTCCAGCACGAATGTGGCACCGGGTACCATTGTCCGCCGTATCTCCTTCAGGGCGGCAACCGGGTCGGCCAGGTGGTGGATGACCCGGATCATGGTGGCGGCGTCAAATGCGCCCGGCGCAAACGGCAATTTATAAACATCCGCCGCCACGTAGAGGTATCGCCTGTCGTCGCCCAGGCGCTCACGGGCTTCCCGCAGCATTGACCGGGAGTAGTCCACCAGGACCACCTGATCGAATGCGGCCAGCTCACCGGTCAACCGCCCGAATCCGGCGCCGACTTCCAGAATCCGGCTCCCCCCAGGGGGCAACAGCCGCCGCAATGCGATCCTCTCAACCCGGTCTTCGTACTCCCGGCTGCCACCGCCCCAAAAGTCGATCCGGTAGGTGGAGCCTTCGTAATCGCATATGGGGCGTGAGTCGCTCATTGCGCCCCCGGTGTGGCCGCCGTCCAGTCGAATGTGGGCGATGGAGCCTGCTGCGGCATTGGTGGCATCGGCGGAGGTGTGGCACCAGGCGGCAGGTATCCGGTGAGCATGGTAAAGGCCTCCGGCCAGCTATCCGGCAATTGATCCAGGCCGTAGACGTATGGATCGAGCAGCTGCCGCAACCCCACGAAAGGCCCGTGTAGCTCGGTTTCGCTCAGCGGGATGGCAACCGATACGTCCAGGCTCACCGGGATATGCTCTCTGACCGGTACGTTAAGCACGAGCGCTATCGGCAGCTGCATCCCCGCCGGGAGGTTCAGGTTGACCGTACCGTTTATGCTGCCGCCACCGCCGGGGAGAAGGAAGGTGGCATTGGCCGTCAGCGGTACCGGCTGGGTGAGCACTACGGTGATGTTATCCTGCACCAGCAGGTCGAAGTTGACCGGTATCTCCGCTTCGACCGGTATGGTGCGATATATGGTCGCCTCGTCCATCGCCACGAAGTTGCTATGCAGGCCGTCTATTAGCGGCTCGGCGATGCTGTTTTTTATATCAAAAAGCAGGTACGCCACGATGAGCAATGTGATCACAAGTACCAGGTTGACGATGAACGAGAATATGATGGCGAAATTCCTGAAGGCGATCCAGAGGTGTTGCAAGCGCTGCATATATCCCTCCTCACGTGAGAGCCGGGCCTTATCAAGGGGATGATAGCACCCGCGAACGCGGACACGCAATTTCCCCTACCCCAAGGCGCCGGCCAACACCCGGCGGGCGTACGTGATGTCGGCATTTATTTGCGCGATCAGCTCATCTGGTCCGCCAAAGCGACGTTCATCCCGCAAGCGTGCGATGAAGTCAACTGCCAGTTCGCGACCGTAAAGGTCACCGTCGAAGTCGAGCAGGTGGGCTTCCAGTGCAGGCTCCCCGCCACCGTCAAATGTCGGGCGGACTCCGATGTTGGTCACCGCCGGGTAACGCCTCCCATCCAGCCACACGTTGCAGGCGTAAACGCCGGTGGCCGGTATCAGCCGCAGCTCCCATGTTTCGATGTTGGCCGTCGGGAAGCCCAGGGTGCGCCCCCTGCCGTCGCCTTTGACCACCACGCCCTGCACACGGTATGGACGGCCAAGATAACGCGCGGCAAGCTCCACATCCCCGGCCCGGAGCGCCCGACGTATCCGCTCGCTGCTGACTATCTCGCCGTTTTCGGCCATCATCAGGTCAACCACGCGCACTTTGAACCCCATCGCGGCGCCACAATCACGCAAGAACCCGACATCACCCTCACGCCCATAGCCCAGCGCGAAATCGCGCCCCACCCACAGTTCGCGCATATTCAGGTACCGGGTCAGGCCGCCGACGAAATCCGCCGCCCGCATGTGCCTCACCCCCTCATCAAACGGGTGCGTGACGACCAGCTCTACCCCTATTTCGCCCAGTAACTCCGCCTTCTCATCCGGTGAGGTGAGGTAAAATCTCCCGGTACGCCCCGCGATCACCTCATCAGGGTGCGGGAAGAAGGTGAGCACAACCGGCACGCAATTGCAATTCCGCGCCGATTCCACCAGCTGCGCCACCAGGTGACGATGCCCCCGATGCACCCCGTCAAACGCACCAATGGTCACAATGGATTGCCGATCCAGATGCGCGTCCTCGAGTCTTCGAATGTGCCTCATTGCCTTCGCGTCCTTGACGCCGACTCACCCCACGGCTACAATCGCCAACTGGCCGAGGGAGCTATCCGGCGCTATCCTGGTAATACTTTTCCGACCCGGAGAGTGTCAATGCCTATCTACGAGTATATCTGCAATAACTGCCGACATTGCTTCGATGCCCGTCGGCCCATTTCCGAGGCCGACGATGAGATCGCATGTCCGGAATGCGGCAGTAAGAACACCACCCGAAAGCTTTCCAGGTTCTTCAGCTCCCGGAGCTCAAGCTCATCGGGCAACGGGAGCTCAAGCTCGTGCAGCGGTCGCTCCTGCCGGGGCTGCACCGGCTGCGGATAGGGCTTTTCCGCCGGGGATTGTAATGATGATGTGTGGCCGGGGCAAATGAACGCCGACGAAAGGGTTTATTGGGCCGCCCTCAGCGGCGTTGAGGGCATAGGCCCTAAGACTTTCCGCACGCTCCTATCCAGATTCGGCAGCGCGGCAGCAACCTGGAACGCGCCGCAAGACGAATTGGAAAGGGCCGGTATATCCTCACGCGCGCTGCGAAATTTGCTGGCCGCCAGGGGTAAGGTGGAACCAAAGGCTGTGGCGGATAAGGTCGAGGCCCTGGGCGCCTTGATCCTGACCCTGGAAGATGAAGCTTATCCCGCGCTGCTGCGTAATCTTGACGATGCGCCGCCCGTCCTGTATGTTAAGGGGTCGCTGCTGCCAGATGACGAGTGGGCCGTGGCGGTGATCGGGACACGTAAGCCAACTCCCAACGGCCTGGCAATGGCCCGGAACCTGGCAGGGACGCTGGCACGTAACGGGGTGACCATCGTCAGCGGGCTGGCGCAGGGGATCGATACGGCAGCCCACCGAGCGGCAATCGAGGTCGGCGGGCGTACCATAGCGGTCATGGGCACCGGTATAGACGTGATATACCCGCCCCAAAACCGTAAGCTGGCCGCCGAGATAACCGGGAATGGGGCATTGATCACCAGCTTCCCGCCTGGGACACCCCCAGAGGCCCGTAATTTCCCGGCCCGCAACCGGTTGATCAGCGGCATGGCATTGGGGGTGCTGGTGGTCGAGGCCCCCGAACGCAGCGGCGCCCTGATCACGGTAGACCATGCCCTGGAACAGGGACGTGAGGTATTCGCAGTGCCGGGCAGCCCGCTCACGCCGGCCAGTAGGGGCTGCAACCGACTGATCCAAAGCGGTGCCCACCTGGTCATGGGCGCAGAGGATGTGCTGGAGGCGCTGAACCTCACGATGGCCCCGCTGCATATGGAAGCCGACGCCGTGGTGCCCGAAAGCGAGGCGGAGAAGACGCTCCTGGAAGTGATCTCCGACGAGCCAATGCACGTAGACCAGATATGCAGAAAAACCGGCATCCCAATATACGAGGTCAATAGTACTCTGGCGCAGATGGAGCTGAAGGGATTGGTACGCAATGTGGGAGGTATGCATTACGTTCTGGCACGGGAGAGCCGGACTGCATATATTGTAGACTGAGAGGGTTGTTTATGGACGAGCATTACTACGCGATGATAATGGCAGGCGGCGGCGGGACCAGATTATGGCCCCTAAGCCGCCGAGATAGGCCTAAACAGGTGCTGCCGCTGGTGGACGAGCGAACTATGTTCCAGATCGCGGTCGAGCGCCTGGATACCGTTTTCCCGCCGGAGCGCATCCTGGTGGTGACCGGACGCGACCAGGTGGACGAGTTGCAGGCCCAGGCCCCTCAAATCCCGACCGAGAACTTCATCCTGGAACCTATGGGGCGGGATAGCGGCCCCGCAGCCGGATTGGGAACGCTGCACGCGGCACACCGTGACCCGGATGCAGTGGTGGCAATGCTCCCATCAGACCATTATATAGCCGATGTGGATAAGTTCCGGCGTGCCCTGGTCGCAGCCGGCAACCTGGCGGCAAAGGGACATATCGTCACTTTGGGCATCTCGCCCTCGTTCCCGGCGACCGGATTCGGCTATATAGAGCGTGGGGAGTTGCTCGGCGAGGAAGATGGCTTCCAATACTACCGCTCGCTCCGATTCACCGAGAAGCCAGACCTGGAGAAGGCAACCGGGTTCCTGATGTCCGGTCGCTTCAGCTGGAATAGCGGTATGATGTTCTGGCGCGCCGAGCGGGCGCTGGACGAATTCCGACGCCAAAGGCCGAAGATGGGCGAGGCTTTCGATGCGCTGGCCAATCTGATCGGGAAGCCCGGGTATTGGTCTCTCCTGGAGGAATTGTGGCCAAAGATGCCGCGCCTTTCGGTTGACTTTGCCATCATGGAAGGGGCACGGGATGTTGTGGTGATCCCGGTGGACATCGGCTGGAGCGATGTGGGGAGCTGGCAGGCCCTCTACGAGTTGCTGGCCCAGGAACAGGATGAGAACGGGAATATCACACGAGGGAATATGCCCAGATACGTACAGGAAGATACTACCGGCACGCTCGTTATGAGCGACCGGTTCGTGGTCACCATCGGTGTCCGAGACCTGGTGATCGTGGATACCGATGATGTCCTGATGGTCTGCCACCGAGACCGCGCTCAGGATGTGCGCACGATCATCGAAAGGCTGCGCCAGATGGGGCAGGTAGAATACTTATAAGGCGGTGTTTGTTTCTATGGACGAGATCTTGGAAGCTTACTGCGTCAAGTGCAAGGCAAAACGCGAGATCAAAGACCCCGAACCGGTCTTCACTAAAACCGGGCGCCCGGCCACACGCGGCGTATGTCCGGTATGCGGAACCACGTTATTCCGCATGGGTGAGACTCCCGCACACGAGGGGTTGCCCCGACCGAAGGTGACATCCTCGCCCAGAAGGCGAAGCGGCAGGGGGAAAAACTCCGGTAAAAAGGATGTACCACGCAAGGGTAAACTGGTCATAGTCGAAAGCCCGGCCAAAGCACGCACTGTGGGCCGCTTCCTGGGCAAGGGCTACACGGTCAAGGCGTCGGTGGGCCACGTGCGGGACCTGCTCAAATCGCGCCTGAGCGTGGACATCGAGAACGACTTCAAGCCCGAATACCGCGTCCCGAACGAGAAGCGGGCTATAGTCAAGGAATTGAAAGAGGCCGCCGCCAGAGCCGAGGAGATATTCCTGGCCACCGACCCCGACCGCGAGGGCGAGGCCATAGCATGGCACCTGATCGAATCGGCAGAGATAGACGAGAGCCGCGTAAGACGTGTGGTCTTCCACGAGATCACTAAACCGGCCATCGAGGAGGCGTTCGCACATCCACGCGGGATCAATCAGAAGCTGGTGGAAGCTCAACAGGCCAGACGTATACTCGACAGGCTGGTCGGCTATCAGATCGGCCCCATACTCTGGAAAAAGGTGCGCTCCCGCCTGACCGCAGGCCGTGTCCAAAGCGTAGCCGTCCGCCTGGTTGTGGAACGCGAACGCGAGATCGAGAATTTCGTGCCGGAGGAATACTGGACTCTGGATGCCGAGCTGAGCCGTAAAGCCGAGGACGGGAAGGCACAGCCCCCATCGTTCACCGCGCGCCTGGTCAAGGTGAACGGTGAAAAGGCCGAGTTCCACTCGGAAGATGAGATCAGGCCGCACCTGGAGGTGTTGGAGGGGGCGGAATATATCGTCAAATCCGTCAAAAAGGGAACCAAGCAGCGACGCCCCACGGCCCCCTTCACCACCAGTACCATGCAGCAGGAAGCATCCCGCAAGTTGGGATTCGGCGCCAGACGTACCATGCGCATAGCCCAGCAGCTCTACGAGGGCATCGATATAGGCGAAGGCGGCGCGGTCGGCCTGATCACTTATATGCGAACCGATAGCACAAACGTGGCCGTCCAGGCCCAAAAGGAGGCACGCGAGTTCATCGTCGGGCGCTACGGCGAACAGTTCGTGCCGGAAAAGCCGCCGATCTATAAGACTAAAACGAAAGGCGCCCAGGAAGCCCATGAGGCGATCCGCCCAACCAGCGTGTTCCGCGAGCCGAAGTCGCTTAAAGATAGGCTCTCGCCGGAACAGTACAGGCTCTACGATCTGATCTGGCGCCGATTCGTGGCCAGCCAGATGTCACCCGCGATCTACGATACCATGCGTGTCGAGATCGAGGCCGGGCCACCGGGAAAGCCGAAGCCACCCTATCTGTTCCGCGCATCCGGCAGCAAGCTCAGGTTCCCCGGATTCTTGGCCGTTTATGAGGAATCCACCGACGAACCCGCCGAAAAGGAGCACGAAGGCACTATGCCGCCACCGCTCGAAAAGGGCGATCCGCTGCTGCTGGTGCGCCTGCTGCCGGAGCAACATTTCACCAAGCCACCCGCACGCTATACCGAGGCCAGCCTGGTTAAGGCATTGGAAGAATACGGGATCGGACGACCGAGTACTTACGCGCCGATCATCGCGACCATCCAGAATCGCGGCTATGTGCGTAAAGAGGGCCGCACGCTCTACCCGACCGAAACCGGAATCCTGGTCAACGATCTCCTGACCCGGCACTTCCCGGATATAGTGGATACCGGCTTCACCGCCCAAATGGAGGAGAAACTCGATCTCATCGCAGCCGGCAAGCTGGAGTGGGTGCCGATGCTGCGCGAGTTCTACGCCGGCTTTGAAAAGGAACTCCGGGAAGCCGAGGAGAAGATGCCGGTGATGCGGGTGGAGGAGAAGTTGGGAAGGGATTGCCCCGAATGCGGCAGCCCCCTGATCGTCAGGTGGGGCAGGTATGGCAAGTTCATCGGATGCTCGGCCTATCCCAAGTGCCGCTACACCGAGCCGTGGCTGGAGAAGATCGGGGTTAAGTGCCCACTCGACGGCGGCGATATTGTGGAAAAGCGCACCCGTAAAGGCCGTATCTTCTACGGGTGCAGCAATTACCCCAAATGCGATTTCACGTCGTGGAAGCGCCCGATCCCGCAGCCATGCCCTGAATGCGGCGGCTTATTGGTGATGAAGAACCGCCAGACGGCACAATGCCTCTCGTGCAACGCCCAAATCCCCCTATCGGAGCTGGCCGAAGTCGAGGCCGAACCGAAACCGACGCCGGAAGGTTAGCGATGTAACGGGCGGGTGTGATGCCCGCCCGTTTTTATCCTGCCGCTCAGGGGAATCTCACCTGTATAGGTCACGTTCGGGCGGGCGGATCAGGTCGGCAGCCGATCCGTTGCCGGTCGGCACATCCAGGCCACGCACCAGCACAACCGGCATTCCCTCATCCGCCTGACCGGTGAGTAAGCCGGCGGCAGCTGCTATCTCGTCGGCGAACCCGACGGTGGTGACCCGTAACTCCCTGCCGAAAAGATCGGGCCTGCCGCGCAAATCTAACAGCGCCGGCATCCCAGCAACGCCTATCGCCACTCCCACCGTGCCCAGTCTAAACGGGCGCCCGTGACTATCGGTGATCACCAGGCCGATCTCGGCCCCGGTGGCCGCCGATAGGCGCTCCCGTAGCTCCCGCGCCGAACGGTCGGGGTCCTCCGGCAGCAGCAGGACTATATCCTCGCTCCCGGCAGCGTTTGAATGGTCAACGCCCGCGTTGGCACTGGTGAATCCCAGGCGATGGGTCACGATCAGGACGCCCGGCGCCATCCTGGATATGTGGGTGCTCTCGCGCAGGATCACTTCTACCAGACGTGGGTCCTTGCCAACTATGGATGATATTTCAAGCGCCCGCAGTGATGGCTCTATCTCGCGCAGGTCAACAAATCTTCCCTCGGCCTTCGATACGATCTTCGAGGTGACGGCCAATATATCCCCATCCTCAAGCGCCAGCCCGGAACGATCGAGGGCTTCGAGTATCAGCTCCGCGATGTCATCGCCGGGTCGCACTATCGGGATGCCCGGCAGGGCGGTCAATGTCACCTGCAAAGTCTGCCTCCGTGCGCTCCAGGCTACGGTCGCTTACCTGGGAGTCATAATAACCAGTTGTACGCTTTCCGCCGGGGCGATCAGGGGACTCCCGTTCCAGCTTTGCGCCGTCCGACCGTCAAGTTCATTATCCACCTGGTATATCTCGATCATGTAATTGTCCAGGGTGGCAGTCGTGAATGTGAAATCCGGTACCCAGGTGATGTCATCCGATGTGATGTTCGAGAGCAGAACCGCGACCTGCCCCTGATCGTTGCGGGCGGCCAGCACCCACAGGCCGCTCTCAGGGCCGATCTCGGCCACGGGAACGGATAGCAGAATCGGGAATTCATTAACCACCCGCGCCCACAGGCGAAATGCATGGGCTGCCGGCTTGTAGCTGGCCTGCGGGTCTCCGTAGAACAGGCCGGATTGTTGCTCTCCCATTATCCCCACGTCCGGGTTCTGGCCGGGGCTGCTGTATGCATCCCCGGCGCGATAGAGGTATGCCCGCTCCACGTCGCTATACTGCATGGCTATCCATGAGCCGGTGCGAACGGCGGCGCCAAGTGCCTGATCGTATATCCGGTCACGTTGCTGCGGGGTCATGTTCATGCTGCTCACGCCGTAGGCGTCCACGATCATCTCCACGCCGTCGAAGAAGCCGGTGCCCGCCCAGGGGACGTCGGAATAGATGCCCTCGCCATTCAGCAGGGCGCGATATGCACGCGCTGCTCGATACCATGTCAGCGGGTCGTTGTAGAAAAGGTGCCATCCAAGCCAATCCGGCCTGATGTTGTTTTCGTAAAGGTACTGCAGGAAGCCACGGACTACGTTTCGCTCGCCGGCCACCAATCTGACAGTCTGTCCGGCTATGAATCCGGGGCCGCCTATCCTGAGTTCGGGATAAGCCCCCTTGAGCGCCTGGAAGGCCCGTGCCCAGAAGCGAATGAAGTCATAGTTGCTACGGTCCCAGAAGTGGTCTGAGGGGAATTCCGTCCATATGTCCAGGTAGGTGAAGGTACGATCGCGTCCGCCCCAGTGCAGGTACCGATCTACCACCCTGATCGCCGCCTGAATCCAGTTCGCTTCCTGAACCGGGTTTTGGGGGCCTTTGAAATCGTGGTGCCGGACGGCGTTTTGCACTTCCCCACCGAGACGCAGGAACGGCTCAAAGCCGCCCGCGATCCAGCTTTCGAATAGCTCATCACTTGGCCCCCAGTTGTAATTGGCCTCGTCCGCAGGGTCGCAACCCTCCCACGATGGATAGGTAGGGCCGCCGCAGTTGAAGATGCCCTCGATGTCCATTCGGTCGTCAAAGTAGTCGTTGTTGCGGACACTGACCACGCCGATGTCCTGAAAACGGGCGGTAAGGTCGGGGGCAGGCGAACGAAACGGCGGGATGGGGCCGGAGATGACGCCCAATAGCGGTTTCACGGTCGGGTCGGCTTCGTCCACGTCGCCGATGGTGACGATCACCGGGGTGGGAGGTGGCTGGCTCCATACGGGGTTCACGGCTATTGCCAAAAGCACGGCAACCGCCAATAGGGATATTTTCCTCATCACCGCTCCTCATAACCTGTCACGCACCAGTTTGATGAAAGCGTCTTCGAGCGACGGCGGTACCACGTCCAGGTCACTATAGCCGATTCCCGCCCCGCCCAGCAGTTCTTCGACCGCCACCAATGTCCGTTCCGGCTCATCTGTGAGCACCCGGGCCTGCGCCCCATGCAGATTCACGCCTCTGGCGGCCAACGTGCCGGCCTCATACGCCTCCCGCAGGAGTTTCACCGCCGTCTCCGGATCGTCCGGCGTAACCTGCACAACCTCTCCGGGCAGATGCTCCCGCTTGATCTCCGATGGGGAGCCGAGCGCCACTATCCGCCCGTGATAGATGAAGGCCAGCCGCTCGCAATGTTCGGCCTCGTCCATGTAGTGCGTGGTGACGAAGACGGTTGTGCCGCGGGAGGCGATCTCGTAGATCAGGTTCCAGAACGCCCGCCGGGAGACCGGATCAACACCGGCAGTTGGCTCGTCAAGGAACAGCAATTCCGGCTCGTGCAGTATGCCGGCTGCCAGGGCGAGACGTTGCCGCCACCCGCCGGCAAGAGTCGCCGTCCGCTCACCCTCTCGCCCCCGCAAACCGGCTATCTCGACCGCATATCGCACCCGCTCCTGTAGCCGTTTGCCGCTCAGCCCGTAGGCGCGGGCGTAAAAGCGCAGGTTCTGCTCCACGGTCAGGTCGCGATAAAGTGAGAATTTTTGGGACATATACCCCAATCGCGCCCTCACTTTATGCGCGGCCTTGCTCATATCCACGCCGAAGACCAGGGCACGTCCGGCGGTCGGCTTGAGCAGACCCAGCAGCATTCGGATGGTGGTGGTTTTGCCCGCGCCGTTCGGCCCCAGGAATCCGAATATCTCGCCGCGCCGCAGCGAGAAGCTAACCCCGTCAACTGCTGTGAATTTGCCGAATCGCTTGGTAAGCTCCAAAGCTTCCAGGACTGTCTCGTCGGCCATCTCTCACCTCTCGCTAGCGAGCGAGCGCCGGAATAGGAGTAAAGCCGCCCCGTTGATGAGTAGACCCAGCGCCGCCAATGCCAACACGTGCGGCCACAGTATTTCCAGGCCAACGCCCTTTTGCAATACGCCTCGCAGTATGATCAGGAAGTGCCGTATCGGGAAGGCCAGCGATATGGTCTGCATGGCCGGGGGCATGGATTCGACCGGCGCGGCGTAACCCGAAAAGGCAACATCTACAAATGCCACCAACATCACCAAAAGCACCGCCTGATGCTGAGTGCGGGATACCAGCGCCAACAGGAACCCAACGCCCAATTCCACCAGGACGTAGAAGAGCGCCAACACCAGTAGCAGCGGCAGTGATCCCCGGATCGGGACGCCGAAAATGAAATGTATCACGCCCAGCATCAGCAGGAAGTTGGCGTACCCAAGCACTACCGCAGGGATCGCCTTGCCGATCAATATCTCCATCGGATGGTGCGGCATCACGAGCAATTGCTCGAACGAGCCAAACTCCCGCTCGCGAGCCAACATGAACGCCGCAACGCCAATCGCGATGACGTAGAGCATGAAGCCCGCCTCGCTGGGAGTGGTATACTGGGCGCGATCCAGCTCCTCGTTGTAGCGGACGGTGATCTGTGGCTCGAAGGCCTCCAGCTCATCACGGGATACGTCCGGCCAGGCCACCTCGGCGCCGTAGTAGAACAGTATCTCCTCGGCCTTGCGGCGTGCGGTGGTTGCAGCCAACGCGGAGATGGCGTTGAGGTGAATCGTGACTTCTGGCCTGCGTCCGGCCCTCAGCTCCTCACCAAAACCCTCCGGGATGTCTATCGCGACGATGTAGTCATCGCCGAAAAGGGCGCCGGTGAATATCTCATTGAGATCATCCGGCAATGGCTCATCTGCAACCGTCACGGCAAAAGTCTCGTCGGCCTCAAACCGGGCGATCATCTCCCGGCTGATCTGGCTCCCATCCGCATCATATATTACGGTGCGCACGTCATCGATCGGCGCCCCGGTCGCCATCCCCACTAGTGTCAGCTCCGTCGCGCCACCGAGCAGGACGATAACCAGTAATATTTTGTTGTGCCAAAGATGCAGGAAATCCTTCCATGCGATGTTGAGGATTCGGTTAAGCATCTCACGCGATCCTCTTCTTGAAGAAAAGAACCGAAAGGGCCAGCATGATCGCTCCAACGTATATCAGTATCCCGACGGCCCACCATACCACATCAAGTCCCACGCCCTGCAGGAACAGGCTCCTGCTGATGAAAACCCCGCCGGAAACGGGGAAGCTCATCGCCTCCATACGCATCTCAAGCGGCATCGCCACGATCGGGAAGAACATGCCGGAAAGGAAAAAGCCCGGAAACAGGAAGAACATCAGCGATACCCATAGCGCTGCCTCTTGATTGGGGATGACGATGCTGAAGAAAAGGCCTATGGCCAGGCAGGCGAATTCATAAAGCGCCATAAGCGCCACGTAAAGCAGCAGGTTCCCCCGGAAAGGCAACCCGAAAACCCCCACCGCCGCCAGGTACATCAGCAAGACGTTGAACACGCCGATCAGGACATAGGGCAACATCTTGCCCGTGAGGATCGCCAGGCGGGCGGCAGGGGTGGCAACCAGGAATTCCAGAGTCCCCTGATCGCGCTCCTTTGCGATGACCGTGGCAACGCTCATGGCGGGCATGGTCAGTACTATGGCGATCATGGCCGGAACCAGGTCCCAGAGTGTTTTCTCTTCCGGGTTGTAATGGGTGATCACTTCCAGGGCTATCGGCGTTTCGAGCTGCTCCCGCGCCCTTTGCACCTCCGGCAGGTTTTGCATTGACGAGGGAAGCATATCCAGTAACGCCCGCGCCCTTTCGACCAGGAAGGCATTGGTCTCTTTGATCGCGGTTTCTATCGCGGTCTCGGCAGAGATCGGCTCGGTACCGTCCACAATGTAGCTCACCGGCAAACCACGGTCGCCAACCTGAGCCAGTGCCGCGAGTTGCGCCACCATCCCCAGAAGGTCACCGGAAGGGGCCGGGAACATCGCCTCCAGGCCACGGTCGATCACCACGGCCACACGCGCCATACGTGCATCCATTGCCCTCTCGACCCCGGACATATCGTCTGCGGTGCCGATCACGTCCAGTACTTCGGTTGCGTCCAGGCGCTCGATCAGCTCACGTGAGGCCTCGGTGCGGTCGAGATCGAGCACCAGGGTCGGCACGTCTCGCACCTCGACGGCAAAGGCGTAGCTGATGATGATCAGCATGATCACCGGCCCGAATCCGACCAGGAACAGCGAGATCGGGTCGCGGATGATATGCCATATCTCTTTCCTGGCAATTGCGAACGTGTGACGTATGATGTTCGAGGCATGTGTTCTCATCGCTGCATATCACGATCCACGGCTTCTGATCATGTAGATGAACGCTTCTTCCATGCGGGGCGGCACAGGCCGCAGGTCAAGCAATTTTATGCCTTCTGCAGCCAGCACGGCTTCGAGTTCGGGCCGGATCTCCGGACCCGATGCGATCAGGTGGATGCGATCACCGTAGGCCTGTACGTCCAGCACGCCCGGCAGCCTGCGCAATGCCTGCTCGGCATCGATCATGGCCCTGGGCGGGACGCTCACGGCCAGGACGACTCCGGGGAGCATACGTTTGAGTGCCGCAGGAGTATCGCAAACTATCATGCGGCCTTCGTACATAAGGCCGACGCGGTTGCATCGCTCCGCTTCGTCCATGTACGGGGTGCAGACTACGATCGTGGTGCCGCCGGAGTGGAGTTCCGATAGCATTTCCCAAAACTGACGCCTGGCCACAGGGTCAACGCCTGTGGTCGGCTCGTCCAAAAGCAGTACACGCGGCTTGTGTATCAGCGCCGAGGCTAAGACTAACTTCTTCTGCATCCCGCCGGAAAGGTGGCCGCCACGCCTTTTGCGAAATTCGCTCAAACCGGCAAACCCCAAAAGTTCGTCTATCCGTCTCCGCCGTTCCTCCCCCTCCAGCCCGAAGATGTCGCAGACGAAGTTGAGGTTTTCCTCGACGCTCAGGTCGGGGTAGAGGCCGAATTGCTGGGGCATGTAGCCTATTTCCCGCTTGACCGCCTCGGCCTCTCGGACGGTATCGTACCCGGCGACGGTGGCAATGCCACCCGTCGGCTTCATAATGGCGGCAAGCAGGCGCAGGGTCGTGGTCTTGCCCGCTCCGTCCGGCCCGACGATGCCAAAAAGCTCGCCCTCCTCCACATCCAGGTCCAGACCGTCAACGGCGATGACGCCCCCGCGAAACCTGCGCACAAGCGCCTCGGTATGTATCATGCTCATCCAACCCCCCTATGGCACGGCACGTCGTGCGTCATTCAAGGGTAGCACAGCAGGCTTTACCGGAAAAGTCCGGCCAGGTCAGGGGCCGGACGTCCTCTTCAGCCGCTCAGGCCCTGCAAGAACGCTTTGATCGGCTCACGCCAAAGCAACATCACGGTGGCGCCCAGTATTATGTACGGCCCGTAAGGGATGGCGGCAAATGCGATATATCGACCCCGCGATAACATCCTGCCGATGATATAGGCCAATGCCCCGACCGCGCCGGAAAAGACTGTGATCAGCATGGCGAATATCAACGCCTGCCATCCGATGATCAGGCCGCATAGGGCCGCCAACATCACATCTCCAAAGCCAAACGCGATTTCTTCTCCGTCCTCGGCGCCACCGGGGGATTTTACCTCACTCCCATCGGGCGAGCGACGCGATACCGCCATCAGGAACAGGGCGCCACCCCGGTAGAAGACCCAAAACACGCCATATCCAACCACGCCGCCGAGTAACGAATCGCCGATTCCGGGCCGCCCGGTGATCAGGGCATCGGCCAGGGCCACTAACGCACCCGGCACCACAGCCGCAAAGGGTACGATCCGGTGCTCAAAGTCCGTGACCGCTATGAGGACGAACAATGCCATGTAGAAGTAGTAAAATAAATGCTCCGCGTCCTGCCGGTAAGCCCAGGCGATGTAGCCGAATATCACGCCGGTCACCAGCTCAACAGCCGGGTAGCGCCATGAGAGTCTTGCCCCTCCCGGAGAGGCCCTCCGCCCGCTTGCAAACGCCCCCAGGCCAAGCCAGGCAATCGGCGGACGAGGTGTCCCGTCAGGATAGCGGGGAAGGCGAGGGGCACGATGCAATGGCAGATCATCCGCCAGGGCGTTGATGATCCCCCCGATCATGATCCCGGCAAACGCGGCAAGGAGTATTCCCATCGGCACCCTCCTGCGTGGATGTTAAGCTAGTGTACACTGCGCCGGGGTGAGATGCCAAAGGCCGCCTGAAGGCGGCCTTTTCGAGGATATTCCCTTATCAAGTGGGCAGCACCAGGAAAAAAACCACCCCACAGCCGCCCCATTCAAGGGCGACCGGTGAATGCGATCTCGGTCAAAGCGGGTCTCCGCTTACGGCAGGCCCATTCCCGGAATGGTGGGCGTCGGGGGCGGCGGGGCAGGCGGCAGTAACGCTGCCGTTAACGCCAGTACCGCCGCCACCGCTATCAAGATCGCCATCCCGATCAGTGCCACACGTCGCTCGTCAACCATATGTGCCTCAAAATCTCCTCACCTCACCGCGCCCCTGGGACGAAGTACGCCGCCAGGGCTACGAACGTGGCGTTAGCGTCAATGGTCGGCTCGTTGGTCGCCCACGAATCCCAATCGTCCGCATAGCATAGGGCGGTGGGCACACCCGCCTCCCAAAGGGCCTCCAGAACTGCGTCGCCGCCGGAGCTGGTGCCGTTAGCGCCCTCGGTCACGAAGCCCGGCAAGGCCCGTTGCAGGCCGTAGCTCATGGAGTGATGTGGGTGCAATACCGGATCGGAGCCGAAGCCGGTCATGTACATCTTGGCAAACGGATTGATGCCGAAGATGTATTGCAATTGGGCCAGGGCGGCGTGTACGTAACGCTCGTTGGGCGCGATCTCGTTCGCCATCATCAGGTGGAGGCCGTTCGCAAGCGCCACCTGGTTCGATCCCCAGACGTAGGCAAAAGGCCCCTCGGTGCCGTGCAGGGATACGCTATAACCGGATTGGAAGGTCACTTCAAGGATGGCATCGGCCTCCGCCAGGAATTCATCCCGGACACGCGCCCGCAGTTCAGGGTTGGCGCCATCGGCGGTCAGGTAGGCGAAAAGCGCCATCGGGTATGACTCGGCCCATGACATGTGGTGCACAACCGCCTGCGGGACTTGTTCGAGATATTCGGCAAACGCCGTTTCATAATCGGCATCTCCGGTCGCGCGGAAAAGCTCCGCTGCCGCCCACAGCCGATGGTCGGTCTCGTCCCAATAGAAGTCATAGCCCCCTTGCATCGGGTACTCACTTGGCGGTGGGTTACGGAATCCGCCGGGCGGGACTTGCTCCGGATGCTCCTGCAGCCACCCCCACGCACGTTCTGCCGCATCCATACATGTGGCAGAGAATTCCGGATCGTATTCGGCGTAAATCGATGACGCCTGCGCCATCGCAGCGGCGAAGTAGGCCGTATCTGCCGTCGTCGGGCCAAAGACGTAAAGCGGTGCCACATCGGTATTCGGCATGATGCCGAAGGTCGGATAGCTCCGCGTGGTCACTTTGTGGTATACCGCCCCGTCTTCGCGCTGCATCTTCAACATCCACTCCAGTTCCCAGCGTATCTCGTCCAACAGGTCAGGGACGCCGTTGCCACTTTCGGGGATGCTCAGCACTCCATCGGCGAAAAAGTCCGGGTTCACGGTGTAGGCGTGCATCAGCTGGCCGACCGCAAACGCAGCGGTCGGCATGTAGCGCCCAAAGTCGCCGGCATCGTACCAGCCACCGGTCACGTCCAGGGCCGGCCCCTCCGGATCGTCCCAGAGCCTGGCATCACGGACATGCCCGGCCCGATGTTCTAACCCGCTGATCTCGGCGTCGTTTATCTCGATCCCGCTGCGTTGCAGGTAAAACGCACGTGCTGCGAGCAAGGTTGGCCGGGAAAATGCATCGTCGGCGATCACGAACGGGTAACTTTCGCCGATTCCCTCGATCACAACCCGGTATGTTCCGGGCACGTCCAGCGAGTGGAAGCGGCCCCAGTATATCTCTTGCTGCGAGTCCTCGTCGAAACCCCACCTGACCGCACGGCCCCGGTAAACCACTTCGCCGGTCCCGGCATCCACGATCGTGAAACGGTCTACCGGCACCGTGGCGACGAAGAACTTCCGATCACCCGGACGGTAACCGGCCTGGCTGACGTGAATCGGGGGTATCGGCGGCAGCAATTCCTCGAATGCAGGCGGAGCGTTCAAATCCTCCTCCGAAACCACGCGAATGTCATCGATCCAAATGGTGGCGCTCAGGCGCTCATTGGTGTGATTCTCGAACGCGACCTCGACTTTGACGATGGGATTCGGGGTGAAGACGGTGACGCCCTCTTGACCTACCCACCACTCCCGCTCGAAGCCGTCCCACGGCAGGAAGACCGTCACCCAATCGGAATCGCTGCCCGGCGGGGTTTCGAACTTGTAGCCGAACGGGGTCATGCCGGGCGAAAGTGATGAGGTCTGAGTGGGGTCGGATATGTGCAGGACGAATGATAGCGGCACCCCCACCTGCGAGGCCCGCATCTGGAAGATCACACCCTCACCATCAGTCCAATCACGCGGGATGCCGTAGTCGAACCCACAGCCGGCATACCCGCCAGGCGCGACGTCAACGTCTATGCGCATTGAGGCGTTGCCGTTATAGGTCACATCGTGGTCCAGGTCGAATTCGAAGAGCGTCACATCCGGCAGGTCATCGGTATACATCCACCATTGTTCGTGGATGCCTTCCTCGGCATAGCCGGTGTCGAAATCGTCTATCAATGTGGCCGCCGGATGCCCGTCAATGATGGGCACCGGTGTGGGTTCGCCTTCCTGGGCAAACGCCGATGGGGACGCAACCTGCAAGGTCACAAGCAAGACCGCCAGTGCGTATAGCACCTTCGCTTTCATCATGCCCTCCATCCGGGGGTAGCATCCCTCGGCACTGGCACCTTGCCCTGCGGGGTATATTTTACCCCATACGAGGCGGAATCTCCCAAGTTTTGCCAAAAGGCCGGTTTTGTTGAATACTCACCGGCCAGTTACGGCTTTAGAGGGAAAGGAGTGTTGGCCCGGTGGAACTTGCTTTGTCGCCGGACGTGTTGGCGCTGATCGGCGTCACGATATTGACCGCGTTTCTGACCGGACGTATGGCCCGCGCGTTGGGCATCCCACAGGTCGTGGGGTTCATCATAGGCGGTGTGATCCTGGGATCGTCGTTCCTGCACGTGGTGCCAATGGAGCTGGTGACCAGTCTCGGATTCGTCAGTGAGCTGGCACTGGGACTGATCGGCTTCGATATGGGAAGCCACCTGCACTTCAACACGTTGCGCAGGCTGGGCCGTAGCATAGCCTTCATACTGGTATTCGAGGCGATGGTGACTTTCGGCCTGGTGACGGCAGGGGTTACCCTGATCACCGGCGAACTCACAACCGGCCTGATCTTCGGCGCCCTGGCAACGGCGACGGCCCCGGCGGCAACGGTTGACGTGCTGGAGGAATATAAGTCAGCCGGCCCGCTGACCACTTCACTGCTGGCCGTGGTCGGCATGGATGACGCGCTCTCGTTGTTGCTGTTCAGCCTGGCCGTGCCGGTAGCCGAGAGTATGTTCACCCAACACGCGGAACCACCGTCGGTGCTGGAGATGTTGGAGGTGCCGGTCTGGGAGATCGGCGGGGCTTTGATCCTGGGCATAGCCATAGGGCTGCCGCTGGCATTTTATCTGAACCGCATTAAGTACCGGAGCGATGCGCTGGTGGTCTCGGTCGGCGTCATCTTCCTGTGCGCCGGGTTGGCATCCTCGTTCGGCCTCTCGCTGATCTTGACCACTATGACGTTGGGTGTGGTGATCGTTAACGTGGCGCCGCATAATCTCGATTGCGTGCGGGTGAGCATAGAACAGGCCGGGCCGGTCTTGTATATACTGTTCTTCGCGCTGGTGGGCGCCAGGTTCCAGGTGGAGACGTTGCTGGTAGGCGGCCTGACTCTGAGCATAGCGCTGGCCTATGTGATATTGCGCAGCACGGGCAAATTCGCCGGGGCATGGCTGGGCGGCGCTATAGGTGGTGCGGAACCGGCGGTGAGGGATAATTTGGGATTCGGGTTGCTATCACAGGCGGGCGTGGCGGTGGGGCTATCGCTCAGTATCGCCGACCGTATGACGGCCTACGGAGCAGAAGGGGAAGCACTGGGCACATTGGTCATCACCGTGATCACGGCCACCACGTTTATCGTGCAGGTCATCGGGCCGGTGATGGTCAAATTCGCCATCACCCGTGCCGGTGAGGTGGGCAAGGCCGTCGAGGTAGAGACCACCGGTCAGGGGGAGGAGGCCAGATGTCAGTGATGCTGCCTTACTAAGGTCACACCGGCCCTCCCTAGCGTAGCTTCCCGGTACGCGGGGTATAAAAGGGGCGGGCAGGACGATGCCCCGGTCCACAGCCCGCCCCAGATCGCATTCCCCCTTAGCGCCCCAGTTTCTCTTTGAACGCTTTGGTCAACGCAGGCAGCACTTTGAACAGGTCGTTGACGATGCCGTAGCGGGCAACCGAGAAGATAGGCGCCTCCGGGTCTTTATTGACGGCGACGATGACTTTGGATGTGCGCATACCGGCCAGGTGCTGAATGGCACCGGATATGCCCGCCGCGATATACAAGTCCGGGCTGACGACTTTGCCGGTCTGGCCGACCTGATGCGCATACGGTATCCAACCGGCATCCACAGCCGCCCGCGAGGCGCCAACCGCGCCACCGAGTACCTCGGCCAGCTCGCGCACAGGCTCGAATCCCTCCGGGCCTCCCACACCACGTCCGCCGCTGACGATGATGTTCGCGTCGGTCAGGCTGACTTCGCCAACGGCCTCTTCGACTCCCTCGACCTTGACGGTGATCTCATCCTCGGCCATCACCGGCTCCACCTGGGTGATAGTGCCGGTTCGGGACTCATCCGGGTCTGGCGTGGGGAAGGCGCGGTTGCGGATCGTTGCCATCTGGAAGTCACCTTCGGCGACTTCTTTGCTAAGCAGCTTCCCGGCATAGATCGGGCGGGTGGCCTGCAAGTTGCCATCAATCACGTCCAGGCCGATCACGTCGGACAACAGCCCGGCGCCGACCTGGCCGGCAACGGTGCCCATCAGGTCACGTCCGCGCGTGGTGGCGCCGGCCAGCATGAATCGCGGGCTGCGCTCTTCGATGAGTTTCGTCACCAATGCCGCGTAAGGCTCGACTCGGAACGCCGCCAGGGTTTGATCGTCGGCCACCAGGGCCTCATCGGCGCCGTAGTGAATGGCCTTCTGGGCCAGCTCCCCCACGTTTTGGCCAAAGACGAGTGCGATCAACGGCTCGCCGATCTCATCAGCCAGCTTGCGTCCCACGCCCAGCGCCTGCCAGGAGACGAGCGCAGGCTCGCCTTTGAACTGCTCGATCCAGACGAATACGCCGCTCATACCACTTTCTCCTCGATCAGCTTTTCGGCCAGGATGCGGGCTGCTTCTTCAACGTCATCGGATGGGATGATCTCGACTTCTCCCTCACGCGGCGGAGGCGGGAATTTCTCCAGCACTTTCGTCTTTGCCGCTCCTGCTTCCACTTCCGAGCGGGCGCGACCGCTCTCGGCCCGGCTCCAGACCGGTATCTTGAGCTTGGCGGCTTTGCGGATTCCGATGAAGGACGGGTAGCGCGGCTCGTTGATCTCCTTGACGACGGTGACGACCGCCGGGAGTTTGGCCGAAACCGTCTCTCGGCCCTCTTCAACCAGGCGCTCGACTTTGATAGCGCCCGTCGCGGGGTCGATCTCGACGATCTTGGCGACGAAACTCAGCACCGGCCAGCCGAGGAACCTGGCAGCCTGAAGGATCACCGCGTCGGAGTTGACGTCCACGGCCTCTTTGCCCGTGATGATCATGTCAACGTCGCCCATCTTTTTGATGGCGGCTGCCAGGGCTTTGGCCTGCCCCAGGCTATCGGAACCCTCCAGGGCATCGTCCCAAACTCTGACGGCTTCCTGTATGCCCATCGCGACGCAGTGTTTGAGTGCGTCGTTATCCATCTCCGGGCCGACCGCGATGACGGTTGTGTTGGCGCCCTGTTTTTCTTTGAGCTGGAGGGCCTCCTCGGCGGCATACTCGTCCCAGGGGTTCACCACCAATGGGGAATCGCCCCAGGTCACGTTCCCGTTGGCGTCAACTTCGACTTTCGCCGCCGTATCGGGTGTGCTTTTGGTGAAGACTACTACGTGCAAGGCTAACCTCCTTATCCAGACCTAGCGTCTTGTTTGCCGATCTTTCCGGGCGGAATACGGCCCCGGCGGCGGGTATCCCGCAATGGCTGCCATATCCGCCCAACGCGCTTGTTGCCGAAGGTCACATCTCAGCCGGAATCCGCCCGTGCTTCCGATCTCCAGGATTCCGGGTCGTACGCCGGCAGCTCGCACCGTAGCGGCTTATCACGCCTCTGGCCGAGCGCGTATCCGGCCAGGATGAGCTGCTGTATTTCGCTGGTGCCTTCGTAGATCGTGGCGCCTTTGCTGTTGCGCAGGTAACGCTCGACGTTGTATTCGTCGCTATAGCCGTAGGCGCCGTGTATCTGCACCGCCTCCAGGGCGGCGCGTACCGACATCTCGGTGGCATACCATTTGGCCATGCTCGTCTCGCGCGTATTGCGGATGCCCTGGTTCTTCAGCCACCCGGCCCGCCAGACCAGGAGCCTGGCGGTATCGTACCACAGGCTCATCTGGGCGATCTTCTGTTTGATCAGCTGGTGGTCGGCCAGCGGACGCCCAAACGTATGGCGCTCGTTGGCGTAGGCGACGCTTTCCTCCAGGCAGGCGCGGATGAGACCGGTTGCTCCGGCGGCGACGGTATACCTGCCGTTATCCAGGCAGCTCATGGCGATGTAGAAGCCCTCGCCCTCCTCGCCCAGGCGGTTTTCCACCGGCACTTCCACATCCTGGAGCGAGATCCAGCCCGTGGAGCCGGCCCGGACGCCGAGTTTGCCTTTGATGTCGCCGGTGGTGACGCCTTTCATTTCGCGCTGGACTATGAAGGCGCTGAAGCCACGATAACGGGGCCGCGCGTCCGGGTCGGTGACGGCGATGATGAGGAAGTTATGGGCGTGGTTCGCCAGGCTGATCCACATCTTCTCGCCATTGAGCACGTAGACGTCGCCTTCGCGGCGGGCGGTGGTGCGGATGGCGGCGGCATCGCTACCGGCGCCGGGTTCGGTGAGGGCATAGGCCGCGTAACGTTCGCCCTTTGCCTGGGGAACCAGGAATCGTTGTTTTTGTTCCTCGGTTCCCCATTGCAGCAGTGCCAGGCTATTCAAGCCCACGTGAACCGACATGATCACCCGTAACGAGGTGTCAACGCGCTCAAGCTCCTCGCATACGAGCGCGAGTGTGAGGTAATCGAAGCCCTGGCCACCGTAGCGAACGGGGATGCATATGCCCAATATGCCCAACTCGGCCATACGTGGGAGTGCCAGGGGATGCATTTGGTGCTTACGGTCGTACTCGCGGATGGTCGGCGAGATCTCTTTTTGGGCGAACTCCCGCACCATCCGCTGCACCATGAGGTGTTCTTCCGAGAGGCTGAAGTCCATCTTGTCGCGCGAGTCCTCGATATAGGGCCGCGAAGCACACGATGAGATTATAACCTCGGCCTATGTGGCGGACAAGGGATGTTTTTCACATAAAGTCACGTCCAGGGTACCTCAACCGGCTCGACTTTCATTCCTTTTCCGTGGCCTCTGAGTTTGCCGGTGGGCCTTTGGGTGTCATGTTCGAAGATGAGCAGGGCATCATGTTCCTGTGCCCAACGCTGCCAGTTCCTCTTGGTCTCCAGGTTCACCAGCGGTTCCACGTCGTAGGCGGTGAGCCAGGCCAATCGCTCGAAGTTCGCCGCATATGAGGCCATATCCGCCACCAGCAGGGCGTATTCGCCGTCGGAGCCGATGATCACGCTCTGGTGTGCCCGCGTGTGCCCGCGCGTTACCACACATCTGACGCCTTTGACGACCTGTACGTCCCCGTCGATGAGCCGGAGTTGTCCCGTGGCCTCCAGCGGCCTGAAGTTATCGGCTATGTAGGTGGCGCGTGTGCGCTCGTTTGGGAAGCAGGCATCGGCGTATTCCAACCGCTGCACCCAGTATTCGGCATTCGGGAAGGTGGGAATCACGCGGCCATCGGCGTCATAGCAGGTGTTGCCGCCACAATGGTCTGAGTGCAGGTGGGTGTTGATCACTATGTCCACATCCTCCGGCGCCAGGCCTATCCGCGCCAGGCCGTCCAGAAGCCCTCCCTGCGGGCGGGATATGCCCCAGATGCGACGTTGTTTTTCGTTTAGCCGATTGCCGATGCCGGTATCCACCAGGATGTTCTTGCCTTCGGCTCGGAGCAGCAGGCAAAGCAGGCTCATCGGCACACGGTTAAGCTCATCCGGCTCGATGACCCGTTCCCAAAGGACGCGGGGTACCAGGCCAAAGGCCCCGCCGCCGTCAACCATGACGAATCCGTCGTTGATCAGGTGTAGCTCTATTCCGCCGATGTTCAACATGTGATGCCCAGTGCCTCCTTGAAACGCATGATAAGCTCGGATTTCTCATCATCCGGCAGGAAGGCAGCCTCGACTGCGTTAAGTATCTGGCGCCGGATGTCCTCGATGGAGAAGCCGAGTTCGGTCACGGCAAGTACCATCTCGTCGGTCAGGGTGATGCCGCTCACCGATGGATCATCGGTATTGATCGTGGTGCGCAGCCCCAGGTAGTACATGTCGAGCAGCGGATGTTGACGAACTGATGCGACTACGCCGGTTTGCAGGTTGCTGGTGATGCACACCTCGAACACGGTGCCGCGGTCCATCGCGAGGCGGATCACGCCGGAATCTTCGATCACCCTCACGCCATGCCCAAGTCGGTCTGCGCCGATGTGCACGATGGCGTCGTAGACGTTTTCGGCGCCCTTCCACTCCCCCGCGTGGACGGTGATGCCCAAGCCGGCCTCTTTCGCCCGAAAGAATACCGGTCCGAACGGGCGGGCTGAGAAGTTGACCTCATCCCCTGCCAGGTCAAGGCCCACAACCCCCCTATCGCGCCTGTCAAGCGCGATCTTCACCAGCCGGTCGCCTAACTCCGGCAATTCATGCCGGTTCATGGAAACGATCAGCCGCACGGTTATGTCGAAATCCCGTTGGGCATCTGCGACGGCCTGGCACACCCAGTCGGACACTTCTTCGAGCGAGAAGCGCATGGTGGAAGCTAACGCCGACGGGGTGAAACGCAGTTCCAGGTATTTGATGTTATCCGCAGCTGCGTCCTCTACGGCCTCATAGGCCATGCGGTAGATTATCTCCGGGGAGCGATAGAAACGCCTCAGAACGCCGAATTTGCCGAGGAATCCCTTAAAACCCGGTGGGTCACCGGCCACCTGCACGAGCGGGCGTAATGTCTCGACATCCGCCACCGATAATCCCACATCCGAGTTCGAGGCCACCTCAAGCAGGGTATCGAGTCTGAGAGAGCCTTCCAGGTGGCGATGCAATTCCGCCTTCGGCAGACGATGTAGTAACTTCCTCAGTGTGTCGTCCCGATCCCCCACTTTCGATTCCGTTGCCGGCCTCGCTTACTCACCGCGCTCCCTCAAGAGCCAGCTCCAATACATCCAGGTGACGATCACTCCGATGGTGAGGCCTAACGTCATTGGTAAGATGTAGCCCGCTACCTCGAACCACACGCCGTAAAGCCAGGCGCTTTCCTGGTCGGCAGGGGATGCGCCGGCACGTACCAACCTGGAAAAGGCAGCAACCATCAACAGCAATGAGGCAGGGAAGTAGAATCTGTAAATCGGCGGCATTCTTATCACGCTGCCCAGGCGCTGACTGAGCAGGGCCAGGATCAGCAACGAGACTGCAAGCGCCGCCGGCCCCACCATCCCAACCAGGTGCCAGATAGCTCTCATTACCGGTCCTCAACCTTCCTCTGCATCATCAGGCGGAAGAGGTAAAGGCAAAGCCCCAAAAATGACGCGCCGGCCAGGAACCATAATATGTCCCCGATCTCGTCGCCCATCACCCGACCTATGGATGCGTATCTGACCATGGCGCCGGTGAAGAATAGTTCCGGTACGGCGTACCACTGGTAGAACGTTTCCCTGCCAGATGTCTTCCGGTAGAATCGGGCAATCAGTGCCATGAAGAATACCAGGACGGTGATCGCCCCCCAGTTGTAGAGCGTCAGCACCTGGGATACGCTCATGGTTATTCGCGTGAACCGAAAGCCTGCTCAAATGCCTTACGCATCAGACGGGGGCTACCGCTCATTATGCCCTCCCGTCCGGCGAACCGCGAACGCACATCAAGACCACGTGATGTGATCTCGTATTGCCTTATGTCTTTGGCGTGGTCACTGCCGCGCAGTTTGAGAACCAGCAATGCTTTGCGCATCGCGCTATCGATCTCCACGTAGCGCATCAGTATATACGAATCTACCACGAAGGCCAGGGTGCTTTCCACGTTTTGGGCCTCTCCCAAGAGTATCGGGTTCTCGCGGGTCAGCACGGTGGTGACACCCAGTCGTTTCAGCGCGTTGATGAAGGTATAGGCCAGCCTGCGCATTTCCCTATGGTCGTCGGTCAGGCGCTCGAAGTGCGAGATGGAGTCCACCAGGACACGCTTTATCCCCATCTCGTCAACCAGTTGCTCGATGCGCCCGTTTACCTGTTGCAGGTCGTGGTGGGTGAATTCCGGGCTGGTCATCACCGTGCGGAGTTTACCTTCTGCCTCCAAAGCCGGGAAGTCCCATCCGAATCCAGCCGCGTCGCGATAGTACTGTTGTGGGAATTCCTCAAAGGTCAGTATGAGGCCCGGTTCGTTGTATTTGACTATGCCGTTGTAGATGAATTGCATCCCCAACGTGGTCTTACCCGTGCCCGGCGCCCCCTCAACCAGGTTGGCAGTCCTCGGCAGGAAGCCGCCGAACAGCATTTCGTCCAATCCCTCGATTCCCGTCTGCACACGCTCCATCTGAGTTCCCCCCTTCATGGCTATCGCATCTTCCTGATGACGTGATAGAGCGCCTTGATCCTGAATTGGCGGTCATCGCACGAGCGGACGAAAAGGCTTATGATCTCCCTCATCTCCTCGTCGGTGGTCAGGGTGAAGACCCGGAGTCCGGCCACTTCCTGCATGACCAGGACGCCGGATTCGGCCAGTTCTATCAGTTCGTTCTCGATTGTGTTGACATCTCGCCCGGCGTACCGTGCGATGTTCTCGGCGGTATCGGTTGTATGTGGGTTTTCGTGGAAAAAGCGCACCAAATCCCATTTGACCAACGAATCGAGACTGGTCTGCAGGAACTCCAGCAGACGGGGGTCCATGTCGTTCATCAGCTTAGACGACAGATCGTCGTTTTCGGTACCCATAATCGCAACACCCTCCCCAATTACAACGTGCCACGCGCCCACCGCGCGAGCTAACCGGTACATCGGTTTTGGGCAAACGTCTCCGGTCGCCCTAGCGCCTTCTTCTCCTTCGGCGCTTGCCGCCCCTGCTCACCGTATCAATGGGCACGGTGACTCTCAGCTCCTGTATCTGGCGCCAGTGGCAGTCCTTGAACTTTTTGCCGCTTCCGCACGGGCATTTCTCGTTGCGCCCGACGTTCCACTTCGGGTCGTTTGGGTCTATGCCACCGGCGGTTCTCGCCGCAGCGACAGGTCTGGTCGCCCTCCTACCGTTCCCGGCAGGACGTGGAGCGGCGGGATGCCTGGCCCTCACGTCCGGGAAGAGTCTCGGTTCGGGCGCCCTGGCCGCCCCGGATTCGTAGATTTTATGCGCGATCTGGCTTTGTATCTCGGCCAGCAGCTGGTTCCACATCTGGTAGGCCTCGGTTTTGTAGGCCACCAGCGGGTCCATCTGCGCGTATGCCCTCAGACCGATCCCCTCGCGAAGCATGTCGAGCTCCGTCAGGTGCCGCACCCACAGGTCGTCCACGGCTTTGAGCATGACGTACCGCTCGACCTTTCGCATTTCGCCACCGAATTTATCCTCTACCTTCGCGTAGGCGCGGCGGGACGCCCCGACCAGTTTCTCGCGTATCTCATCCGGTTTCAGGCCTTCCAGGTCATCCGGCTCGATCTGCTCCAGACCGGCGAAGAGTTTATGAGCCTCGTGCGCCAGCGTTTTGACATCCCACTCATAGGGGTCATCGCCGGGCAGGTACTCGCCGATCAAGGCGTCTATCTCGTCATCGACCATTCGGAGTATCCGGCTCTTCAGGTCGGTCTCCTCCAGGATACGGCGCCGCTGGGCGTAGATGACTTCGCGCTGTTTGTTGACCACATCGTCATATTCCAGGACGCGCTTGCGGATGTCGAAGTTGTAGCCCTCGACCCGTATCTGTGCCTGCTCGATGGCTTTGCTCACCAATTTATGGGTGAGCGGCATGTCCTCCGGCAGGTCTGCCCGTGACATCAGCTTCCTGATCCTATCGCCGCCAAAACGCTGCATCAGGTCATCTTCCAGCGAAAGGTAGAATTGCGAGGAGCCGGGGTCTCCCTGACGGCCAGCACGACCGCGTAACTGGTTATCGATCCGGCGAGCCTCATGCCTTTCGGTGCCCAGAACATGCAGGCCACCAGCGGCGATCACTTTTTCCCTATCCTTCTCGCACTCCCTGCGGGCCTCTTCGAGGGCTTTTTCCCACTGTTTGGGGGTGGCTTCGGTTATCTCGATCCCCTTTTTGCGGAGTTTTTCGCGGGCTATGCCCTCCGGGTTGCCGCCAAGCAGGATGTCAACGCCGCGACCGGCCATGTTGGTCGCTATCGTGACGGCGCCAGAGCGACCGGCCTGGGCTATGATCCTGGCCTCGTACTCGTGACGCTTGGCGTTTAGCACCTGGTGTGGGATGCCCTCCCGTTTCAGGAGCTTGGAGAGTCTTTCGGATGTCTCGATGGCGGTCGTGCCGACCAGGATGGGCTGGCCCTTTGCGTGACGACGCTTGATTTCCTCGACTACGGCTTTGAATTTGGCCCGCTCGGTCACGAAGACCAGGTCTTCCAGGTCCTGCCGGATGACCGGCTTATACGTAGGCACCACTACCACGTCCAGGCCGTATATTTTGGCGAATTCCTCGGATTCGGTGGCGGCGGTGCCGGTCATTCCAGCCAGCTTTTGGTACATGCGGAAGTAGTTCTGGAACGTGATGGTGGCGATAACCAGGTTTTCCCGCCGGATGTCCACTCCCTCTTTGGCCTCGATGGCCTGGTGAAGGCCTTCGGAGAAGCGCCGCCCGTACATCAGGCGCCCGGTGAATTCGTCAACAATGATCACCTGGCCGTTTTGGACTATGTAGTCGTGGTCGCGTTTGTAGATGACCTGGGCACGGAGGGCGTTATCCAGGTATGGCAGGTATTCGGCGTATTTGTGATCGTAGAGGTTTTCGACTTTATCGCCGATCTCGTTACTCAGCAGCTGCTCGACTTTTTCGATGCCGGCCTCGGTGAGCGTGACGGTACGGGTCTGTTCGTCAACCACGTAGTCGCCATCCGGCTCATCGGCTTCGACACTTTCGGGGCTGCTGGGTTTGAGGTGCCTGACTATTCTGGCGAATATTTTGTAGTTCTCGGAGGGCGGGTCGGCCTGGCCGGAGATTATGAGCGGGGTACGGGCTTCGTCTATCAGGATGTTGTCAACTTCGTCAACGATGGCGTAGTGTAGCTCGCGCTGGACGCATTGGCTCAGGTCGTAGACCATGTTGTCGCGCAGGTAGTCAAAGCCGAATTCGTTATTGGTGCCGTATGTTATGTCGGCCAGGTAGGCCTCTCGCCTGGAAACCGGCCTCAGGTGCTGATAGCGCTCGTCGTCGGATATGTATTCCGGGTCGTAGACAAATGAGCCTTTGGACGGATCGGCGGCAGCCGATTGGATGACGCCCACGCTCATCCCCAGCGCGTGATATACCGGCCCCATCCACTGGACGCCGTACTTGGAAAGGTAGTCATTGGGGGTGACCAGGTGGGCGCCTTTGCCTTCGAGCGCATTGAGGTAAAGCGGCAAGGTGGCGACCAGGGTCTTGCCTTCGCCGGTTTTCATCTCGGCGATCTTGCCCTCGTGCAAGACTATGCCACCGATGAGTTGCACGTCATAGTGGCGCAGCCCTATGGTACGGCGGGCAGCCTCCCGCACTACGGCAAAGGCTTCCGGCAGTAAGTCATCGAGGGTCTCGCCACGGGCCAGACGTTCTTTGAATTCACCCTTCTTGGCCCGCAGTTGCTCATCGCTCAAGAGGCGAACTTGAGGCTCTAATGCGTTTATCACATCGACCACGCGCCTCAGCCTTTTGAGTTCCCTCTCGTTGGGGTCTCCAACGATCGCCTTGAGCACTTTGAGCATGTCGCTTTGTCAACCTTTCTCCCGCCCGCTCACCGCCACAGGACTTTCGGCAGGTGAATTATAACACGTCGGCAACCAGGCGCGAAAGCGCTTTTCTTTGCAGCATCGCCGCTTCGGAGGGGAACACGGGAGGGGCGGTTTTGTACCGACGCAACCGATATGTTAAACTCCCCTGGCGGGGGGAGATATGCCATGTTCGGCAAACTCGACATCTTCTGGCCCAATGGGCCGATGGAAACCTATGAGCTGACGGGACGAAATGTGGCCGTGGGACGCTCCCCCGGCAATGATATAGTGCTGGACTCGCCGGCTGTTTCCCGTTACCATGTGACGTTCACGTTCGACGACGAGGGCAATGCCTTCATCACGGATCTGGGATCGGTCAACGGCACTTATATAGACAGCCGCCGCCTGGAACCCGATAGGCCGTACCGCCTCTCCGGCCACGAGGAGATCATGATCGGCGACCTGCGCCTGATCTACCACCCGCCCCAGGAACCGGAAGAGGTGGCCAAATCCACCGTAACGATTGAGGACACCGGGTATGAGGCCACGACGACTGTGGTCACAGATCGGGTGGGATTCTCGGTGGTGCCGGAGGCAACCAACGTCCGTGTGACGCCGGGCACGCACTCCCGCCTGACGATCACGGTACAGAATCTGGGCGACGAGACGGGGAGATTCGCGCTCGATCTGAGCGGCCCATCCACCGAATGGGTGCGTCCCGACCGCCGGGATATGTCAATAGCGCCCGGAGAGCAGGCCCATGTGGTGCTGGATATACGTCCCCCACGCCGTACCGATCTGCTCCCCGACCGCTACCCGGTCAATCTGGTGGTGTACCCGCTCTCGCATCCCGATAAGACGGTCAGGGTGGAGATCGGGATCGAGGTGGGAAGTTACCACGCATTCCGAATGACACCCGCCTGGCCCGCGCCGGATAAGGATATATTCCCGGTGTTGCTGGAAAACCTGGGCAATGTCCCCCTCCCGCTCCAGGTAAGCGGCTACGATCCCAGGAACCGCCGGGCAGTGACGTGCAGGCCGGATTCGGTGGTATTGGCGCCCGGACAACAGGTGGTGGTGCACGCTAAGGTGCATAAGCGCCGTTGGCTCGATCTGGTCAGGGGTGCCTCCGGCGGGTCTATAGTGGTGCTGGCCCAGGCCCAGAACGCATCCGGCTTCGTGGCGGCTATACCCGTCAGGCGCAGGTGATCCGATGAAAGCCGATATAGAGATCAGACGCACAGGCGCCGTCCCGGCAGATGAGCTTGAGGTTATACGTCGGTGGCAGGCGCAGATATTCGGCAGCTCCGAATATCAATGGGCCGACTCCGATTGGCTTTTGACGGTCAAGGTGGACGGGAATTTCGTGAGCGGCCTGGAAGTGGTGGAGCGAACGGCAAAGGTCGGCAACCGGGACGTGAGATTGGGCGGGGTGGGCGGAGTGATAACGCTGCCCGAATGGCGGGGTAAGGGTCTTGCCAGTGCGGCCTTACAACGGGCAAATGATTTCATATGCGGGGAGTTGGGGGCCGAGTTCGGCCTCCTGGTCACCGGCGAGGCCCTGATCCCGTTTTATAGCCGTGTCGGCTGGGAGAGGGTGAACGGGCCGCTGATGTTCGACCAGCCAGATGGTCGCAAGGTGACCGTCACCGATTGGGTTATCATGGTGCTGCGCTGCAATGGCCGCAAGTGGCCCGGCGGCGAGATAGATTTATGCGGGCTGCCGTGGTAAGCTACGCCAGGGCGGCGGCCAGCAATTCTATCGGGTGGACGGCGTTACGCGTAGCTCCGCGCTCCACCCGGTGGCGACAGCTGGTGCCACCGGCGACAATTATCACGTCGGGAGCGGCAGCACGTACCGCCGGTAGCAGGTGCTCCTCGCCTATTTTCATCGATAGTTCGTAATGTTCGGCCTCGTAGCCGAATGCGCCGGCCATACCGCAACAGCCGCTTTCCACTTCCTCGACCTCGCAGCCGGGTATTAACTCCAGCATCATCCGCACCGACTCGGTGCCCCAGAGCGCCTTTTCGTGACAATGGCCGTGCAGCAGCACTTTGCGCGGTTTCCCGTCGAATTTCAGGTCTAATTCCCCTCTTTCGGCCAGGCCGACGATCAGCCGGTCTATCATCATGGCCTGCCGGGCCACCGAATCCGCATCCGGGCCGGGGACTAGATCGGGATATTCGTCCACCAGGGTCGCCATGCAGCTGGGTTCGCAGCCGACTATCGGGATGCCCTTCTCGGCAAAGGGCGCCAATACTGCGATGTTGTGCTCTGCCAGTTTTTTGGCTTCGGCCAGCAGGCCTTTTGAGAGTAATGGCCGCCCACAGCACTTTTTGGCAACCAGCCTGACTTCGAATCCCAATGCCTCCAGCACACGCACCGCCGCTTTGCCGATCTGAGGGGTGTTGAAGTTAGTGTAGGTATCGTGGAAAAACACCACCTGACCACGAGGGAAGGGGCCTTTCGGACGGGGGCGGGTGTAAAACCAGCGCTCGAAAGTCACAGGCGCAAGCAACGGTAATTCCCGTCTCCGCTCAATTCCGAGCGCCGCCATGACCTCTCTGGTGAGCGGGCTGCGCAGGATGGCATTCGCCAACATCGGGAGGTAGCTGCCCAGGCGGTTCAGGGTGGCTATGTGCCCGAATATGCGGGAGCGCAGCGGGACGCCGTGAGCTTCCTGGTAGTGGGCGAGGAATTCGGTCTTGAGCCTGGTCATATCCACGGTGGACGGACATTCGGTTTTGCAAGCTTTGCAGGCCAGACATAAGTCCATGACCCGATAAAGCTCCTCGTCTGCCAGTCCGCCCGGCAGATGCCCCTGGAGCGCCGCCCTGAGCGCGTTCGCCCGGCCACGGGTGGAGTATGCCTCCTCGCGCGTGGCACGGAATGAGGGACACATCACCCTGGTATCGGTGCTGCGACAAACTGCCGCCCCGTTGCACATCTCGACCGCACCGGCGTAGCCGTTATATCTGTCGAAGTTGAAGTAAGTGTACGCCGGTTCAAGCGGGGTTGAATATGAGGGGCCATAACGCAGGAGTGTCACGTCGTCCATAGGCGGCACGTCAACGACCTTGCCCGGGTTGAGGATGCCGTTCGGGTCGAACGCGGCTTTGAGTTCCCGGAAGGCACGGGTCAGGCGTGGGCCGAAGAGCTTCTCGCTATAGCAACCGCGTGCCAGGCCCTCTCCGTGTTCCCCGCTGGTGGTGCCGCCGAATTCGATCAGCAGTTCGGTCACGGCGTCGGCTATCTTTCGCATCTGCCGCACGCCCTCGGCGCTCTTCAGGTTGATCAGGGGGCGGATGTGCAGGCAACCCGCGCTGGCATGGGCGTATACCGCCATTTCGGTACCGGCATCGCGCACGATCCGGGATACACGCTCGACGTACCCGGCCAGATGCTCCACCGGTACGGCGGCGTCTTCGATGAACGGGATCGGTTTCACGTCGCCGGGTGTGCTGGCAAGGATTCCCAGGCCCGCCTTGCGCACTTTCCAAACGTCGGCCTGCGCATCCTCATCGGGGATCCGGACGATCGGCCCACCGTACCCATCACGGCGAAGGGCTGCTTCCAGACGCTCAAACCCGGCCACAATATCCGGTTCCGAATCGCCGGCATATTCAACTGCCAGCAGTGCTGCGGGAT
>JALXEW010000291.1 GCA_027069285.1 Ardenticatenia bacterium | reverse complement strand
TGACAACGGGGCGCGGTTGGAGACTTACGTCATAGCTGGCGAGCCGGGCGGCGGGGTCATCCAGCTTAACGGCGCGGCGGCCAGGTTAGTGGCGCCGGGTGACACCGTGATCATCATCAGCTACGCGATGGTCGAAGAGCCGGTACCGCCGGATTATGCCCCCACCGTGGTCTTTGTGGACGCCGAGAATCGGATCACCCGCATCGCGAGGGATGAGATCGGGGCCGTGATTGGTGAATTCCGGGAGCGGTCCGATGTCCGATAAGCCGTCGCTTGCGATCGTGGGCGCGGGCCGTGTGGGGCAGACCCTGGGGGTATTGCTCGCACGGGCCGGTTACCGGGTGGTGGCCGTCCACAGTCGAACGCGGGAATCGGCGGAAACTCTGGCCGGTCGGGTGGGAGCCGAGGTGGTCGGGTCGCCGGAGGCCGCTGCTAAGGCCGCCGACCTGGTACTTTTGACCGTGCCGGACGACGTCATCGAGCCGGTTTGCGCCGAGATCGCGCGGAGGGGTGGCTGGGGGCCGGGCAAGGCCGTGGTGCATACTTCCGGTGCACATAGCCTGGATTCGCTGGAATCGGCCAGAGAGGCCGGTGCCCATGTGGGCAGCCTGCACCCTTTGCAGGCCTTCGCAACGGTCGAAGCGGCAATGGAGACACTACCTGGCTCCACCTTCGGGCTGGAGGCGGATGGGGAGCCTTTGCGCGGTTGGCTTACCGGGATCGTCAAGGCACTCGATGGCCGACCGCTTTGGCTGAAGCCGGGCGACAAGGCGGTGTATCATGCCGCTGCGGTCATCGCTTCCAACTACGTTGTGGCGCTTTTCGCGTGTGCCGCCGGGCTATTGGAGGCGCTGGGGATGGATCGGGACGGGGCGTCGGCTGCCCTGATGCCGCTGACCCGTGGGGCGGTGGCGAATCTGGAAAAGATCGGATTGCCGGGAGCGCTCACAGGGCCGTTACTACGGGGTGACGTGGGCACGATAAAGCGCCACCTGACTGCCCTGGATGCAATGGCGCCGGAAGTTGCTTCACTATATAGGCTTCTGGCCCGCCACACGCTTCCCCTTGCCGTCGAACGCGGCCTATCGACCGAAAAAGTGGCCGAGATTGGCCGGATCGTCGGCTGATTCCTCTGGAGAGATCGAAATGCGCATTACCATACGCGATATACGCAAAATGAAGGACGAAGGGCGGCCAATCGTCATGCTGACCGCCTATGATTACACATCCGCAAAGCTGGCCGATGAGGCCGGGATCCCGATGATACTGGTCGGCGACTCTTTGGGAATGGTCGTGCTGGGCTACGAGAACACCATCCCCGTCACAATGGACGATATGATCCACCATATCAAAGCAGTGGTACGCGGTGCCAGGCGGGCGCTGGTAGTTGGCGACATGCCGTTTATGAGCTATCACATCAACCCGGAGCAGGCCATGTCCAACGCGGCCCGTATGATCCAGGAAGGCGGTGCACAGGCCGTCAAGCTGGAAGGTGGCCGACGCATGGCACCCACGGTCGAGCGTCTGGTTGCCAACGGCATCCCGGTGATGGGGCACATCGGCCTGACCCCACAGTCCATTCACCAGCTGGGTGGCTATCGGGTGCAGGGGCGCGACCTGGACGCCGCGCGTGCCCTGATAGACGATGCCCTGGCCCTGCAGGACGCCGGCGCGTTTTCGATTGTGCTGGAGACTGTCCCGGCGCCGCTTGCCCGTCTGATCACCGGGCGTCTGAGCATTCCCACCATCGGGATCGGCGCCGGGCCGTATTGTGATGGTCAGGTGCAGGTCTTCCATGACCTTTTGGGGCTTTTTGAGGACTTCGTGCCCAGGCACGCCAAGCGTTATGCGGAGTTGGCCGGCACGATCCGGGATGCCATCTCGCGTTACAAGGCCGAGGTGGAATCCGGCGAGTTCCCGACTATGGAACATAGCTTCTCTATGGACGAGGCCGTGGTTGCTCAACTGGAGGCCGAATGATGCAACTTATCAAATCCGTTTCGGAGCTTCGATCCGTTCGGTCTAAACTGGCCGGAACGGTCGGGTTCGTGCCGACGATGGGCTACCTGCACGAGGGCCACCTGAGCCTGGTTCGCCGTGCCGCAGAGGAATGTGATCACGTCATCGTCTCGATCTACGTCAATCCGACCCAATTCGGCCCGTCTGAGGACTTTGAGGCATATCCACGCGATCTGGAACGGGATATGTCGCTGCTGGAGCCGCTGGGCGTTGATATAGTGTTCGCGCCTACGGATGATGAGATGTACCCGCCCGGATTCCAGACGTACGTCGAAGTCACCGAGCTGACCAAAGTGCTGGAAGGCGCCAGCAGGCAGGGCCACTTCCGGGGAGTGACGACCGTTGTCGCCAAACTCTTCAACATGGTGCAGCCGGATAAGGCTTACTTCGGTCAAAAGGACGCTCAGCAGGCGATAGTGATCCGGCGGATGGTTGCCGATCTGAACTTCCCTTTGGAAATCGTGGTTTGCCCCACGGTGAGGGAACCGGATGGATTGGCCATGTCCAGCCGCAACACGTACCTGACGCCGGAGCAGCGTGAGGCCGCGCCCGATAAAGCACGGGCGCTGAGCGCAGCCGAGAAGGCTTACATGGATGGCGAACGGTCGTCCGGCAGGCTGCGGGAGATCATGCTGGATGTGTTGAATTCAGAACCGCTGGCGGAAGTTGAATACGTCAGCGTGGCCGATAACGAGACGCTGCAGGAGCTGGATGGGCCGATAGAGAAGCCCGTTCTCCTGAGCATGGCGGTGCGGATCGGCAAGACGCGGCTGATAGACAACATCGTCCTGGGCGGGACTGATCGGGGATGAGCGCCTAGAGGGTCACGTGTGGCGGCCTGACCCGCCTGTACAACAGGTTCATCATCAGGAAGACCGGCAGCATAAACACGACGTTCATTGCCAGTGATGGGAGCGTGATATAGCGCAGCGCCTCCCCAAATGGCAACCCGTGCCCGCCCAGCCTCATCACGATCAGCATGGCGGCGTGGAACACGCCGGTTCCGAATATGGCTGCCAGGAGCGGGATCAAGATGTGGCTGCGGTAAAGCTGCGATTGCATCAGCCCGGCGACGACAGTGGCCCCGCGCCCAGCCCGGGATGTGCCGCCCCGGCGGATGCCGGCGGAGCCGAAGCGGGACTGGATTGCGGCGGCCAGGCGATCGATTTCGCGGTGGAGACGGCGTTGCGGTTCGGCAAAGATTTTTTTTTTTATGAGG
>JALXEW010000290.1 GCA_027069285.1 Ardenticatenia bacterium | reverse complement strand
CCGGCTCCGCCCGCATATCCGATTGGGACGCCAAGTGCTTTGTAAAGCGAGTCCAGGCACGCGACCAGCAGGTCTGCGGTATTGTAATTGACGATAACGACCGAGAGTTCCATACCGGGCATTCAGAGGGGCTTTCGGGCCAGGGTGAGGCTTGCGGCACAGGTGAACCAGGGGGCGAGTGCCTTGCTCAGGTTGCCCATCACGTCGGCCAGGCGGGAGTTGGCGTAGTACCCTTCCGCACGGAATGGCCCGCCCAGCCCATACCAGACGTAGCTATGGCTTATCGGCACCTGTTGCTCGATCTCAAATCCGGCCTGTCTCACGAAATCGGCAACCTGGGAATGTGTATAAGTGGTCTCGAAGTACTCCGCCCGCAGGTCGGGGCGCGGGAGAAGTTTCCGGCGTAGCTCGTACAACCGCTCGACGAAATTCGGGTACGGGATCGTCAACACCAGCAGACCGCCCGGCGCTAACACCCGATATGCCTCCTGCAAGGCCGGCACCGGCCCATGCTCGAAATGCTCCAGCACGCCGAATGAGAGGTACGCCCCAAACGTTTCATCGGGAAACGGCAGGTAATGCACGTCTCCGGCCACAAGCGGCATATCCGGGTCGTGGCCGAGGCCGATCTCAAGCGCCCCCGGCACGTAATCCAGGCCGATCACGTCGTGACCGCGCCCCCTCAGGTAGTGCACCAGGTGCCCCAAACCGCATCCGGCTTCCAATATCGGTTTACCGTGCGGCAGCAACGGCGTATAGTACGCCAGAGTCTCCTGCGCACGGGGATATTCCAGCGTGGCAAGCTCCGCCTCGAAATCCGCTTCGCCAAGCCATATATCGCGCCAGGCATCACGGGTCTTTTTGTAGCCGGCATCCCGCCCGATGTCGGCCCTCTCACCTGGCATACCGACCTGTGAGCGGTTATCCTCTCTTTTGCTCATCCCATCACCATATGGACGATGTGAGGCATCAGGCGGGGATTATAACCCGGCATGTTGGCGGATCAAACTCACAGGCCCAGCAGGCCAGAGGTGGTATAGTGCGGGCGCCATCCGGTGGAACGGAGTTTGGCGTTATCCAGGACGGTGTTGAAGCGGAGTGTCTCGACCCATTCGGGTGAGAGCCTGGTACGCCCGGCTTCCCAGGCGATTTTGGCGGCAGTTTTCGCCAGGTCGAGCGGGAGGTGGCGTATCTCGATGCCATGCCGACGGCATATCTCGGCGACTTCGATCCAATCGTCAGGGGCCACGTTGTACGCGCCGGGCAGATCACGTTCTATCGCCAGCGCGATCGCATCGGCGACGTCGTTGATGTGCACAACCTGCCAGTAAAGCGGGTCGGCACCGCCGGTATCGGCCCAGTACCCGTCGGGGGCCAGGGCGTTCAGGCTTTCTGCCTCGTCCATCATCAAGCACGGGCGCAATCTGGTGAACACTTTGTCCGGGAACTCGTGGCTCATCTCGTCCATTCGTTCCTCAAGCAGGCGCATCTGGTGCTCATAGTAGACGCGCCCGGTTCCACGCATGGGATGAGCTTCGGTGAGCGGGACGGGGTTATCCGGGTGACTGCCGTAAACCCCGCTTCCGCTGAGCAGCACCAGCTTGCGCACCCCGCCGGCGATGGCCGCGCGGTAGACGTTCAGTCCGCCCCGGATGTTGTAGTCAAAGACCTGCGCCTGGGTCATATCCGGCGGCCTGATCCTTATGAACGCCAGGTGCACCAGCACGTCAATCCCGTTATCCGAAAGGTCCTCGTCCAGAAATGGGTAGCCGGTATCGCGCATCAGGTATAGCAGTTTGGCAAAGCCAGCCGGTGGCGGATCGCGGTCTATGCCGACCACTTGCTCGATCTCGATCTTGCGTTCCAGCAATGTCAGGAGCGCCACACCAACCGGACTGCTGCACCCGGTCACTGCGACTCTCATGATCCGCCCCCTCCAACACCAACCCATCCCAAAGGCCGTATCTGGCCCCTCAGGTCACCTGTGAGGTTCCGCATACTGTAGCCATTTGGCCGCACTACGTATAGGTCCATCCTGCCGTCAATGCGGGTGGTGATGCCGGTGAATGCGATCCATTGGCCATCGGGCGAGAATTGAGGATCGCAGGCAACCGGCGGCGGGTTATCGGCCACCAACACGTGGAGGGCCGGATCGGTGACGATCAGGCCGCTGACGCATTGGCCATTACGCCCCCCCAGCGCGATGAAATTCCCATCCGGCGACCAGGCCGCTGCGAATCCGAACCGCACGAATGAGAAGTCCGGCGACCTGCCCAGCTCCTCGCCACGCAGGTTAAGCACGACAATATCCGTGGTGCTCACGGGGCGGCCTTCGGCATCGGCGCCGGAGAGCGCCTGCTGGAACACCACGGCCCTACCGTCCGGCGACCAGTAGGGCGTCAGGCTCAATTCGGTCTCAATCTCGCCACGCGGGGTCAATTCGCGTTCCGGCAAGCCGTACAGCCCAACCGTCCACAGGGATACGTGCTCATCTCCATAGAGGGCATTGCCGGTCGAGAATCCGATCAGGCCCCCGGTTATCCATACCGGCGGCCCGGATGTCCATTGTGTGCTCAGCCGGCGCGTCTCCCCGGTCTCGACGTCCATTACGTAAATCTGACCGGTGTGCGGCGTCGGGGCCTCATCCGTAAAACAGGTATTCTCGTCATCAGGCGCCCAGCTGGGACATCGCGCACGATCGGAGACAAAGGCCAACATCCGCCCATCCGGCGACCAACGGGGCCACATGTCATGCGCGCCGTTATCGGTGATGTTGCGCAGTTCGCTGCCGTCGGCGCTGGCTATGTATATATCCAGGTCATATTCGCCCATGACGGCCATGGCGATGTAACGGCTATCAGGCGACCATTGAGGGGTATCCACATATCCCCCCTGGTTCAGGTCTGAGACTTCGATGACCCTCATGCTCACCCCGGTGTCCTCGGTGACGGTCAGGTCGAGCACGTAGATGCCGGATCGCGGCTCCTCATCCAGGAAGTAGGCGACTTTGGAGCCATCGGGCGCCCAGTAGATGTTCTCGCCGACCGATGGGGGCAGTTGGGCCACTTCTACACGAGCGGTGCCGTCCGGTCGCACCAGGTAAAGCACTTCCGGCTGGACGGTTGATGTGGGCGTTCCGGGCGGGCCGGGACGATCGTTGAGGTGCAGGAACGCCAGACGTAGCTCGCCGATGCTCCGGGCGACACCTACGTCGAGGTCACTGGCCCCGGTGATCTCCACGAACTTCACCACCTCCCTGCGGGCACCAC
>JALXEW010000289.1 GCA_027069285.1 Ardenticatenia bacterium | reverse complement strand
GGCGTGGGGAGGGTGCCCGCGGCTACGGGGGAAATGGGTTATTCTTCGCCTTTATCTTCCTCGCGGCGACGTTTCCGCAATTCGCGGGCACGCATTTGCAGTATCCGGAAGTAGTCGGTAGCGGCGATTTCTTCGACTTTCTTCTTCCGGCTTTCTTCATCTATCTTGATCCGCAGCGCTTCGACTTCTTTCCGGGCGGTCTCAAGGTCGGCCCTGACTTGATCGAACATCCGCGCGTTTTCGATGGCTATCGCGGCCTGGTTGGCAAATGCCTGCATCAGGTCCAGGTCTCGCTCGGTGAAGGTGTTGGTCTGGATGCGGTTGTCGGCGTATATGACGCCGATGGTTTCGTTTCTGCGCTTGAGCGGCACGCAAAGTATCGACCGGAGGGAGTACCCGATGACGCTTTCCTGATGGGAGAAGCGCGGGTCTGCCTGGGCATCGGTGGTGACTACAGGCTCACCCGTGCTGGCTACTTCGCGGACTATGCTGCGGCTGATCTCAAATGAGGATTGCGCTATGGTCTCGCGATCCAGGTTGCGGGCGACTTTGAATTCCATCTGACCGGTTTCCTCGTTGTAGAGAACCAGGTATGCCCGCTCGGCGCCGGTGAGCGAGACGATGTTATCTATCACTTCGTTGAGCACGGCCTCCAGCTCCAGTGAGGAGTTGATCATGGCCGAGGTGTGGGCCAGGCTCTGGAACTGGCACAGGCGGATTTCCAAATCGCTCGCTTCGTTGATGGCGCGTCTCAGCTCATCCTGCACCTGTCGAAAGGTGGCAGTGATCCCCCGAGGGACGTTAAGCCCGACCACACGGGTAGCCCCTTCGATCATGCCTTTCAGTTCCCCGATGGTTTCTCGGAGTTTGGATAGCCTTTCTGAAAGGGGCTGTTGTTTAGACGAGGTACGGCTCATCGGCTTACCTTTCGGCTTAGGAAGGCTCTGGTCGGCCTCGCCGATATTGTACCAGCATGGGAGCTATGAGCACAAGTTGAGTTGACATCCGTACAAGTTGAGGTAAAATACTTTCGAGCCGAAGTGGCGGAACTGGCAGACGCGCTGCGTTCAGGGCGCAGTGGCCCTAAAGGCCGTGTGGGTTCGAATCCCACCTTCGGCATGGGGCTGTGGCTTGCGGCCACGGCCTTTTTGCTTTATAAGGGGCTTGCATATCCACCGGCGAGTGGCCGAGGGTAGACCAGGTGCTGCAAACCCCGCTCCATACTTTAAGGCTCCTGCCCAGGTATAGGGAGATCGTGCGGGTTCTGGTCAAACATGGCTTCGGCGAACTCGTAGACCAGCTCGGCCTGTTGCCGTACCTCTCGCTCCCGCGCCGGCTGTTTTATCCCCATCTCGAACCAGGCCCAGGCCCCCACGTCCGGCTCCGCATGGCACTGGAGGAGTTGGGGCCGACTTTTGTGAAGTTGGGTCAGTTGCTCTCCACACGCCCCGATCTGCTCCCGCCGGCATATGTGACCGAGTTGAGCCGCCTGCAGGACTCTGTGCCACCATCGCCCTGGGATGAGGTTAAGGCCCTGCTGGAGGAGGAATTCGGCGCCCGGTTGGATGAGGTCTTCAAGGAGTTCGAGAGTTCACCGCTCGCCGCTGCATCACTGGCCCAGGTTCACGTGGCCCGCCTGCCGGATGGGCAGGAGGTCATTGTGAAGGTACAACGTCCAAATGTGCGCCAGACTATTGATGTGGACCTGGAAATTTTGTTCGACCTGGCACGCCTGCTCCAGGAACGCACTCAGCTTGGCGAGATATACGATGTCGTTGAGATCGCCGCCGACTTCGCCTTCACCATACGGAATGAGCTGGACTATCGCATGGAAGGCCGCAATGCCGACAGGTTCCGCCGTAACTTCGAGGGCGAGAGGTATTTGTATATCCCGCATATATATTGGGAATATACCACCGGACGTGTCCTGACTATGGAGCGCATACACGGGATCAAGATAGATGATGTGGATGCGCTCAGAGAGGCCGGACACGATACGTATCAGCTGGCCCTTAACGCGACCCGCATCATTTTCAAGGAGATCCTCGAGGATGGGTTCTTCCACGGAGACCCTCATCCGGGTAATCTGCTCGTGATGGAGGGGGGGATGATCGGGGCGTTGGATTTCGGCATTGTGGGCAGCCTGAGTCTGGCAGACCGGCAAAATCTGGTTCGGCTGACTATGTTGGCGATCCAGGATGACCCGGAGGGGATGGTGGAGCAGCTGATCCGTATGGGGGTCGCCGATTATAGGACCGACCGGGATAAGCTCCAAAGGGCACTGGGGCGCATTTTGAGCAAGTACCGCTCGATCCCACTGGGCGAGGTCAGGGCTGCCGATCTGCTGAGTGACCTTATGCCGCTGGCATTTAAGTACCGGCTGAAGACGCCGGCTGAATTCTGGCTGCTGGGCAAGACGCTGAGCATTATGGAAGGGATCGGCCAGAAGTTGGCGCCGGAGATGGACGTCTTCGAGGTCGCCAGGCCGTACATCAGGAAGTTGACGCTTAAGGGCTTGATGCCGGAATCGTGGGGCCGCTCGTTCATGCGGACGACGGAGGAATGGGCATATCTGGTGACGTTGCTGCCCAGGGTGGCAACCAGGATTCTGAGCCAGACCGAGCGCGGCGAACTCCAGTTCGTGATCCGGCCACACGATATGGAGGGGATTCTGAGCCGACTCAACCGACTGGCCAGCCGCCTGGCAATGGCGATCATTTTGGGGGCGCTTGCGGTAGGGATGGCGCTGACGTTGCCGCTCCTGACGTCACAGTATCCCGACCTGGCGCTGATCATGCTGATCGCCCAGGTTTTAGGGACGATTCTGGTGGGCGCCGCGTTTTTGGCAAATATGTGGGGCCGCAAGTGAGGCTCAGCGGCGTATAAGGCGCAACAGCCACCCCGGCGAAAGTAGCCGGGTTAGCCACCTCTTGCGGAAGGCCCAGCTAACGGTTTTCCATATTTCGGCGGCTTCTCGAGCCGTTTGTTCCCGATGCCCGCCGCTCGGTGGCCCGTAACGCTCGCGCACGTAAAGGTCAACCACGCGGTAGATGGCCTTGCCTGCCTCCGGCACCGCATCGGCGATCAGGCGCCGACGCTCATCCGGGGTGGCGGAAGGCGGTATGCGCACTCCTATTCTGGCCGCGTACGCACACATCCGCCCGTAGACTTTGCCAAGCGGGTCCAGGCCGCCCAGGCCACGCTCTTCCAGCGCCCACCATAATCCCCAGGCCCCAAGACAGGCCATCGCTCCCAGGGCCAGGAATGTGAT